>CAZEAA010000300.1:0-7472 GCA_964510015.1 uncultured Sandaracinaceae bacterium
GAGAAGTTCCTGGACGACAGCGAGTTCCAGGCCGCCGTGTACAAGGCGCTGATGAACGTGGTGTACGGGGCGCTGCGCAAGGCGGGGTAGCTCGTCGCCGCCCCTCTGCGGCCCGTCTAGTCGACGCACTGGTTGACAGACAAGCGCGCGTCGGTTCGCTGGATGGGTTCGGCACGCGGTCCGCCAGCGTGGTCGTACGTGATGAGCCACTGCGGCCCTCCATGAGCGGCCGCTAGGCCGACCACTGGGCCCGGACAACGCCCTGGTTCAGGGAGGTAGTCCACCGTGTAGTCCACGTAGATGCTGGCGCTCTCGTTCCGCACCTCCCACCGAGCGTTGCGAGCTCCGGCAGCACGCAGCGCGGTGGCGAAGTCTCGGTGGCTGGCGTTGATCACCGTTCCGAGCTGCTGAAATCGGAGGAGGCCGTCCAGGTCGTGGCTGTAGGTCTCACCAGGGTCGCCGAGAGAGAAGTAGTCGTTCGGATGAAGGCTGGTGACCAACTCGAACGGGAGGTCACACGAGGTCGGCTCCGAGAGGATGCCGGTCAGCGGGTCGGCGACGATGCTCACGAAGTGAAAGGGATGAAGTCCGCGTTGTGTCTCGTCCACCAGCGGCGGGCGGACGGCCAGCGTCCACCGGTGAGTGAGCGCGCACGTGGCTTGATGAGGCCGGAGCGTGAGGCACGTGGCGCGGTCATTGGTTGCAGCCGCACTCCCAGAGCACGAGGCGAACGTCCCCAAGTTCGTGCCCACTCCACTCGCTGCGTGGATGGCGCTCTGCCACTGGGACCCGCTGGCATCCAGCCACGTCACGACAACGACCTGTCGGCCGGTACCACCGTGCAGCGCGTTCGGGTCGACGGGGAGCGCCCCGAGTGGCGCTGTCACCACCAGCTCGGCGCCTTGAACACGCTGCAACCGCGGAGTCGACGGTCGGTCGGAGAGCGGTGCCACGCCTTGCACCTGTCGTGTCCCCGCACGGTCGAGGACCACGGCCACCACGGCCCGGTCACCGAGTGGGCACGAGTGCGCCTCGAGCGCGACTTGGGCTCCGTGTGGGTCAGAGTCACTATGCGCGTCGAGGCGGGCGGCCCGCGAGCAGCGCGCGCTCACCGCGCCACATCGCACCGAGACCACCCCCTGCTGGTCTTGAACCAGGCAGTCGCTCACCCGCACTTGGCGAGCGCCGGGGGCGATGGCCGTGCTGGGCACAACGCCAGCGGGAACCCCGACCGTCTGGACGGGGGCGGTGGAGAGCGCCATGCGCCAGGTGTCAGTGGAGACGCTGATGGTGACTGCGCCTCCGCGGTCGACGAGCGACAGCGCCGGGTCTCCATCGTCGCTTCTGGAGTCACGCACCGCTAGCGCACCGTCTCGCTCCACGTGGCACATGTTGAACCCCGACGTGCCGGCTCCGTACACCACACGTCCCGCGCACTCGATGCGGACACGACAATTGAAGCTTCCGACGGCTGCCGCTTCGATGGTCAGAGCGCAACTCGTTCCGATCGCGAGATCCGAGACGCTGCTAGCGGTCACCAGCAGGTTCGTGCGGCGAGGCTGCGAGGTCGGTTGCGCCTGCGCCTGCTGGACCTGGCTCGCGAGGGCCACCACGACGAAGACCACGGCAAGCATCCGTGGCCCCAGCAACCCAACGATGTTCTGCGTCAAAGTCGACTCCATTCTTCTCCGGACGCCCTTGAATCGGCTCCGAACGATGCGCGGCACAGTTTGGCATCGCTCATGGTCGAGTCGGATGGCGAACCCTTCATTGGCCGCAAAGGCCAGCTCTTTCGGGATCGTGGACTGATAGTCTCGCCGCGCCGACCGCGAGCGGTCGAGCGCAACACACCAGGGAGGTCGACCATGGGTCCCAACGCAGAATTCCTCAAACATCAAGGGTCGAACGCCACGCTCATGCGCAGGATCATGGTCACGGCCTGCGTGTTGAGCGGGGTCTCCCTCAGCGCCTGCGGCAACGACTCCGCGGCCCCTTTGTGCACACCAGGATTGTCCGTCGCGTGCGCGTGCACCGACGGAGCCTCGGGGGCCCAGACCTGTCGCCCGAATGGGACGTTCGACGCATGCGCTTGCTCGAGCGCCGTGCCCGCACCGACGACTCCGCCCGTTGCTGCTGCGGCTCCTCCGGCACCTGCGCCGGCTCCTCTGGCAGCCCCTCCGCCCATACGGCAGACGAACTGGAGCTCGTTCCAAGATTCGCCGCTGGGCGACGATCCCCCCTCGCCCGCCTATGTGGATCTGACAGGAGATGGCTACGAAGAAGCCGTCTGGTTGGATGCCCAAGGGATCGAAGACTCTGGGTCCGGTTGGTGGTCCAGCGTCGTGGTGTACACCATGCTCCCCGGTGACGTGGTGCCGCGCCTGCTGCAGACCATGGGGTGGGAGGAAGGCGACAACAGCAACGGACACCTCAGCCTCCACAGCGTGGACCGAAGTGGAATCGTGTTGTCGCGGCCCATCGTCACGGATGACGAACCCGACTGCTGTCCCAGCACCGAGCGCGTGGAGTTCTGGCGATGGAACGGCACGCGGTTCACGGAGGACGTCACTCGCCGGCGCGTCCAACGCATCTCCTTCGAGTGACGACCGCCCTGCGCCCTACCCCTTGAACCGCGTCGCAAACCCCTTCAGCAACGCGCCCGCCGCCTTGGCCTTCGCGCCGGCCCCTGCCCCGCCACGCAGCGTCGCCAGCGAGCGACCCACGGCCTCCAAGCCCGGCGTGTAGGGGTGCCACCACATCTCTTGCGCGGCCCGCCGCGAGTCCACCACCACGGCGCGCGGCCGGGTCAGCACGTCGAGCGTGTGCACCGAGTTGGTCACGCCGGTGCCGCTCTCGCCCACGCCGCTCCAGGGCAGCGCCGGAATCGCTCCGGTGAAGCCGTGGTTGTTGACCACCACGGTGCCGGCGCGCAGGGCGCGGGCCACGCGCTCGCCGCGCGCCACGTTCTTGGTCCAGACGCTGGCGGTGAGGCCGAAGCGCGAATCGTTGGCGGCGTCCACGGCGGCCTGCTCGCTCGCGACGGCCACCACCGGCACGATGGGGCCGAAGGTCTCTTCGGTCATGGGCTCGGAGTCGTTGGGCAGGTCGCCGATGATGGTGGGCGCGAACCAGCGGCCGGGCCGGTCGAGGCGCGCGCCGCCGGCCAGGATCTCGCCGCCCGCGGCCTTGGCCGCCGCCACGTGCGCTTCCACGACCGCCAGCTGCGCGTCGGTGGTGAGCGGGCCGAAGTCCACGCCGGGGCGCAAGCCATTGGCCAGCTCCACCAGGCGCTTGCGCAGCGGGCCCGCGACGGCGCCCACCGCGTACACGCGCTCGATGCCGGCGCAGTTCTGGCCGGCGTTGGCCATGGCGCCCCACAAGATGCCGCGCGCCGCGCGCTCCACGTCGGCGTCCTCCAAGACCACGGCAGCGTCCTTGCCGCCCAGCTCGAGGCCAGCGGGGATCAACCGTGCTGCTGCTGCGGCCGCGACCTTGCGGCCCGTGCGCACGCTGCCGGTGAAGACCACCGCGTCGACGCCCGCGTCGATGAGCGCCGCGCCCACCTCGCCACCGCCCTGCACCAACACCAGCAGGTCGGGTCCCAGCGCCTCGCGCGCGGCGTCTTCGATGAACACGGCGCAGCGCGGGGTGAACTCGCTCGGCTTCATGACCACGCCGTTGCCGGCCAAGAGCGCGGGGAAGAGCGTTCGCAGCGGGATCGCCACCGGGAAGTTCCACGGCGTGATCAGCCCGATGACGCCACGCGGCATGCGCTCGATGACGGCGCGCTTGCCCGGGTAGTTCACCGGGTCGAGGCTCGGCTCGTGCGGCGCGAGGTGCGCGGGGCCCTCGTCGCACCAGAACGCCGCGAGGTCGGCGGTGGCCGTGACTTCATGCAGCCAGGCTTCGGCGGCGGGCTTGCCAGCCTCTTCGCCCAGCACCGTCACCAGCTCTTCTCCGCGCGCGAGGATTCCGTCGCGGAACGCCCGCAGGTTGTTGGCGCGCTCGTACACGCTCAGGCGAGCGAAGGCCCCCTGAGCTGCGCGCACCCGCGCGACGATGCCGGGCAGCGCCTCCACCGAGGTGGCGTCGACGATGGAGAGGGGCTGGCCGTCGCGCGGCGAGGTGCCGTGGATCTGGCCGTCGTAGATGAGAGGCAGGGTCATGGTGTGCGGGCTGTAGTGGAGGTCTTGCGGTAGCGCCCGTCGCCGAGGTCCTCGGCGCGTCCGAGCGCGTGAAGGTGGATCAAGTGCGCTTCCAGCGCCCTCGCGGCCAGGGGCCACAGCATGTGCGGCGTGTCGGCGTAGGCGCGCGAGACCAGGTCTATCGGCGATCCCTCGCCCGCGTCGGCGAGCGCCCGGGCCACTTGCTCCTCGCGCGCCAGGCGGTGCTTCACGTAGTGGTCGAGGCACGCCGCCGGATCGACGATGACACCCCCGTGCGCGGGCAGCATGCACGAGGGACCGAGCGCCTTCATGCGCATCAAGCTCTCGAGGTAGAGCCCCATGTCACCGTCGTGCTTCTCCACCAAGATGCTGCCCACGCCCGCGATCATGTCCCCCGCGATGAGCGCCCGCGAGTGCGGCTCGAAGAAGCAGAGGTGACCCCAGGCGTGCCCTGGCGTGTGCACGCACTCGAGCGTGAGGGTCCCGCCGTCATCGTCCATCAGCAGCTCGATGACCTGGCCGTCTTCGAGCAGCTCGTCGAACTCCACCTGCCCAGCCAGCGCCTCGGCGGTCTTGGGGTGCGCCCACAGCGGTAGGCCCAAGCGCTCCTGCAGCGCGACCGCGCCGCCGATGTGGTCCGGGTGATGGTGCGTGGCGCAGATGGCGATCACGTGCGTCCCGTCGGCCTCGGCCTCCTCCACCCACTCGCAGATGGCGTCGAGCTCGTCTTCGAACGGCGTGGCCGGCTCGATGAGCACCGCCGTGCGCCCACCCACCAGGAAGATGTTGGTGTGCGCGGCAGGCGGCAGCGTGGGGCTGCGCACCGGCCGCATCAGGATGCCGGGCGCCGGCTCGTGCGCGTCCTCGGCGTCGAGCGGCAGGTGGTCCAGCTGGTGGGTCTCGGCGCGGCGCAGCAAGGTGGGAACGAAGTCGGCGAGCGCGATGTCCCCCGTGGCCCAGCGCGCGAGCGTGTCGGTCACGAGCAGCGCCCCCGCCTCCTGCGCTTCCAGCTCGTCCAGCTCGACGCCCAGGATCAGGGTCTCCTCACGCAGGGCGTCCCCGCGCGCGCGCCGCACAGCCAGCCGCTCCACGCGGTCCGTGCTCCAGCTCAGCCCCAGCTCCGCGAAGCGCTTGGCGCCCTGCTCCACGTCGGCGCCGAAGCCCTCGCGCAGCCACTCCCGCTCGCCGCTGCCGGGCAGGTCCTCGCCCTCCGCCACCAACAGGCCCGTGCTCGTGAACAGCGCGCGGAGGGCCGCCACGGCGCCAGCGCCGGCCTGCCCTGCCCGGCCCGTGCGAGGCGAAAGCGCGTCCGAGGCGTGCACGGTGACGCCCGGCAGACCGAAGCCCACGCCCCAGTGCAAGCCGGGGTGCTCGCCCTTCACGAGGACCACCTCGGGGCCGGCACCCAGACGGTGCGCCAGGATCACCGCGCGGGTCACGACGGTTCGCGGCGCAGCTGAGGCACACGGGCTGCGACCGGAACGCTCACTTCGACGGCAGCCGGAGGCGCGCTGCTCGGCGATGCCCCCAGCTCCTCGGGATACAGGCTCGGGCGCTTCTCCAGCATGACCGAGTCCGTGCGCCCCTCGGGCAGCCGTGACGGGTCCGGGATGAGCTTCAGGCACTCGCGCGTGATGGCCTTGAGCGTCTCGAAGACCCCCACACCGTCCACGGCCGACGCCTCGAATTCGGGCACCCCCGCTGGGATGCCCAGCTCCTCCCGCAGCTCCGCGATGGGCGTGGCCCCCGGCAGGTCGCGCTTGTTGTACTGCACCACCATGGGCATCCGGTCGGGGTCGTCGCCCTGAAGCCGCAGGTTGTCCCACAGGTTGCGGATGCTCTCGTGGTTGGCCTCCATGCGCCCGCGCTGGCTGTCGACCACGAAGACTATGCCGTCCACGTTGCGCAGCACCAGCTGCCGCGTGGTGTCGAGCGCGATCTGCCCAGGCACGGTGCACAGGTGCAGGCGCACGCGGTAGTCCCGGAAGAGGCCCAGCTCCATGGGCAGCAGGTCGAAGAAGAGCGTGCGCTCCGCTTCCGTCATCAGGGAGATGAGCTTGCCGCGGGTGTCCGCCCGGCTGTGCCCGTGGATGTGCGACAGGTTGGTGGTCTTACCGCCGAGGCCCGGTCCGTAGTACACGAGCTTGAGCTGCAGTTCGCGGCGTCCGTGGGAGACCAGTGGCACCGGCGGAGTGTACCGCGCCTCGCGGGGGACTGACACCGTGAAGGCGTCATCCGATGACACTTCTGGCGGAGGGCCCTGAACCGACCCGGAATCCCCGGAAGACATCGTCCCCCCCGGTTGACTCCGCGAAGAGTCTGGTTATTGTCGCGCTCCCTATCAGCAGTCTCCCTGCGCGAGTGCCAAGCCATTCGGTGACCATCGCGCGCGGGGCCTGGCCGCTCCATCACTGTTTCGGAGGTAATTTCATGGGCGTACGTCCTTTGTATGACCGCGTGCTGGTCAAGCGCGTGGAGGAAGAAACCAAGACCGCCGGCGGGATTTTCATCCCGGCCACGGCCACCGAGAAGCCCCAGCGCGGCAAGGTCATCGCCGTGGGCGGCGGCAAGCTCCTGGACAGCGGCGAAGTTCGCGCCCTGGACGTCAAGAAGGGGGACACCGTCCTCTTCGCCAAGTACTCGGGCACCGAAGTGAAGATCGACGGTGACGACCACCTGATTCTGCGCGAGGACGACATCCTCGGCATCATCGAGAAGGGCTGATCATGGCTGCCAAAGAAATCCTCTACGACGCGACCGCGCGTGAACGAATCCTGGCGGGCGTCAACGCCCTCGCCAACACCGTCAAGGTGACCCTCGGGCCCAAGGGCCGGAACGTGGTCATCGAGAAGAGCTTCGGCTCCCCCACGATCACCAAGGACGGCGTGACCGTCGCCAAGGAGATCGACCTCAAGGACAAGTTCGAGAACATGGGCGCCCAGATGGTGCGCGAGGTGGCGAGCAAGACCTCCGACGTGGCCGGCGACGGCACCACGACGGCGACCGTGCTGGCCCAGGCCATCTTCAACGAAGGCGTGAAGATGGTGGCCGCGGGTCACAACCCCATGGAGATCCGCCGCGGCATCGAGGCCGGCGTGGCCCACGTGGTGAAGAACCTGCAGAAGCTGTCGCAGCCCACCAAGGATCCGAAGGAGATCGCTCAGGTCGGCACCATCAGCGCCAACGGCGACAAGGCCATCGGCGACATCATCGCGAAGGCCATGGAGAAGGTCGGCCGCGAGGGCGTCATCACGGTGGAAGAGGCCAAGGGCCTCGAGACCGAGCTCGAGATCGTCGAGGGCATGC
>CAZEAA010000301.1:0-7457 GCA_964510015.1 uncultured Sandaracinaceae bacterium
CACACAAGGCAACTGGCTCACTCAACGCAGTCCGGGCCCGACAGGGGCTGGACTTCCGCATGTCGTCGAGGCCAGGTTCGCTGCCCCGTACTTCAGTGCGGGGTGCCCAAATCACCTTGCCAGAAGCACGATTCGCTTGGCAGGTCACCTCTGCTCTTGGGCTCCGCAGGACCCAGGACTTGTGATGAGTCGATAGACGACCACGTCTACGTCGACGTGAGCGTTGCGCTTCTCTTGGTGCGAAGCTTCCTCAGAGAAACGGGTGCAGATGAACTTCTGGCCCGCTCGAGGCCTGGTGCCGCCGAAACAGCGTGATGCCCACCACCAGCGCGCTCGTGGCGAGCAACACCGGGCCGCTCATGGTCTCGACCTCGGCCGGGACACCGAGCGCGATCCACGTGCACGAGGCGACGATGCCCAGGACGGCGGCGGGCAGCAAGAACGCCGGAGGGCTGTCGCCGACCGCGCCGCTCTGAATGCGCAGGCGCAGGCCCAGGAGCATGAGGCCCCAGCACTTGAGGACGAAGACGAAGACGCCCAGGACGGCCGCGCCCATGTCGGAGACGAGGCCGCCGAGGGCGATGGGGTGCCAGCCGCCGAGGAAGACGACGGTGCCGAGGCCGGCGACGACCAAGAGGTGTGCGCGCGCGGCGGCGGCTTCGAAGGCCGGGGTGCGGGGGTCCGAGATGGTGGCGCTGGGGCCGCCGAGCGCGGCGACGGCGAACACGGGGAAGAGCAGGAACGCGATGGGGTGGCGGAAGACCATGAAGTCCCACAGCATGCCGCCCTGGCCCGCTTGCAGGTTGCGCAGGTGGTTGGTGCCGCCGAGGATCAACACGGCCACCACGCTGAGCGCCATGGGCGCGCCACGCAGCACCAGGGCCGACGTGAACCAGCGCTCGGGCTTGCCGTGCGTGTGCAGGCTGAAGACCTGGATGGCGAGCCGCAGCATGAGCGCGAGGCCGGTGAGGGCGCCGGTGTCGAACAGGCGGTCGAACACGCGCCCGGCCACGGCCATGCCCGCGAAGGCACCGCTCACGGCGAGCAGCGCGAGCGTGCGCGAGAGCCACAGCTGCTTGCGCGGCGTGCCCACGCGCGAGCCCGGCGTGTAGCCCAGCAGCCAGTCGATGGCGTGCGGCGCCTTCACGTCCACGGCGTCGCGCACGAAGAGCGTGAGCGGTCCCGACGTGGCCGGCACGCTGGCCACGAACACGATCAGCGCGCCCAGCAGCACCAGCAGCAAGAGCACGCGCCCCTTCTGCCCCTCGGGCGGTCCGCGCAGCGGCATCTCGAGCGTGGTGGGCTGGTTGGTGCCCGGACGCTCCACTTCCAGGGAGACGCGCAGCGCGCCCGGACGCGGCGCGAGGTCGCTCAGCTCCAGCACACGCACACCGTCGAAGCGCACCAGCACGTCGCCGGGGTTGAGCGTGGCCTGCGCGGCGGCGCTGTCGGGCCGCACCGCACCGATGCGCAGGCCTCCCGAGGGCGACTGCTCGTCGGCGGGCGTGATGCCCAGGTCCTCGAGCGCAGCCTCGGCGCGCTCACCGCGCTCGAGGGCGTCGTGCAGGCCGCCATCGGCGCTCAAGCGGAGGTCGAACTCCACACCGTCGGTCCCGCCCGCCACCGAGCGACGCGAGGCGATGCCCGAGAAGGTGACGTGCACGCTGCCCGTGAAGGTGCCGCGGCCACCGAGCGCCACGAGGTCGCTCTCGGTGAGGGCCACCTCGATGAGCTGCTCCGAGTGCGCGTAGCCACGCAGCGTCTGGTTCACGTCGAGCGGCGCGTTGCCTGGCCGCGCCAGCTGACCCGTCAGCACCACCTCGGCGTCACGCGCCACGGGGAAGCCCGCGCCCGCGATGTGCAGCGCCGATCCGGGCTCCACCACGCTGGGCGTCACCTCGTTCACGTCGAGCAGCATGGCCGGCGGCGAGCTCGTCCCGCAGGCCGTGAGCGCCACCCCGAGCAGCACCGCGAACGTACGCAGCGCCACGCGTCTGCGCGGGCAGCGTGAGGCGTGGGCCGGGGCCTCGCTGTGGTGGTGGTTCGTCACGGGGGTCTCGATGCTCGGCGGCCGCTCGCGTGCACGTCGCACGGAGGGGTCCCCGACCCTCGCCAAAGCCGGCAAAGTCGTCAAGATTTCGGAGGGTTGCAGAAATCCCGTTGACAACCCGGGCCAGAACCTTCAGATAGCCCCCGTCCCTAGGGGTTGTAGCTCAGCTGGGAGAGCGCCGCACTGGCAGTGCGGAGGTCAGGGGTTCGATCCCCCTCAGCTCCACAAAAGACAAGAGAAGAGCGAGCCTTACCAGCTCGCTCTTTTTCTTTGCAGCGAGCCCAACGCCGCGGGCCTGGCGGCCCGGTTTGGGCTCGCTGTTGCTCTTTGAGCCTTCTTTTCGGCCCGAGGCGCGGGGCCGGGCTGGTACGCTGTCGCCCGCATGACGCCCTCCGACAAGGCGAGCCCGGAACCGCTCGCAACGCAGCTCACGCTCCCCCTGCCGGAGCTGAACCTGCTGCCCGCCTCGGTTCGGCCGCCTGCGCTCGAGGGGCGCGTCTTCTGCAACCGGAACCTGCGCCTCGACCGCATCGAGGTGGTGGGCTTCGACATGGACTACACGCTGGCGCACTACCACCGGCATGCGCTCGGCGCGCTGATCGTGGAGCTGGCCATCGAGAAGCTGGTGGCGCGCGGCTACCCCGAGAGCTTCCGCGAGCTCGTGGTGGACCACGACTTCCCCATCCGCGGGCTGCTGGTGGACCTGCGGCTCGGCAACCTGCTCAAGATGGACCGCTACAAGTACGTGAAGCGGGCCTTCCACGGGCAGGTGGAGCTCACGCGCGAGGCGCGCCGCGCGGCCTATCACACGCGGCGTCTGCAGCCCTCGTCGGGGCGCTACGTGTGGCTGGACGCGCTTGGCTCGCTGCCCGAGGTGAGCCTCTTCGCGGCCGCCGTGGACGCCATGGATCGCGGGCAAGGCAACCCGGGCAGCCCGCGGCGCGACTACGCCAGCCTGTTCCGTGACGTGCGCGCGGCGGTGGACGAGACCCAGCGCGACGGCTCGCTGCGCAAGCGCGTGGTGGAGGACCCGCAGCGCTACCTCGACGTGGACCCGCAGCTGGGGCCGGCGCTCCAGCGGCTGCGCAGCGCGGGCAAGCGCCTCTTCCTGCTGACCGACTCGGACGCGGCCTACACCGACGCGATCATGGCGCACCTGCTGGGCAGCACACCGGAGTACCCGAGCTACCACCGCTACTTCGACTGGGTCATGACCGATGCGCAGAAGCCCGCCTTCTTCACGCATCACACGCCGTTTCGCGAGGTGCTGACCGGCGGCGCGCTGGGGCCGCCGGTGGCCGAGCTCGAGCGCGGCCGAGTCTACGCCGGGGGCTGCCTCGAGACGTTCGAGCGGGCGCTCGGCGTGGTGGAAGACCGCGTGCTCTACGTGGGCGACCACATCCACGGCGACGTGCTGCGCGCCAAGAAAGAGACCGCCTGGCGCACCATGATGGTCATCCAGGAGATGGACGCGGAGTTGCTGGCGCACACGAAGGTGCTGCCGTGGTCCGAGCGCCTGCTGGAGCAGACCGCGCAGCGCGAGGGCTTGCAGGACGCCATCCACGAGCACCAGGCGCGCATCAAGACCATCGAGACCACGCTCGAGGAGCTGCCCGAGGACGTGGCCGCGCCGGAGCTGTCGGCCAACCGGGCTCGCCTGCGCAAGTCCGCGGACAAGCTGCGCGCCCGCCTGCGGGAGCTCGAGCTGAACCAGGACGACCTCGAGGAGCGCATCGCCCGCGCGTTCCATCCGGGCTGGGGCTCGCTCTTCAAGGAGGGCACCGAGCTCTCCAGCTTCGGTCACCAGCTGGAAGTTTTCGCGTGTCTCTACACGTCGCGTGTTTCCAACTTGTTCGCCTACTCCCCGACACATTATTTCCGCAGCCCGCGGGATAGAATGCCGCACGAACTCTCGCCTTGAGCGCGAGTTGCCAGGTATCCTCGGCGGTCGCAGTCAGCCGCCGCCTCACCCAAGGATCGTCATGTCGCAGGATTCGTCGTCGCCCGACAAGCAATCGCTCACCATCACCGACAACCGCACGGGCAAGACCTACCAGGTGCCCATCACGCACGACACCATTCGCGCGATGGACCTGCGCCAGATCAAGGTGAAGGACGACGACTTCGGGATGATGACGTACGACCCGGCGTTCATGAACACCGCGGCCACCACCAGTCGCATCACGTACATCGACGGCGACGCGGGCATCCTCGAGTATCGCGGCTACCCCATCCAGCAGCTGGCCGAGGACTCGTCGTTCCTCGAGACGTCGGCGCTCCTGCTCGACGGTGAGCTGCCCTCGCGCAAGGCCCTCGAGGCGTTCACGCATCAGATCACCATGCACACCATGGTGCACGAGAACATTCGCGAGTTCATCGACGCGTTCCGCTACGACGCGCACCCGATGGGCATCCTCACCAGCACCGTCGCGGCGCTCTCCACGTTCTACCCGGACGCCAAGGACCTCGACGACCCGGCGGTGCGTCGCCTGCAGATCCTGCGCATCATCGCCAAGATGCCCACGCTCGCGGCGTACGCGTACCGCCACCGGCGCGGCCTGCCCTACGTCTACCCGGACAACGACCTCAGCTACTCGGGCAATTTCTTGAACATGCTCTTCAAGATGACCGAGGTGAAGTACCAGCCGAACCCGGTCATCGAGAAGGCGCTCGACGTGCTGTTCATCCTGCACGCCGACCACGAGCAGAACTGCTCCACCACCGCCATGCGCGGCGTGGGCTCGTCGCACGTGGACCCGTACTCGGCGCTGGCGGCCAGCTGCGCGGCGCTCTACGGACCGCTGCACGGCGGCGCCAACGAGGCGGTCGTGCGCATGCTCCAGGAGATCGGCACCGTCGACAACATCAGCTCGTACGTGAAGCGCGCCAAGGCCGGCGAGGTGCGCCTGATGGGCTTCGGTCACCGCGTCTACAAGAACTGGGACCCGCGCGCGAAGGTCATCAAGCAGCTCGCCTACTCGGTGTTCGACGAGGTCGGCAAGAACCCGCTCGTGGACATCGCGGTGGCGCTCGAGAAGATCGCGCTCGAAGACGAGTACTTCGTGAAGCGCAAGCTGTACCCCAACGTGGACTTCTACTCGGGCCTCATCTACCAGGCGATGGGCCTGCCGATGGACCTCTTCCCCGTGCTCTTCGCCATCGGCCGCGCGCCGGGCTGGCTCGCGCAGTGGGAAGAGATGCTCAACGACCCGGAGCAGAAGATCGCGCGGCCGCGCCAGGTGTATCTGGGGGCGAGTCGGCGCGACTATGTTCCGATGAAGGATCGCTGAGCGGCCGGCCTGAGCTTGCTGCGAGGTGCATTGGGCACCCACAGCTTCAGCCTATCGACTCGTCACAAGTCCGAAGTGGTGACCTGCATGCCGAATCGGCTTCTGGGAAGGCGAGTTGGGGCACCCCCGGCTGAAGCCGAGGGCAGCAAACTACGCATGGATAGTCCTAAAGTCCCCCGCCTGTCGGCGGCGGACTCCGTGGCTGCCAGCAGGGTGTGCTCTACCCAAGGTACCCGAACGCAACAGCGGGCACGGCCTCGCGGTGTGGGGTCCGGGTAACCTTGGTAGGGCGGTCCTCAACCTCGCTGCCAGTCAGTCCGCCTCACCCGAACTTTCAGGTCGTCGAGGCCTAGTCTGCTGCCCTCGGCTTCAGCCGCTTCGGCCGGGGGTGCCCAAGTGCCTTGAAACAGGTGCTCATCGACTCAGCAGAGATACCGCTCGCCGCCGTCACACAAGATGGTGACCACGCGTTGGCCCTTGTCCATGCGGCGCGCCACTTCCAGCGCCGCGTGCACGTTGGCGCCGGCGGAGGGGCCCGTCAGGAAGCCCTCTTCGCGTGCGAGGCGGCCGGCCATGCGCTCGGCGGCGAGGTCGGTGACGGTGACCACGTCGTCGATCAGGTCGGTGTCGAGCACGCCCGGGATGAAGCCTGCGCCGAGGCCTTGGATGCCGTGCAGGCCGGGCTGGCCGCCAGAGAGCACGGCGCTGGCGCGCGGCTCCACGGCCACGATGCGCACCGAGGGCAGCCGACCCTTCAGAATGCGGGCGATGCCGGTGAGCGTGCCGCCGGTGCCCACGCCGGCCACGAACGCGTCGATCTTGCCCTCGGTGGCCTCCCAGATCTCTTCGGCCGTGGTGAGCGCGTGGACCTCGGGGTTGGCCGGGTTCTCGAACTGCCGTGGCATGAACGAGTTGTTGGTCTCGGCGGCGATGCGCTCGGCCTGCTCCACCGCGCCGGCCATGCCGTCTTCGGCCGACGTGAGCACCACCGTGGCGCCGTAGGAGGCGAGGATGTTGCGGCGCGCGAGGCTCATGTCTTCCGGCATGACGATGATGCACTGGTAGCCGCGCACCGCCGCGATCATGGCGAGGCTGATGCCCGTGTTTCCGCTGGTGGCCTCCACCAACGTGGCGCCCGGCAGCAGGCGACCCGCGCGCTCTTCCTGCTCCACCATCGCGAGGGCAGGGCGGTCCTTCACGGAGCCACCGGGGTTCTGCGACTCGAGCTTGGCGCACACCTCGGCGCCCACGTGCCCGCTCAGCCGCTTGAGGCGGACCAGCGGAGTCCGGCCGATGAGTTGGAGCGCGCTGTCGTAGATGCGAGTGGTCATGCGCTGGGATCTTAGGGCGCGCGGGCGGCTAAGTCGATCGCCCTTGCTGTGTGCGCTCTCCCGGCACCGTGGCCGGGCTACAAGCGCTGCGCACCTTCCAGCTTGCTCAGCGCCTTGTCGAAGGTCGCAAGGGGAAGGTGACCCGCCTTGCGAGCGATCTCGAGGACCAGGCAGTCCGAGAAGCCGAGGGCCGGCTTCGAGCGGAACGTCGCAAGCGCTGCCGCGACCACGTCGGGGTCCTGAACCGCAAGGTTGCGATGGTTGAGCAGCATCTCCACGGCAACCGCGACCTTCGCCGCCGGAAGCTCGTAGGCCGAAGAGAGAACCCAAGAGGTCTCTGCCAAGACCACATGGGATATCCAGGCGCCCTTGACCACAAAGGCTTCTGCAGCGGCCACCTGCTTCGGATCATCTCGCGTGATCAGCCGCACCAGAACGTTGGTGTCAACGGCGAGCATGCTTCGCCTTCAAATGACGCCCCACGCTCTCCTTGAGCTCCTCGAGCGAACGCGCGCGGGGGGGCTCGCCCGAGAAGAGGGCGGCGTGGATGTCCTCCGATGAGAACTGGCCGACTCGCCGCACGACCATCGTCCCATCCTCCTCGACCCACTCGAGCACCGAACCGGGGACGAGGCCGAGCTGGCGCCGAACTTCTGCGGGCACAGTGATTTGCCCCTGTGAGGTGAGCTTCGATTGTGCGATGGCCATAGAAATTCATTACCCGGGTAATGAATTTCCGTCAAGGCGCCTGTTCGTCACACGAATGACTAGAGCGTGATCCAGGAT
>CAZEAA010000302.1:0-7447 GCA_964510015.1 uncultured Sandaracinaceae bacterium
CACCAGCTCGTACGCCGCGGACACGGTGGTCGAGTAGAACCAGCTCTTCGAGGGGTCGCGCCCGTGCATGCGCTGGCGGTCCCAGACCTGCTCCAGCACGCCCTCGCCGCCGTAGAGGATCTCGCCCCAGTCCGCCATCTCGATGCTGCGGTCCAGGTACAGGTTCACGCTCACGATGGGCACGGGCGTGAGGTGGTCGCACGCGCGGTAGATCACCTCGTGCTCCGGCACTTGGTCGAGCATGCCGCGCACCTTCCACACGGGCACCGCGCAGATCACCGCGTCGGCGTTCAGCACCTCGCCGTCCATGAGCGTGACCCCCTTCACGCGTGGGCCATCCACGTCCACGCAGCGCACGCTCGCGCGGGTGCGAACCGTGACCCCGCGCTCTGCGAAGACCTTCTCCGTGCTGCGGATGAACAGGGTGTCGAGGTCCACCGTGGGATAGCCGATGGACACCGGCGTGCGCGTAGCGATGGCGCGCCGCACCCCCGTGGCCAGCAGGTCCGCCGGCACCTTGGCCGAGCTGATGTCGGGCTTGTCGCCGGTGAGCCCGATCACGATGCCGTCCCACTGCGCCTTGCGCGCGGACTCCGGCATGCCGATGCGGTCGAACCACTGCTTGGCGGTGATGCGGTCGAGGTCGGCGGGCTGCTTCAGCGACTGCCGGATCAAGCGCACCTGCGCGACGGCCGTGCGCACGCGGTCGAGGCCCGTGACCCCCGGCAGGTCACCCGTCGCGGGCCCCAGCGCTGCGAGCCCCTTCACGGAGTTCAGGTGCGTGGCGCCGCCCGGCATGCGGAACGTCATGGTGCCCGGGAAGCACACGTGCTGCCGCGTGCCCACGCTCTCGAGGAAGCGGAAGAGGTGCTGATAGCCGCTCGCGAACACGTGCTGCCCGTTGTCGGGCACGTCGTCCACCTCGGGCTGCGGAATGGCGATGGTGCGCCCGCCCAGCGCGCCGCGCTTCTCGAGCAACGTGACCTGATGGCCCTCTTCGGCCAGCCACACGGCCGACGCCAACCCGGCGAGACCGCCCCCCACGACGAGACACTTCATCCTTCTGCTCCGTTCTTGTCAGGCCGCCGCGCTCGCCGCCGCGCCCAATTCGCCTACCGGTGAATTGTGAAAATGGCAAGTGCCGTCTGCGTCTCGGGTGGCTATCGTTCTCTACGTGAACACAGGCATCGCCCCCGGGCTCCTGGTTGCGGCTCCCTCGCTGAGCTGCCCGTTCTTTCACCACAGCGTCGTGTTGGTCGTGGACCACGACGCAGGAGGGAGCTTTGGGTTCGTCATCAACAAGCTGGCCGGCGTGGCGCTCGACACGCTCATCGACCAGATGGACATCCCGCGGACGGTGACCACGTCGCTGCCCGTGTTGATGGGTGGGCCGGTCTCCCCGCAGTCGGGCTGGATCGTCTACGACCGCGAGGAGGCGCTGGCCGCCGAGGGCGACGAAGACCGCGCGTTGGTCATCGGTGACCGGCTGGCCTTCACGGCGTCGCTCGGCGTGCTCGAGCAGATGGCGCACGGCGACGGCCCTGGCCGCGGGGTCATGCTGCTGGGCTACTCCGGCTGGTCGGCGGGGCAGCTCGAGCACGAGATGCAGCAGGGCTCCTGGATCCCGGCGGACCTCGACCTCGACCTGATCTTCTCCACCCCCGTGGCCGAGCGCTGGGCCGCGGCCCTCTCGGCCATCGGCATCGACCCGGGGCGCATGACGGCGCAGGTCTCGAGCGCCTGACGGGCCGCCGCACAGACGTTCAAAAGAGAAAGGCGAGCCCGTTGCCGGACCCGCCTTCTCTCCTGAAACGAAAAAGCGAGCCCTTGCTTGGGCTCGCTTTTTCGATGCGTCAGAGACGTTCGCTCAGGAGCGCGTCTTGACCTCGAGCTTCACCTGGGCGCGCACGCCGTAGGCGAACTTGATCTCGACCTGGTAGGACCCGACGTCCTTGATGGCCTCGTCCGGCATGACCAGCTTGCGCTTGTCGATGCGGATGTCCTTGCGCTCCAGCGCCTCGGCCACGTCCTGGGCCGTGACGGAGCCGAACAGCTTGCCGTCGGGGCTCGCTTCCTTGGCCACCATGATGACGACGCCCTTGAGGCTGTCGGCCATCTTCTCCTGCTCTTCGCGGAGCTTCTGGGCCTTCTTCTCGGCCATGGCGCGCTCGTGCTCGGCCTGCTTCATCGTGGCGCGGGTGGCCATCACGGCGAGCCCACGCGGGATGAGGTAGTTGCGCGCGTAGCCGCGACGCACCTTGACGATCTGACCGAAGCTGCCGAGGTGCTCGACCTCGCTCTTCAAAACGACTTGCACGTTGGATGACATCAGAGCCTCACTTCGAGTCGGTGTAGGGCAGGAGCGCGATGTTGCGCGCGCGCTTCACCGCGAGGGTGAGGGCACGCTGCTGCTTCGCGGAGAGACCGCTCACTCGGCGCGGCGTGATCTTGCCGCGGTCGCTGATGAAGTACTTCAGCTGCTGCGGGTCCTTGTAGTCGAAGCTCTGGGCTTCCTCGCCCGAGAAGTTGGGCGAGCGCTTCCGGCCGGGGCCGTTCATGCCCATGCCGTTGCCCATGCGGTCACCGCGGTCGCGGTCACCACCGCCACCACCACCACCACTGCGACGCCGACGGGCTCCGGAGTCCGAGCCATCCATCTCGTGATCGTTGTCGTGCATCTCAGGCCTCCTCGTCTTCGTTGTCATCGCCGTCACGTCCGCCGCCGTCTTCCGACTCGTCGGCGTCGTCCTCGGGGACGTCCATCTCGCGGTCGTCACGGCGCGAGCGCTCCTCGAGGCCCAAGCGCTGCGCGAACGTCAGCTCGGGCTCGTCGTCGCTCTGCTCGATGGTCTCGAACTGGACCTCGGCGGCGTCCACGCTCACGGTGCGGGCGTCGATCTTGTCGGCCAGCACGATGGTCTGGAAGCGCATGACGGCGTCGAGCAGGCGCAGGTTGCGCTCCAGCTCGGCCACGATGTCGCCGTAGCCCACGTAGCGCAGGTACACGTAGATACCGCGGGTGTGCTTCTGGATGGGGTACGCCAGGCGGCGCTTGCCCCAGGTGTCCACCTTGGTGAGCGTCGCCTCGAGGCGGGCCACCACTTCGCGAACGCGCGTGGCGACCTTCTCGGCCTCGGCGCTGTCCACGTTGGGACGAAGGATGTAAATGGTCTCGTATTCGCGGGCCCACCGGGTGGGTGCCGCTGCAGCACTGGTCATGTTTCCTCCTGGGCAATCGGCCCCAGCCCTATGCTGGAGCGAGGAAAGGGAGGCGCTCTATAGCGGACAATGCCAGCGGGCGCCAGTCAGTCCGTGATCCGGGGAGTGCCGAGCAGCGCCGCCAGCGCGCCGTGCACCGCGGCCACGTCGGGCTTGGGCAGATGCGCGGAGACGCCCAGGTGGAGACCGCTGGTGTCGGGCGGCCCGACGGTGACCAGCCGCACCTGCTGGGTGCTGCCGTGCCGACGCAGCGCGCGCGCCACGTCCAGGATGTTCAGCCCGCTCGGCGATGGAGCGTGCACGAGCACGGCGGCGTCGGGGGGGTGGGCTCCAAGCTGGACCAGCAAGAGGAGCGGGTCGCTGTACAGAGTCGGCACAAAATCCCGCGAGAGCGCCGCGTGCAGCGGGTCGAGCTCGCTGACGGGACCGTAGAGCGCCACACTCGGGGGACCGCTCACCAGCCAGTCGGGCACGGGGTAGCCGTAGCGCCGCAGGAAATCGAGCACGTCGGCCCGCTGGAAGCGGAGGTGCCGACCCGGGGTCCGAAAGTGCGTCAGCTCCCCGCGCGCAGCCCAGTTGTGGATGGTCTTGATGTCCACACGACAACAGCGAGCGACATCAGCCGCCGTCAGCAATTGCCGTGGGGTAGTTGCCATCCGGGAGCGATTGTACCTCAAACGAGGCTAGGAGCTTCCCTGATCCCCCAGATTGTCCGTATTTGGTGTAGGGATTTCGCCCGACAGCGGGATCATCCCCCGTGGGGGTGACACGAGAAGCACGAGAAGCCGGTCTGGGCGACGGGGTCGTACGGGTCCGCGCCGAGGATGGCTTGGATGTCCGGCACCACGTGGTTGTGCATGAAGCGAACCATCTCGGGGTGGTCGTTCACCATCGCCGCCTGCTCGGGCGTGCCAGTCGGGAAGAGCGGGTACAGGTCCGGGTTGGGCATGCGGTAGTCGTGCGCGGCGGCGCGCTGCTCGCCGTGACAGGTGGCGCAGCTCACGCTCGCGTAGCGCTCGGCGTCGAAGCCCTGGAAGAGGCGCCGCGTGGCGGGCATGACCTCGGTGCTCATCACCGCCATGCGCGCATCGTGGTCGAGCTCGGACCAGCGTCGTGGGTGTGCTTCGGCCGGGGTGGTCTCCGTCTCGCCTTCGCTCGCGGGCGCCGCGCAGGAGCCAAGGAGGCCGGCGAACGAGACCAGCAACGACAGGAACCGCGGGGCACGCAGCGCACAGAGAGACGACATGGTGATGAACCCGCTTCAGCGAGGGGAGGGCGACTCTCGGGGGATGACCAGGGCCCCCGAGTACCGCACGTAGGTGGGCAGCCCCCGGATGGTAGCGCCTTCCCGGCGCAGGCACATCAACGAGTCCGAGAAGTCGGCCTCGCCCACTCCGTCCACGCTCACCACCGTGAGGGAGCCGTTCGGTTCGAGCGTGTACTCGATGCGCGGCGACGAGGAGCGGTCCGGGATGCACGCCGCGAACGCCTCCGTGTGCTGTGCGGCGGCGCGGGTGATGGCGCAGAGCAACACCAGGCCTGCGAGCAGACGTGCGATGACGGCCATGGTACTCGTACGCACCGACGCGGAGAACGATCCTTGGGTTGACGCGCGGCCCCGCGCCGGGTTCGGATGGCGCATGGCCTTCACGCGCACGGTCTGCATCCTCTTCGCGCTCTCGTCGCATCCCCTCGCGCTGTGGATGCTCGCGGCCCCCGACGCCTTCTGGTCGCTGCTGGGCGTGGGCGGAAACCCCTTTGCGCAAGCCATCTACGCGGGTGCCATCGCGGCCGAGGGCGTGATGTTCACGCTCGGCGCTCGGAACCCCGCGCGCTACGCCGTCTTCTTCGAGTACGTGCTGGTCTACAAGACGCTCGCGGTGCTGGCTGGGGCGCGCGTCTGGCTCACGCTGCCGGAGCCGCGCCTGGGCGGGCTCGCGATCCTCGGCGGCTGGGCGGTGGCCGGGGCCGTGGCGGGCGCGGTGGTGTGGCGCACGCGCTCTGCGTCTCAGCCTGCGGCCGGGTGAGCCTGCTGTTCGCTTGCGTCACTCGGGTCACGCGCGGGAAGCAGGAACGCCTCGCGCAAGCGCTCGCGCAGCGCGGGGTGCACGGCGAGCCGCTGCGTGAGGTAGCCGTCCACGTCGCCGTGCGAGGCCGCCATCTCGATGCGGGCGGCCCCCAGGAACTCGGCGTCCACCGACAGCAGCCGCAGCAGCGGGCTCACGTCGGGCGTCTTCCACGGGCGCCGCGTCACCCAGCGGGCCATGCGGTGCAGGCGCGCGCGAAAGGCCACGTTGTGGATGTGCGGCGTGTCGTTCGACCGCAGGTAGTCCGTCTCCACCGTGCTCCAGCTGGCGCCGAGCGCGCTCAGCAGCAGCGCCGCCACCAGCCCGGTGCGGTCCTTGCCGTGGCTGCAGTGGAAGAGCAGCGGGCGGCGCTCCGGCGCGGCCAAGAGCCGCATCAGCGTGGCCAGCTGCGGATAGGCGCCGCGGATCAGCGCGCGGTTGATCTGCGACAGCACGTCCATGGGCACCTCCTCGAAGCGCCCGCCCTTGATGGCCGGGACCAGCGTCTTGGTCAGGTCGCCCGAGTCCATGGGCAGCAGCACCAGGCGCGCGCCCGGCGGCGTGTAGCTGGTGCCGTAGCGCTCGCGCTCGTACGGCGTTCGCAGGTCCACGATGGTGCGCAGCCCGAGGGCGTCCACGGCGGCGCGCCCTCCGGCGTCCAGCTTGGACAAGGCGCCCGCGCGGTACACCAACCCGGGCCGCAAGACGCGGCCGTCCTCCGTGGTGATCCCGCCCATGTCGCGCAGGTTCAGATCGAGCAGGGCGTTCGGAATGGACACCCCGCTCCCCTAGCCGAGGCCAGGGAGGGTGTCGAGCGGGTCGCTCACGGGTGGGCGGTTGCGCGACGTGTCGCATGGAACGCACGTTTGAAACCGGTCGCGAGCGGGGTACGTTCTTGGGTCAGTGAACCCGCCCGAGCGCCGCCGCCGCACGCCGTACGAGTCCCATGAGCTGCATGGCCTCGCGACCACGGCCGTCACCCAGAGCTACCTCGTGGTGGTGCTGGGTTTGGTGCTGCAGTTCCTGACGGAGCTCGCGCTGAGGCAGGACCCGGGCTTCGCCGACGACAGCGTCCGGGACTCGGCCGTGCGCTACCTCGGCGGGTCCGGCATCGCGCTGGTGGCGTTCTTGCTGGGGCGCGCCGTGCCCGCGGCGCGGCGCCGCCCGTTCCTCGAGGCCAGCGTCTTGATGATCGCCGTGGTGGCGATGTTGGCGCGCTCGGGTCACCACGCGGGGGGCGCCGAGGGGCCGTACTCGGTGAGCTTCTGCACGGTGCTCTTCTGCTGGAGCCTGATCATGCCGGGCGGCGCGCGCTACGCCGCCTTCCCCATCCTGGGCGGCTTGGTCACGTTCTACGCCGTGCTCTTCTTCTCGGGGGGCACCGGCTTCTTCGACGTGCGCACCACCGCCTTCGCGCTCTTCACCACGTCGTCGGCCGGCTTCTCCCTGGTCTACGCCGAGGTGCTCGAGCGCTGGCGCGAGCGCGTGAGCCTGGCCGTGACCACCGACCCGCTGACGCAGCTGCTGAGCCGCGGCTACGTGCTCGAGCGCCTCGGGAAGCTGCTGGACCCGAAGCGCGTCCCGCGCGAGCCCATGACGGTGCTGATGGTGGACGTGGACCACTTCAAGCGCGTGAACGACACGCACGGGCACGCGGTGGGCGACGAGGTGCTGCGCAACGTGGCATCGGCCCTGGTGGGCGCAGCGCGGCGCGAGGACGCGTGCGGCCGCCTCGGCGGCGAGGAATTCGTCCTGCTGCTGGACGGCTGCGCGAGCGACACCGCGCTCGAGGTGAGCGAGCGCGTGCGCGTGGCGGTGGCGGGGCTGCGCTTCCTGGCGGGCGGCGAGACCTTCCGGGTGACCGTGTCCATCGGCGTCACCACCATCGACGCGGAGGCCGACGTGAGCGTGGAGCAAGCGCTGCGCGCCGCGGACCGCGCCTTGTATGCGAGCAAGGCGGCCGGGCGCGACCGGGTGTCCGTGGCGAGCTGAGTGGCTGATGCGAGGACACATTTCGCGCGGTGCTCGTTGTCCCTTGCTACTCCGGCACCACCAGTAGCCGGATCGAGCTTGCTGCAAGGCACAAGGGGCACCCCCGGCTGAAGCCGAGGGCAGCAAACTACGCTTGGATAGTCCTAAAGTCCCCGCCTGTCGGCGCGGAC
>CAZEAA010000303.1:0-1893 GCA_964510015.1 uncultured Sandaracinaceae bacterium
TCGCGTTCTTCTTCTTGTAGCGCCGGGCGGCTTCGCTGCGCCGCTGCTGCGCCTTGTAGAGGTGCCCGAGGATCATGCGCGCCGGGTAGGCCTGCGCGTTTTCCGACACCTCGGCGCTGAGCTCGGCCTGCAAGCGGTCCACGCTTCCGTCGCGCTCGCGGTAGAGGTCCACGAGGCGCTGGAACGCGAAGGTCTCGCGCGGGTCGCTGTCCAGGATGGCGCGATAGCGCGTGATCAGCGTGGCCGTGCGCTCGCCATCGGGCTCGCTGCCAGTCGGCTCCCCCACCGGACCCGGCCGCGTGGTGGGCGTGGTGGGCGGGTGTTGCGGGTCGTCGGGCTCCATGCCGGTGGTGGGACGCATGGACGTTCCCGGCCGCATCCCGGTCGCAGGCTGCATCCCGGATATCGGTCGCATCGACGTCCCCGGCCGCATGCCCGTCGCGGGCTGCATCCCGGTGCCCGGTCGCATGGTCAGGCCCCAGTCCTGCGCGCGGGCTGGCGCGCCCGTGGCCAGGGTGACCAGCAGCGCGGTGCCGGCGAAGCAGAGAGGACCAGAGGCTAGACGGAGACGCGGCACAGCGGGCAGGATAGCGGGGTTTCTGGCGCGCTGCTTTCCCGTTCCGCACGAGCCGAGCCGCCCGGAAAGAAGCGGCGGGCGTCGCAGTACGGGGCGAGGCCCAGCGTGAGGCGGTCCGCCGCGGCCGGGCTGAGGTCCCCGCGGTGCGCGAGCCAGCGCACGAACAGGCGCAGCACGTACGGCTGGAGGGCGTCGCGGGGGTGCCGTGCGTGATCCCGCTTCGAGTCGTGGAACAGCCGCTCGAGCGCGCGCGCGGGATCCCCGTCGACCTCGGGAAGCACCCGCATCCACGCCTCGAGCCACGCGATCACCTCCGTGCGTGCGGGCAGCAGGTCGCGCGGCAGCCCGAGGTCCAGGAACTCGTGGATGAGCGCGGCCGCGCGGGACGTGGCCCCGGTCGCGAGCCGGGCGGAGCGAGGTGGGCGATGCATGTCCGGGTGATCGTCGCGGCGTCCCTGGAATTGCGTGAAAATGACGGGCCGGTTGCCCCAAGGGGGTCCGTGCACTAACTACACGGCCTTCGGATGGCGAGCCGAGCGCGGCCCCTCGCGCAGGCGGAGTCGGTCCGACGCAGAGCCCGCATGTCACGTCTCGCTGGTGCCCAAGTCGAGCGCCCCCCCGGTAAAAAATACGCCAGCGCGCTGCGCTTCGCCGAGATCCGCCCGCCGCTGCCGGTGCCCCGCGCCGGGACGCTGGCCCGCTGGCGCGACGACCTGGCCGACGACTTCGAGCTGGCCCTCGAGGCTCCGCTCGGGACGTTCAAGGGCTCGGCCGGTGAGCTTCGCATCGACGAAGGCGTGAACGAGCGCGTGGCGTGGTTGCGCGACGCGGTGAAGGCCCTGCGCGCGTTCGCGCTGGTGGTCCGCACCTCGGCCGACATCACGCCGAGCCGCCGCGACCGGGACCGCCTGGCCGCCTGCCTCGATCTCCTGCGCATGGATGGCCTCGAGATCGTGTGGGAGGCGCGCGGCCTGTGGGAGCCCGAGGAGTTCAACGTGCGGGCGCTCGAGCTCGGCACCGTGCCGGCCTTCGACCCGCTCAGCACGCCCGCGCCAGTGGACGGCCCGTTCCACTACGCCCGCGTGCCCACCGTGGGGCAGCGCGCGCGCATCAGCGAGGGCCTGCTCTACGAGATCGACCAGGCGCTGGCCGGCTCGGAGCGCGCCTACGTGGCCATCGAGTCGTCGCAGTCCTTCCGGCGCGCGACCGAGCTGCAAGCGCTCTTCGACGCGTAGACTCCGCGGATGAGTTCGCTCGGCCGCATCACCCGCGTCGACCGGCCGAGCGCGGCGCTGTTCGCGTTCACGCTGCGCAGC
>CAZEAA010000303.1:1993-3780 GCA_964510015.1 uncultured Sandaracinaceae bacterium
CATCACCCGCGTCGACCGGCCGAGCGCGGCGCTGTTCGCGTTCACGCTGCGCAGCACGGGCGTGACCGGCGACGGGACCGCAGCGGTGCTGCTGCTCGGGACCCGCGCGCCGGCCTGGGGGGCAGGCCTGGTGACCAGCCGGCCGCGCGGTGCTCCGGCGGACTCCCTGACCCAGGGCCTGCGTCGCCGCCTCGAGGGCGCCGAGATCCTCTCGGTGGAAGAGACGCCCAGCGTGCTCGCGCTGCACCTGGCGCTGGCGGATCCCGCTGCGAGTGAGCCCGCAGAGCCGGCGCCCCGCGGCTGGCTGCTGGTCACCCGCGAGCGCGGGTCCGTGACGCTGCTGCTGGACGGGCGAGCCGTGCTGCTCACGCATCCCACGCTCCCGCTGCCCGAGCCGCCCACCCCGGACGACGACGCCCGCGTCTCGCGTGCCGAGCTGGTGGTGCAGGGTCCGGTGCTGCTGCGCACGGAGACCGCCGAGCTGCTGGCGGGGGCTCGCCGCGCGCTGTCCACCACCCTCGCCCGCACGCTGAAGCGCCTCGTCCGCAAGCGGAAGGCCATCGAGGCGGACGCCGCCCGCGCGGACCACGCCCCGCAGCTGCGCCTCGACGCGGATCTGCTGCTGGCGCACGGCAGCCAGGTGCAGCGCGCCGCGGACGGAACCGGCTGGGTCAGCGTGCAGGACTGGACCCAGGACCCCCCGGCCGAGCGGCGCATCCCCCTCGAGCGGGGCGAGAAGCCGGCCGAGCGCGCGGCCCGCCTCTATCACCAGGCCCGACGCCTCGAGCGCGGGGTGACGTTCGCGGAGCAACGCTGGGAGCTGGCCGAGGCCCAGCTGGAGCAGGTCCAGCGCCTCGCCGACCGCTGCGCCACGGCGGGATCACTCGTGGAACTCGACGCAGTCGCGAAGGAGGCGCTGGCCCTCGGCATCCGTGAGGTGGACGACGCACCGCCGGGCACGGGAGGCCGCAGCGGCCCCGCGAAGAAGCGCTCGGGAAAGACCGACGGCGATCGCAGCCCCTTCCGCCGCTTCGTCTCGAACAGCGGCCACCCCATCTGGGTGGGTCGCTCGGCCCGCGAGAACGACGCCCTGACCCTGCACCACGCGAAGCCGTATCACGTGTGGTTGCACGTGGAGGGGCGCGCCGGCTCCCATGTGATCATCCCCTTGATACGCGGGGCCGAGCTGCCGAGCGAGCTGCTGATCGACGCGGCTCACCTGGCCGCCCACTTCAGCGACGCGCGCGACGAGTCTCCGGTGGAGGTGATCTACGCGGAGCGCAGGCACGTGGTGAAGCCGCGTGGATACCCCGCCGGCGCGGTGCGCGTGGACCGTCGCAAGACGATCGCCCTGCGCCAGGAGCCGGCGCGGCGGGACGCCCTGCTGGCCAACGAGCGCCGAGTCTGACGGCCCGAGCCGTTTTCCCGAGCGATCCCGCAAAACGATCAAGAGCGCCCCGACGAAATCGTCGAGGCGCTCTTTGTTCTGCCTCCCACCGGGCAGACCTTCCAGCGGACGTCCTCGGAACCTAGTGGAACCTCGGATGGTGCGCTGTGGGCCTATTCGGCGGGGGCTCCACAGATCGGGTGGTTACGCGCGGCGTTCCCGCGACGCGGACACCACCCAACTCAGGGGGCGCCCGCCGAGAACTCTCAGGCAGCCGGAGCGGCCGGAGCAGCAGCCTTCTTAGGGGCGGCCTTCTTGGCAGCCTTCTTGGCGGCCTTCTTCGGAGCAGCCTTCTTGGCGGCCTTCTTCGGAGCAGCCTTCTTGGCGGCCTTCTTCGGAG
>CAZEAA010000303.1:3880-7444 GCA_964510015.1 uncultured Sandaracinaceae bacterium
GAGCAGCCTTCTTGGCGGCCTTCTTCGGAGCAGCCTTCTTGGCGGCCTTCTTCGGGGCAGCCTTCTTGGTGGCCTTCTTGGGGGCCTTCTTAGCGGTCGTCTTCTTGGTAGCCATATTGGACCTCCTCCAGATGGGGTCAGCAGAACGAACGTACCGTATTGTCACGTCACGTCATGTGTCAAGCACTACCCGCACATAATTTATACATAACTTTGTCTCTATTGACCGAGAAAGGGGACAAAATTGGGTTCAACGCATCGAAATCATTCGATTTTACGAAATCGTCGGAAAAGTGAAAATTCCATCCACTTTTTTCGATCCAGCCCCTTGCCGCCGATCCGTGGCGTGCGTTGACAGGCCGGATCTCGGCTCGTAGGGTGCGGCCTCACAGGAGAAGCTCATGCCCGCCATCCGACGCCTTCATCGCCGCCTCCCTCCCCTCGCGCTGCTGCTCTCGCTGGGCCTGTTCGCTGGCTCGACCGTGGCCTGCGGACCCTCGCAAGAGGAGCTGGACGCCGAGCAGGCGCGGGTTCGTGAGCTGGAAGCCGCTCTGGCGACCGCCAACGGGGAGCGCGCCGAGGTGGATGCCCGCCTGGCCGCCCTCGGGGAACAGAACAGCGATCTGGCCCGACGCCTGCGCGCGCTGGGGCAAAACGTCGAGGAATTGGAGGGGGAGCGCAGCTCGCTGGCCGCCAACCTGGCCGAGACCCGCCGCGCCCTCGAGGAGCTCCGCGAGCGTGAGCGTCAGGCCCAGGCCCGCGTGGCCACCTTCCGCAGCCTGATCGAGCGCTTCCGCTCCATGATCGAGAGTGGCCGCCTGCGCGTCCGCATCGTGCGCAACCGCATGGTGGTGGAGCTGCCCACGGGCATCTTGTTCGACTCCGCGAGCTCGGAGCTCAAGGAGGAGGGCCTCGCCACCCTGAACGAGGTGGCCAGCGTCCTCCGCGAGATCGACGGCCGCGAGTTCCAGATCGCCGGTCACACGGACAACCTGGCGATCCGCACCCGTCAGTTCCCCGACAACTGGGCGCTGTCCACGGCCCGCGCGGTGACCGTCGCCCGTCACATGATCGGCCAGGGCGTGCCGCCCAACCGCATCTCGGCCGCAGGCCACGCCGACACCCAGCCGGTGGCCTCCAATGATGATGAAGCGGGGCGCGCGCTCAATCGCCGCATCGAGATCGTCTTGCTCCCGAACTTGGACGAGCTGCCCGATCTGACCTCGCTCGAGTGAGCCCAGCGGGCGCGGTCGAAACTGAACCGCCGTTCAGCTTCGTTTGACGACCACCCCAACGTCGAGTAGTATTGGCCGGCTTCAGGTCCGAGTTCGGGCTTGAGGACACGCATTCGGCGCGCCCGTCAGGCTGACGAGCCGCTCTTAAGCGGCCGCGTGGTTTGGTCGAGGCGACCCCTTCGCTCGGTCGTACAGCCTCGCGAATCAACGAAGATATTTGTTGAGGGAGTCCTCATGCAGACGCAGCACCAGTTCAAGGTGGGCGACAAGGCCGTCTATCCCGCCCGCGGTGTGGCCGAGATCGTGGCCATCGAAGAGCGCGACATCGGCGGCAACAAGATGCAGTTCTACATCCTGCAGATCCTCGGGAACGACCCGAAGAGCGCCGCCGGCTCGGACAAGATCATGGTGCCCGTCAGCAACGCCAAGAACGTCGGGCTGCGCTCGCTGCTCTCGGAAGAGGACATCACCGACATCTTCGAGATCCTCAACGAGGAGCCGGTTGCCTTCGACAACCAGACCTGGAACCGCCGCTATCGGGGTTTCATGGACAAGATCAAGACCGGCTCCCCCTTCGACGCCGCCGAGGTGATGCGCGACCTGTACCGCCTGCGCTGCGAGAAGAACCTGTCGTTCGGGGAGCGCCGCATGCTGGAGACGGCCCGCAACCTGATCGTCAAGGAGATCTCGGTGGCCCGCGGCCGGGACGAGGAAAAGATCCAGGCCGAGATCGAGTCGATCTTCGACGAAGCGGTCTGACCCCGCGGTCTCCCGGGCCGGGTGTCGATTCTTCCACCTCGGCCTACATCCGCTCCGCGGCTTCGTATATCCTACGGCCGCGAGATGGTTGATCTTCATACCGGCGTCGATGTGACGGGCAGCGTGCGCGCTCCCGGCCGTGCAGCGGGCAAGAAGCCCTGCAGCGCGGCGCTCCGGGGTACCCCACGGACCGCTTGGTCACGTGGGGCCCGGCACGCGACGACCTCGCAACCGTTCCACTCCTCGCGACCGCGGTTCAGCTCGCTCGAGCCCCCGGCGCGCTCACCAAGACGCTCCTCGCCCATTCTCGAGCGTCTCCCAAAGGTCTTTGCATGGCGAACAACAGTCTGCTCATCAACGTGGACATCGGTGAGACGCGCGTCGCGCTCATCGAAGACGGGATCCTCGGAGAGCTCTATGTGGAGCGAAAGAGGGACCGCTCCCCGGTAGGCAACATCTACCTGGGCAAAGTCACCCGCGTGCTGCCCGGCATGCAGGCCGCCTTCGTGGACGTGGGCCTCGACCGCGCCGCCTTCCTGCACGTGGAGGACCTGCTCCCGGCCACGGACCCCACCGCCCGCACGTCCTCGGACGAGGACGAGAGCGACCTGCTGGACGCCGACGACGTGGACCAGAAGGGGCAGAAGGGGCAAGAGGGTCGCAACCGTCAGGCCGCTGCCCAGAGCCAGCGCGTGTCGCGCAGCACGCCCATCCGTGAGGTGGTGCGCGAAGGCCAGAACATCCTGGTGCAGGTCTCCAAGGGTCCCATCAGCACCAAGGGCGCGCGCGTCACGGCGCACGTGGCCCTGCCCGGCCGGTACGCGGTCTACATGCCCACCATCGACCACGTGGGCGTGTCCAAGCGCATCGGCAAGGACGAGGAGCGCAAGCGCCTGAAAGAGGTCATCGACGCCATCAAGCCGCCCGAGGGGGGCGTGGTGGTGCGGACACTGGCGGCTGGGCTCACCAAGAAGAAGCTCAAGTCGGACATCGGCTACCTGGTGAAGGTCTGGGAGAAGACCACCGAGAAGCAGAAGACCGTCAAGCGTGCGCCCACGCTGCTCTACGAGGAGCCGGACATCATCCTGCGCACCGCGCGGGACATGTTCACCGAGGAGATCAGCGAGATCATCATCGATGATCCCAAGGAGTATCAGCGCCTCAAGGAGTTCCTCGAGCTGTTCCTGCCGGAGCGCGCCGGCGACGTGCGCCTCTACGAAGGCGACGACCCGCTCTTCGACGAGTACGGCGTCGAAGAAGAGATCACCCGCGCCCTGTCGCGCAAGGTGCCGCTGCCCTCGGGGGGCTACCTGATCATCGACCAGGCCGAGGCGCTCACCGCCATCGACGTCAACACCGGCCGCTTCACCGGCAAGGGCAAGGACGTAGCCGAGACCATCTTCCAGACCAACCTCGAGGCCGTGAAGGAGATCGCGTATCAGCTGCGCTTCCGGAACATCGGCGGGATCATCGTGCTCGACTTCATCGACATGGAGAAGGCCGCGCACCGCGACAAGGTCTACAAGGCGTTCCTGAAGGCGCTGAAGAAGGACAAGGCCAAGACCACCGC
>CAZEAA010000304.1:0-1875 GCA_964510015.1 uncultured Sandaracinaceae bacterium
GTGCTGGGAAGCGCCGGCGTGGTCTCACCGCGCCGGCGCCGCGCAGCCTTGTGTCGGGCTACGACCCGCTGGTCCAGTTCGCCATCAACCCCACCGAGAGGTCCGTGCAGTTTGGCCCCATGTCGTACAGGAACGCCACGACCGCCTCGATGTCCTCGAACTCCACGGTGTCCGACATCAACGGGATCACCGCTCGCAAGGTCGTCTCGAACTCGCCCTTCTGCAGACTGCCGCCAATCAACACGTCCACGATGTTCGGACCCACCACGCGGCCAGTGACGATCAGCCCGCGCATGCGCAGCGGGATCTCCACCGGGCCATCCGCGGTCGAGTAGTGAAACGTCAGCGGGAGCGAGGGCAGCTCCACGCGGAAGTTGCCGTTCGCGTCGAGCGTGCCCACGCCGGAGTCTTCAATCACTTCTCCGTCGGCATCGAGCAGCTCGACCACCGCGCAGCCCTCGCCGGGCGTGACGCGGATGCTCACTCGGAGCGGCTGGCAAGTGGCGCTCGCTGCGACGCACGCGAGCGAGTCGTCGATGCCGTTCTGGAGTTCGATGGGATCATCCTCGCTGAGGTGCGGGATGGCCTCCGCCAAGTCCGCGAAGGCGTTGTCCACTCCGTTCGCGTAGTCCGGGACGCAGCCCCCGTCCATGCCGTCCAGGTTCTGACCCATCTGCGACGCCACCGAGGGGATCTCGAGCGTGGTGATGAGCGACGTGATGGGCGCGGAGGTCGTGGTGCACTCGGCGATGACCCCCTCGTCCGGCGGAGCGCCAACATCGGGAGGAGGACCACCGTCGGGAGCAGGACCACCGTCCGCGGTGAGCCCCGAGTCACCCGCGGGAGTCTCCTCCTCCAAGCACCCCAACAACGGGCTCGCCACAACGGCCAGCCAAACCATCCTACGAAACCGCATCATGACGTCTTGCTCCTTGCATCGGCGATCCGCGCCCAAGCGCGGCATCGCGTGTTTCCATGACTTGTCGACAGGGCGCCAAGTCATCAAACAATCTGATGCCTACGTCGTGATTAGTTGGCTTCCGAGAGGGGCCGCTACCTCACCGCGCCGGCGCGGCGCAGCTGCATGAACACGCGCGGCGCCCCCAAGAAGGGGTGCTTCCGCTGCCAGTCGTTCAGCTCGATGCTCACGCCGGAGTGGCGCTCCACCTTCCACAGCAGGTAGTCGACGCCGCCCTGGAAGGTGAGCGCGCCCTTCACGATGCGCGCCACCGACAAGCCCTTGCCGCTGCGCTGGCGCGCCACGAAGCCGCGCCTGGCCACCGCGCGCGCGGCCGCGTTCACGGTGGGCGTGAGCACGCCGTCCGCGCTCACGCTCACCGGGATCTCGAGCGCCTCCCAGGCGTCCTTCAAGAGCGCGTCGTACCGCTCGGCGTTGGCGTCGTAGATGATGGCCGGGCGGTTGTTGCGCTCGGGCCGCAACTCCGCGGCGTAGGTGGCTCCGAACAAGGCCGTCCAGTAGTCCCGCGACGTGCCGTGCTTGGGGCCCAGGTACGCCGCCCAGCGTGCGGCGGTGAGGATGGCCGTGACGATGGCCGTGACCACGCGCTCGGTGGACTCTTCGCTCGGCGAGTCGAGCAGCACGCAGGGCTGGCAGAAGCGCGCCCAGATGCTGGGGCTCCACGCCTCGAACTCGGAGGCCTGCTGGAACTGCTCTTCGCTGACCACGGCCACCTTGGCGCGCAGCGCGCCGTGCACGGGATGCGGGATGGTCCAGAAGTAGATGTTGGGCGGGATGAGCCAGTTGAGCCCGGCCAGCGCCTTGCCCTTGGGGCTCTCGCCGTGGAAGTCGGCGTGGCTGCGGCTCAGCAGGTAGACATCCATGATGCCTTCCGGGCTGTCCGCGCGCAGGCACGA
>CAZEAA010000304.1:1975-7420 GCA_964510015.1 uncultured Sandaracinaceae bacterium
GATGGGGCGGAAGAACTCGCCGTCGATGATCATGGAGCGCGTCATGTTCAGCTCGAGCGTGTTGGCCGAGCCCGCGCTCCAGCCCTCGCCCGCGAGCCACGGCTTGCGAACCACCATGGCGCCGAGCGCACGCGGGAGGCCCTTGGCCGGCGCGTCCACTTCCACGAACTGCAGCTGGTCTTCGCGGTAGTCCCCGAAGAACGGCGTGCGGCCCAAGACCAGGCGCTCGCGCAGGGTGCTGATGAGCAACAGCGAGCGCTTGGCGTCCGGGCCCTTGGTGTCCGGCGCGCCGTCAGCCGAGAGGCTCAGCGGCTCGCCCTTGAGCAGGCCGTCCGGGTCGCCCTTGAAGAGGATGCGGCCCACCACGCGCGCCACGGTGATGCCCACCGCGGTGCTGTGGCTGGCGCCATCGGCGTGTACCTCGGTCTGGCACAGCTCGGTGGCGAAGGCGAAGGCGGCGGCGCCCATGAGCATGCCGCGCGGCGTGACCGCACGACCCTCGGCGTCCACCACGCCCTCGAAGCGCATGACCGGACGCTTGGTGCGGCGCAGCTCGCCCGCCTTGGCCGAAGCCAGCAGGCGCGCCAGCTCGTCACGCCGACCGCTCGAGCCGACCTCGCCGGCGATCAAGTCGGTGCGACCCGCCGCCAGGATGGCGATGGCCGGATGCGGCTGATCACCAAAGGCCTCGGGGATGGCGGTGAGGACCTCGCGGATGGTGCCGTCGCCACCGCTCACGGCCACGATGTTCACCTCGGCCCGCGCGAAGGTGCGCAACACGCTGACCAGCTCTTCACGCGTGGTGGGCGTGCCACACGCCACGCCGATGGCGCGCAGCGGCGACTTGCCCAGGTTGGCGGCGCTCTTCGGGTTGTAGATGACGCCGATCTTCGGCGTCTCGAGGCCCTTCTGACGGTCGACATCGAGACGCAGACGGACACCCTCGCGGGCGACGCGCTTGGTGACGGGCTGCTTGAGCGCGGTATCCCCGGCGCGTGCGATGGCTGGCTTCATGAGCGGCTCCAATCGACTGTGGTGAACGATGTCTCCCATGCTTCACGCAAGTGACGCAAAAAACTCACAGGTGTGAAGGGGGACCACACCTGGTCGGAGAAAGCTCCGTAGTTTTGCGGTGATACCTGGGTCATGGGGAACACGGGACGGTCTTTCTGCAAGGACGATGCCAAGCCGGTGCCAAGCCGGTGCCAAGCCGGTGCCAAGGCGGTGCGAGCGGATCCTGAAGGTAATTCCCAAGCGGCTTCGACGGGGCGGGCACCTTGTCGCGGCTCAGCGACAAGCGTGTCATCGAAGAGCCCACTCGGTCGGTTGCGGGGCACGCTTGGTGCAGCTACTGGGTGCCCCTAGCTAGGTCCGAACCCATGAGCGACAAGGCCTCCCCCCAGTCGAATCTCCGCTACACCGCCCTCCTCATGGCGGGCAGCCGCGGGCCAACGGACCCGGTGGCCAGCTACTGCGGCATCTCGCACAAGGCCATGGCGCCGATCGCGGGCGAGCCGATGGTGCAGCACGTCTTGCGAACGCTCGCGGCCGCCCCCGAGGTGGGGAACATCATCGCGGTGATCGAAGCGCCCGAGCTGATCGAGGCGCTGCCCGTGGCCAAGGAGCTGATCGCGGCCGGACGCCTCCAGGTGACGCACGCGGCCCCGTCCCCGAGCCAGAGCGTGACCAAGGTGCTGGACGCCTTCTCGCCCTACCCGGCGCTCGTGACCACCGCGGACCACCCGCTGCTGACCCCCGCCATGATCGCCGACTTCGTGCAGGGCATCCCCGCGAACGTGGACGTGGCCGCCCTGGTGGCGCGTGAAGACACCATCCGCGCCGAGTATCCCGAGACGCGCCGCACCTACTTCCGGTTCGCCGACGAGGCCATCAGCGGCTGCAACCTGTTTGCCCTGCCGAACCCCCGCGGCCGCAACGCCATGACCTTCTGGCGAAAGCTGGAGCAGGACCGCAAGAAGCCGTGGAAGATGGCCTATTCACTGGGCCCGAAGACGCTGTTGAACTTCGCGCTGCGGCGCCTGACGGTGGACATGGCCGCCGAGGCGATCGGGCAGCAGGCCGACGTGCGCGCCGCCCTCGTGCGCAGCCGCTTCGCCGAGGCCGCCATCGACGTGGACAAGCCGCACGACCTACACCTGGTGAACGGGATCCTGGCCCGGCGAGCGCCCGCGGGTTGACCCGAGGCCCGCGGATCGGTAAAAAGGAGCCGAATTTCGCGGCTCTCCCATGCTCCGCCGAGGACCGCCGCCCCCATACGAAGCTCCCACGAGAGAAGCAGAAGATCTCCAACATGCCCGCAGAGCCGCGCGGCGCGGCAGGCCAAGAGCCAGACGAGCCCGAGTCCCGTGAGCGTCGACGCAACGTCGGCCTCGGACGCAAGCTCGTGCTCACGGTCTGGGCGGTGGGGATCGTCTACATCACGCTGGTGGCCTTCATCTCGGTCATCCCGCAAGCGCTCTTCCCCGAGCGCGGGCTCGCGGCCGACACGGTGAGTCCTCGAGGCTGCGACGAGAGCCTGCGCACCCTGTACGCCCAGCTGATGGCGCACGCGGCCGCTCAAACCCAGAACCCTGCCGAAGACGCGTCGGAGGACGCCACCTTCTTCCGGGACTGGGACCGCCGACACACTGCACTCACCGGCCAGTGCGACGAGTCGCTGCACGCGAACCTCGGCCGCCTGCGCCATCGAATCCAAACCAGTCTGCGACGCTACGAACGCGAGGAGGGCCGTCTCGCGCGCTCTCTCGCGCAGCGGCTGGCGGACCCCGACGCGCACCCCGCGCGAAACCCCGAAGAGAGTCATCCATGACGATTGGCCATGAGCCCGCGAGCAGCGGCGAACCCACCGAGCCCGGCACCACCGGAGCCCCCGAGCTGCCCACCTTCAGCGTGATCCCGCTGCGCGACGAGGTGCGCCGCGCCATCGACGAGATGGGCTGGAAGAACCCCACGCCCGTGCAGATCGAGGCGTATCCACTGGCCATCAACGGCCGCGACATCATCGTGCAGTCGCGCACCGGCACCGGCAAGACCGGCGCCTTCGGCCTGCCGCTGGTGGACCGCCTGATCGACGTGAACGGTGGGCCGCAGGCGCTCATCCTGGCGCCCACGCGCGAGTTGGCGCTGCAGTCGGCCCGCGAGATCGGCAAGATGGGTGCGAACTGCGGCATCCACACCACCGCGGTGTACGGCGGTGCCCCGATGGAGCGTCAGGTCCGCGAGCTGAGCGAGGGCGCGCAGATCATCTCGGGCACGCCGGGCCGCGTGCTCGACCACCTGCGCCGCGGGACCATCAAGGGCGACAAGCTCAAGGTGCTGATCCTGGACGAGGCCGACGAGATGCTGTCGATGGGCTTCGCCGTGGAGCTCAACGCCATCATGGAGCTGCTACCGGCCAGCCGTCAGACGCTGCTCTTCTCGGCCACCGTGGATGGCCCCGTGCACCGCGTGGCCGAGCGCCACATGAAGAACCCCGAGTTCATCACGCTGAGCGGCGACGCCGTGGGTGCCCTGGGCATCAAGCACTTCACCTTCATGGTGTCGGGCATGGGCCGCACGCGTGACCTGGTGCGCGTCATCGAGGTGGAAGACCCCGAGAGCGCCATCATCTTCTGCAACACCAAGGTGGACACCGAGCGCGTGGCCACGGAGCTGCAGAACGCGGGCTTCAACGCCGAGTGGCTGAACGGCGACATGGCGCAGAGCGACCGCGAGAAGGTCATGTCGGCCACGCGCGAGGGCAACATCCGCTTCCTGGTGTGCACCGACGTCGCCGCGCGCGGCATCGACATCTCGCACCTCACGCACGTCATCAACTTCGAGATGCCGAACCACCTCGAGCAGTACGTGCACCGCACGGGCCGCACGGGTCGCGCGGGCCGCACCGGCACCGCCATCACGCTGGTGGCGCCGCAGGAGCTGGGGCAGCTGTACTACCTGCGCCTGCAGTACTCCATCTTCCCCGTGGAGCGGTCCATCCCCACACCGGGCGAGGAGCGCACGCGCCGCGAGGCCGACCGCATCCTCATGCTGGCGCGCACCTTCCAGGGCGCCGTGCAGGACCTCGACCGCGCGGTGGCCAAGCGGCTGCTCACGCACCCGGACGCCGAGCACCTCATCGCGGGCCTGCTGGGCTCGTTCTTCGGTACCTCCACCGAAGAGGTGGTGGACGAGCGCGCCGCGGCGGCCCGCAGAGAGCAGCGCCCGCGCCCCGCGCCGAACCCCGAGCGCGAGCGTGGCCCGCGTCCGAGCTGCAAGCCGCAGCGCAGCGCCAGCAGCGCGCCGAACCCCCGGCCCGCGCCGCCGTCGGTGGCCGCGAAGGACGACCTCGACGACAACGACACGGACAACGATGGTGACAACGGAGGCGGGAACGACGAAGAGCGCGGCCGCCGCCGTCGTCGCAAGCGTCGCGGCGAGGGGCAGGAGTCCCGCCCGGACGCCGAGCAGAGCGAGCTGTCGTTCGACGCCACGTCCAGCGGACACCCCGCGCCCGCCCCCACCAGCGACGACGACACGGCCAACGAGAACGAGGCCAAGCTCTACGTGAGCCTCGGCAAGCGCGACGAAGTGAGCGCCGGTGAGCTGAACCGCCTCTTCATCGAGGTGGGCGGCGTCCCGGCCGACCAGGTGGGCCGCATCCGCGTGCGCGACCGCCACTCGTTCGTGTTCCTGCCGCGCGAGGTCGCCGACGCCGCCGTGGCCAAGCTGAACGGCACAACCCAGCGCGACCGCGAGCTGGTGGTGGAGTTCGCGCGGAAGTAGTCGCGCCGGCCCTCCTCGAGGAGGGCCGAAGACACAGAGCCCTCCGGAGAGAGGGCTCACGAACTCACCAGGCCCTCCTCGCGGAGGGCCTGCTTCGTTTCAGCGCAGCTCCAGCAGCTCGACCTCGAACAGCAGCGTCGCGTTGGGCGGGATGACTCCGCCGGCGCCCCGGCCGCCGTAGCCGAGCTCGGGCGGAATGAGCAGCGTGCGTGCGCCGCCCACCTGCATGCTGCCGACGCCTTCGTCCCAGCCCTGGATCACGCGGCCGACGCCGATGGGGAAGATGAACGGCTGGCCGCGGTCGACCGAGCTGTCGAACTTGGCGCCCTTCGCGCCGTTCACCCACAGCCAGCCTGTGTAGTGCATCACGCAGGCCTGGCCCTTCTTGGGCGTGGCGCCCGTGCCAGGGCGTGTGTCTTCGTACGAGAGCCCCGACGGGGTGGTGGTCATGGTCATGGCGCCGACTCTACCACTGCCGTCCGCACCTGGCCCGTGTCCGGGTGGGCTCAGGCGTACAGGTCCGCGGCGCTCACGAGGGTGACCTCGCCGTCGCTCTCACGCCGCTTGAGCGACCCGTGAAACCCACGCGCGAACACGAACAGCTCGGGTTTCCCGACCCCGGCGATGGAGTCCCGATGTGCGATCAACTGATCGAGCACG
>CAZEAA010000305.1:0-340 GCA_964510015.1 uncultured Sandaracinaceae bacterium
ACACCGCGGCGGAGCGGCTGGGCTGCAACAAGATCGCGCTCGGGCATCATCGCGACGACTCGCTCGAGACCGTCCTGATGAACACCTTCTTCAGCGGGAAGCTGCAGGCCATGCCGGCCAGCTACACCACGGATGACGGGCGCTTCCAGGTCATCCGGCCGCTGATCGAGTGCGCCGAGGCGCGCATCGCGGAGTTCGCACAGGAGCTGGCCTTCCCCATCCTGCCCTGCAACCTGTGCGGCTCGCAGGAGAACCTGCAGCGCCAGCAGATGAAGGACCTGCTGAGCGCGATGGAGCAGAAGCACCCCGACGTGCGCAACGTGGTGCTGCAGTCGCTGCG
>CAZEAA010000305.1:350-7400 GCA_964510015.1 uncultured Sandaracinaceae bacterium
TCGACCGCGACGTGCAGACCGCGTGGGAGGCGCGCCCCGCGGACGTGCGCCCGGCCGCTGCGCCACGGCCCACGGTGCAGCACGCGGATGCGAAGCCCCGTCTGACGGTGCTGCGGTGAGTGACATCGCCCCGCGCGCAGCCCTCGCGCGCTACGCTCTCTCCCACGCGCGGCTCGAGCCCATCACCGTGGGGCTCATCAACCAGACCTGGCGCGTGGAGGCCGAGGACGGCCAGCGCTGGGTGTTGCAGCGCGTGAACCCCATCTTCACCGCCGCGGTGAACCAGGACATCGAGGCCATCACCGCGCTGCTGGCAGACCACCACGTGCTCACGCCGCGACTCGTGCCCACGCAGGCCGGCGAGCTGTGTGCGCCGCAGGAAGACGGCGTGTATCGGCTGCTCACGTTCATCGACGGCGAGGTGGTCAGCACGCTCGGCGACCCGGCGCGCGCCGCCAGCGTCGCCCGCCTCGTGGCTCGCTTTCACCTCGCCCTCCAAGGCTTCGAGCACCGCTTCGCCTTCACACGGCCCGGCCCGCACGACACGCCGAAGCACCTCGCGTTCCTGAAGACCACCCTCGCAGACTTCGGCGAGCACCCCCGCTTCGCCGACGTGCAGCCCGTCGCGCTGGCCATCCTCCAGCACGGCGCAGCCCTCCCCGTACTCGGCCCGCTGCCCACCCGCATCATCCACGGCGACCTCAAGGTGACCAACGTGATGTTCGCGCACGGCAGCCGCGAAGCGGTCGCCCTGCTGGACCTCGACACGATGGCGTACGACACGCTCGCCGCCGAGATGGGCGACGCGCTGCGCTCGTGGTGCAACCCGCTCGGTGAGTCCGACCCTCACGCCGAGCTGGACGTGACCCTCTACCGCGCCGCCACGGAAGCCTACGTGGACGCCGCAGGCCCCACGCTCAGCGACAGCGAGCGCGCCGCCCTCCCCGCCGGCCTCGAGACCATCGCGCTCGAGCTGGCCTCACGCTTCTGCGCCGACGCACTGCGCGAGTCCTACTTCGGCTGGGACCCCGAGCGCTTCAGCAGCCGCTCGGAGCACGCCCTGGTGCGCGCCCGCTCGCAGCTGTCGCTGGCGAGCAGTGTGCGGGCGCAGCGCGGGGCGCTTCAGATTCTGAAGTGAGCTGGAATCAGGCTTGCTTCAAGGGCATTGGGCCACCCCTCGACACCATGGCGAGTCCCTCGCGAGAGCTCACCGCGCCCTCGCCGCCTCGCCGCGCCTCAAAGCGTTCTCCGCCTCCTGGATCGCCCGCAGCCGCTTCACCTCGGCCACCAACCCGTCGAGCGCCGGCACGTGCTTCGGCGCCACGAAGCCCTCGAACCAGGCGCGGCCCTCGGCGACGGTCCCGAAGATCTTGAGGTGCTTCGGGGCACGCGCGGCGAAGAGCACGCCGGACAGCACGCTGCGGACGGCGGCGCCGGTGAAGCCCTCGTAGTCCATGATCATCGCGATGGACGCGAACATCTTTGGGCCGTTGCTCGCGACGGAGCGCATGGCCGCGCGCGTCTCGTCGTCGGGCATCGACATCTCGCCACCATCGAACGCGTAGTGGAGGTAGGTGGCGTGACCCGGGTACCGGGAGCCGAACGCGACGAGCTCACGCTCGAGCCACTTCATGCCCGCGGCGGAAGGGGGGCGGTTCCCGACCAGGATCAGGGTGCTGCCGACCGAGCGCAGGATGAAGCGGTCGTCGGGATGCTGACGTTCGAAGTCCATGGGGGGTCGCCATGATAGGTGGCGGTGGAGGACGTCGCGTAGCGTAATTATGCGATCCGTCCCCGAATGAGGGGCATATCCTCGGCGCATGACGGCTCTCCGCACCATGCTCGGCACCTGCTCTCTCGCACGCGTCTTCCTCTCGCTGACGGCGCTGGCAGCGACACACGGCGGCTGCTCGGACACAGACTCCGTCGTGCTGGTGGCCGCACCCACCGAGGTCATGACCGAGCACGGCCCGGTGCGAGGCACCATCGCCAACGGCGCCGTCGGGTACCTGGGCATTCCGTATGCGGCGGCACCCACGGGCAACCTGCGCTGGGCCCCGCCCGCTGCACCCACGGCGTGGACGGAGACCCTGGACGCCGATACGCGGCCGCGCGCTTGCCCGCAGGTGATCCCCATCCTCGGCGCGCAGACCGAAGAGGACTGCCTCTTCATCAACGTGCACGTGCCGCTCGATGTGCCCGAAGACGGCGCGCCGGTGATGGTCTGGATCCACGGTGGTGGCTTCACGCTGGGCGAAGGCGTGCAGACCGAGGGCGGAACGGTCGGCGACCTGCTCGCGCGCCAGGAGAACATCGTGGTGGTGAGCATGAACTACCGCCTCGGTGCGCTGGGCTTCCTGGCCCACCCGGCCCTCGTGGCGGAGTCGGCCGACGGCATCAGCGGCAACTACGGCCTCCTCGATCAAGTGGCAGCGCTCGAGTGGGTGCGCGACAACATTCGCGCCTTCGGCGGCGACCCGGATCGCGTGACCATCGCCGGGCAGTCGGCGGGCGGCATGAGCGTGTGCGCGCACCTGGTGTCGCCGCGTAGCGAGGGGCTGTTCCACGCCGCCATCGTGGAGAGCGGCCCCTGCGAGTACACGGCCAGCAACGCCGACGCGAGCGCGCAGGGCGAGCGCTTCGCCGCAGCGCTTCCAACACCGTGCGACACGGGCACGGCCAGCGAGGTGCTGACCTGCCTGCGGGCCACCAGCGCCGCGGACATCCTCGCCACGCTGCCGGGCTCGCGCGACTTCCTGACGCGCGACGAGAACACGGCCAACTGGGGGCCCACCGTGGATGGCGACGTCCTGCCGCAGGCCTTTGGCGAAGCCATCCGCGCCGGCAACATGGCGCGCGTCCCCGTGCTCGCGGGCTTCACCAAGAACGAAGGCCGCGTGTTCGCTGCGCTGAGCGACGTGGTCATCGCGGAAGAAGACTACGAAGCGGCGCTGACCGAGCTGGCCGGCGGGCCGGGCGCCGACGCCGACGCGGTGATCGCCGCCTACCCGCTGAACGGCGAGGACCCCACGGTGCGCTACTTCGACGCCATCGGGGACCAGCTGCTGACGTGCGCGGCGCGCTCGAGCACCATCGCGATGGGCGAGCAGACCGACCTCTATCACTACTTCTACACGTACCCGAACGCGGCCTTTCAGCTGCCCACCGACTTCGACCTCGGGGCCTATCACGCGGCCGAAGTGCAGTTCGTGTTCGGCTACCGCGCCAACGCGTTCATCCGCCGCTTCAACGCGGAGGAGCAGGCCATGCACGACATCATCCGCCCGTACTGGGGCTCGTTCGTGCGTGACCACCGGCCCCACGGCGACGCGCTGCCGGAGTGGCCAAAGTACGACGCCGCAGAGGACAACCACCTCGTGCTCGACCTCGAGGTCGTGACGGGGACGGGTGCCGCTGCGGCGCAGTGCGAGGTCTGGGACTCTCTCTGAGAGAGAGCCTGACGCTCAGCCCAGCTCGTAGCCGGGGAAGAAGTAGTTCACTTCGATGGCGGCGTTCTCGAGGCTGTCCGAGCCGTGGACGGCGTTCTCGCCGATGTCCTTGGCGTAGGTCTTGCGGATGGTGCCAGCCTCGGCGTTGGCCGGGTTGGTGGCGCCCATCAGGGTGCGGTACGCAACGACGGCGTTCTCGCCCTCGAGCACGCTGACGACCACGGGGCCGCGCGTCATGAAGTCCACCAGCTCGCCGAAGAAGCCACGCTCACGGTGGACGGCGTAGAAGCCCTCCGCCATGGGGCGGCTGAGGTGGACCATGCGCATCGCCTTGATCTTGAGACCGGAGCCCTCGATCATGGCGAGGATGTTGCCGACGTTGTTCGCCTCGACGGCGTCGGGCTTGATGATGCTGAAGGTGCGTTCGATAGCCATGAGAAGTCCTTGGGTTGGTTCCATCGAGGCCACCGGACGGCGACCAAAATCGCGGGGGGTGTAGCGCGTTTCGGCAATTCCGCAAGAAAACCCGGCACCTCGGGGCTCCCAAGGATGTTCCGGTCCGGAACGTCTCATGGCACCGTTCCTCAACGCTCTGCTGCCCTCGGGAAAACTGATGATGAAGCACACACCTCTCTCCGTCCTCGGGTTCGCGCTGATCACCGCGGGGTGCGGCGGAGGCTCCGCATCCAGCGAGACCAGCACCTCTGCCGCCGTGCTGCGAGACGTCCCCGAGCTGCGCGCGGCCAGCGGAGGGAGCGGAGACTCGGGCGGAAGCTCGGATGGCGGGGGCGGAGGCGGCAGCAGCACCCCCGGGGGGCGGCACGCCGGCACCCGCGTTCAGGCCGGCTTCAATGGAAGCGAGCAGTACACCGGGCGCTTCGGGGGCCCCGAGCCCGCGCAGTCGCTGTCGCCCGAGTGTCCGGGCTGGGTGAGCGCGCAGCCCAACCACGTGATCCAGGTGCCCGCGCTGCCGTTCGCGCAGCTGGTGGTGACCGTGGACGGGTACGACACCACGCTCGCGGTGCAGCTGCCGGACGGGAGCTTCCGCTGCAACGACGACACCAACGGCCTGAACCCCGCCGTGCAGCTCGAGCCGGTCCCCGCCGGCCAGCTGCGGGTGTGGGTGGGCTCGTACTCGCAGGGCAACGAGGGCGAGTACCGGATGCTCCTCACCACGGACCGCAGCGCCGGCGCGCCCCCCGAGGAGGACACTTCCGATTACTGAGCCCGGCGCGTATCGTCCGCGACCACATGCCGACGACACCGCCCACCTCCGCCACCCCCCATCGCTGTCAGACGTGCTTCGGCACGGGCGAGACCAGCGGCATTCAAGGGGTGGTCGCCTGCCCGGACTGCTTCGGCCTGGGCACCCTGCCCTCGGCCACGGTGCTGGTGGAGCGGCGCCTGCGGGACCTCGAGCGGCAGTACGCGTCCACGGGGACGCAGGCCGCGCTGGACGTCCGCTGGCTGGTGGACGAGGTGCGCCGCAGCCGCCACGCGCTGGTGCAGATCCTGGCGGCCAGCGCCGACGGAGACGCGGGCAGCGAAGCGGACCGCGCGCTGTCCAAGAAGGTCATGTTCCTGGCCAACGACGTCCTCGACTACTTCCCGGTCGAGGACGGCGGCGCACCGCGCTGAGCGCCTCGCTCTGCTCGTCTAGTCTTCCGCGACGGCGGGGTCGGGCTCCACCGGCGCCGCGGGCTTGACGCGCTTGATGCGCCGCTCCTCGAGCGTGCCGCCCCAGATCCAGCGCACCCACAGGTGGCGCAGGCTGCGGCTCAGCCACTCGAGCAGCAGGTAGAAGATGGGCACGACCAGCAGGGTGAGCAGCGTGGAGCTGATGACGCCGCCGATGACGCCCATGGCCATGGGTCCGCGGAACTCGGAACCCGGTCCGTCGCCGATCGCCGTGGGCAGCATGCCGAGCACCATGGCCGCGCTGGTCATGAGGATGGGGCGCATGCGCGCCGGGCCGGCGTGCAGGATGGCCTCGTGCGGCGTCCAGCCTTCCTCGCGCACCTTGGTGACCGCGTGGTCCACCAAGAGGATGCCGTTCTTGGTCACGAGGCCCATCAACAGGATGAGACCGATGGTGGCGCCCATGGACATGGAGCTGCCTTGCAGGAAGAGCGCGATGAAGGCCCCCACGAAGGCCATCGGGATGGACATCATGATGGAGATCGGGTGGATGAAGGACTCGAACTGCGAGGCCAGCACCAGGTACACGAACACCAGGCCGAGCAGCATGGCCAGCACCATGTTCTCGTTGGACTCGTTCATCTGCTCCACCTGGCCGCGCATCAGGTAGTCCACGCCCACCGGCATGGTCTCGGCGCCCACGATGGTCTGGAACTCGGCCGCCACGTCACCCACGGCGCGACCCGCCGCCGAGCCGGTGACCATGACCACGCGGCGTCGGTCGAAGCGCTGGATCTCGGCCGGACCTTCGCCCCGCTCGATGGTGGCGATGTCAGTGAGGGGGATGAAGCCGCCCGGCGTGGGGATGCGCAGGCCTCCCACCTGATGCGCGTTGTCGCGGTCCGCCTCCTGTAGGCGCACGCGGATGTCGATGTCGTCGTCGTCGTCGTGGTAGAGGCCTGCCACCTCACCCTCGAGCGACGCGCGCACGGTGGCCGCCACGAGGGCCAAGGGGATGCGGAGCTGCGAGGCGAGGTCGCGGTTCACGCGCACGTCGAGCTCCGGCGCGCCGGGCGAGTGCTGCACGTCCACGTCGATGCTGCCGGGCACGGCTCGCAGCACGTCGGCGAAGTGGTTGGCCGTGATGGCCACCTGGTCGAGGTCGTCGCCCATCACCGCGATCTGGATGGGGTAGTCACGCCCGCCTTCCACGATGCCCGGGTCCGAGATGGAGACCTCGGCGCCGGGGATGTGGCGCTGCACCACCGCGCGCACCTGCTCCTTGAGCTGGTTCTGCGTGACGTCGCGCTCGTTCTTGGGCACGGCCACCACGCGCCACGTGATGTAGTTGGGCCGCCCGCCCGAGCCCACGCGCGTGGAGAGCGTGACGATGTTGGGGTCCGCGATCAGCTCTCGCTCCGCGGGCAGCGAGAGGCGCGCCGACTCCTCGAGCCGGGTGCCGGCGGGGAGCTCGATGTCCACGTTGAACTGGCCGCGGTCCTCGGGCGACGTGAACTCGCTGCCCATCAGCGGCACGAGCGCGCAGGACGAGAAGGCCACGCCGAACGCGAACAGCAGCGCCACGCCCATGGAGAGCCGCGTGGCCAGCACGCGCACGAGAAACGCGTGGTAGAGGCTGTCGAGCGTGTCGTAGAAGCGGCTCAGCGGCTTCACGATGAAGTCGAACACGCTCTTGGGCCGCTCCTCGCCGTGCTTCTTGGTCTTGGCCAGGTAGGCCGAGAGCATCGGGTCGAGGGTGAAGGCCACGTAGGCCGAGATGACCGTGGCGCCCGCGATGGTGAGCCCGAACTCGCGGAAGAACTGACCCACGATGCCGCCGGTGAAGGCCACCGGGACGAACACCGCGCAGAGCGTGGCGGTGGTGGCGAGCACGGCCAGCGTGATCTCTTTGGTTCCTTCGCTCGCCGCGGTCTTGGGGTCAGCGCCTCGCTCGAGGTGCTTC
>CAZEAA010000306.1:0-7384 GCA_964510015.1 uncultured Sandaracinaceae bacterium
GGCGAATCGGGACCCCTGGCCGAGAGCGGACACGAGCACGAGCACGAGCACGTCAACGGCCACGTGGACGTCGACGACGCGTCAGGCCGCGAACGCCGCCGCGTGCCGAACCGTCGCCGCGCAGGCCTCCATGCACGCCCGGCACTCCGCATGATGCCCCGCATGCGGCGCACACGCGTCATGACACTCCTCGCACGTGTCCCGGCAAATGGCCGCAAGCCGCCCCAAGTGCTCCGACCCCGACGTGGCCAGCGCGGGCACGGCGCGGCAGATGGCCAGCATGGCGTGCACTCGTCGCGAGCACTCCGCCATCATGGTGTCGCCGGTCTGGAGCGAACGCAGGCAGTGGCTGAGGCAGGCCTCGCCCGCCGCCACGCACTCCGACGCGGCCCGCGCGAACGCCAGCATCGCATCCGTGGGCGCAGCCAGCGGTGTGCCCTCGCCGCCCGCGTGCCCCTCATGCCCCTCATGCCCTTCATGTCCCGCACCCGTTTGCGCCGCGCAGCCGAGCACGGTCACCACCCCGTGGGCGACCGCGGTCCCCACACCCACTCGCAGCATCTCGCGTCGATTCATGGGGAGCAGCCTAGCGCTCGCGAGGCGCGGCGGGGCATGAAACTTCAGGCGCTCAGCCAGTCTCGGTCAGCGTCATGGTGCTCATGCGCGGGGCGGGGCGAAGGGAGTCGCCGCGCAGCTCGGACGCGCACACGCAGTGGCGCCCCTGGCGCTTGGCGCGGTAGAGGCAGGAGTCGGCGGTCTCCACCAAGTGACGGGCCTCCAGCTCCGAGTCGGGCGCCGCCGCCGCCACCCCCACGCTGATGGTGATGTGAGGCATGGCCGGCGAGTCCCCGTGCGGGATGCCCAGCTTGTCCACCGCGTCGAGCACGCGCCGCGCGACGGCCTCACCACCGGCGAGGTCCGTCTTGGGCAGCAGCAGCACGAACTCTTCGCCTCCATAACGGGCGGCCACGTCGCCGGGGCGCAGGGCGCCGGTGAGCAGCGCCTGTCCCACCGCGCGCAGGCACGCGTCGCCTTCACGGTGGCCGTAGGCGTCGTTGAAGCGCTTGAAGTAGTCCACGTCCACGAAGACCAGCGAGAGCGGCGAGCGCTCGCGCCGCATGCGCGCCCACTCGGCCTCGAGCGCGTCGTCGAAAGAGCGCCGGTTGGCGAGGCCCGAGAGCGAGTCGGTGCGCGACATCGCCTCGAGCTGTCGATTGAGCCGCAAGCGCTCGTCGGCTTCGCTCGCGAGCAAGATGGACTGGAAGAAGTGGAGGGCGTCCTGCCGCTCGAGCAGCCACGCCAACACCAGGCCCACCGCGCTCGCGCCCACGTAGCCGTAGGACACCAGCACCCAGTCGGGCTGCGCACCCTTCACCCACGCGTAGCCCGAGCCGCCCACGATGCCGAGCACGCACGTGAGCAGCGAGTTGGCGAAGCCGTTGCGGAAGCCGATGGTCACCACGGTCACGCCCAACATCGCGGCGTACGTCGCCGACATGGCGATGTGGTTCTCGGTGATGAGGATGCTGGCCGTGTGCGTGGCCGACAGCACCAGCGCCCCCGAGGCCACCATGATCGGCCGGTAGTAGGCGAAGACCCGCGGGATGTTCAGCGCCGCGATGGTGGAGAAGATGACCACCAGGTTGAAGGCCGAGATCTCGCCGTAGAGCCGGTCGTCCGCGTCCGACCCGAGCCCGTGGAACAGCAGCAGCCGGGCCAGCACGATACTGAGGCCGAGGACGATGCCGCAGATGCCGCCGATGCGGAGCACGCGCTGCACCTCCACCTCTTTGCGTGCGTGGAAGCTGGCGCGCAGGGCCTCCGGGATGCGCACGATCGCGGGCGGGTCGGCCACACAGGCGCGCAGCTCCTCGCGCATCGCCGCGTCGACGGTGGTCGGCGCATACCGACCGGTGGGAGGGTTCCCCGGCGTGTTCCTATCGAGTGGTGGATTCCCGCCAGGCTTCACAATTACACATACTACGTACTCATCCGACGGAATGCCACCCCCGCCTGTGAGATGCCCGAGGTCGGCGTGTCAGCGGGTTCCGCTGAAGAACAGGTTCACGGCCACCGCGTGGACCAGCCGGTAGGGCTCGCGGTCGAGGTGCACGACCAGGTAGCCCGGCTCCACACGCGCCCACGATGCAATCTTGAAGACGGGCCCCACGAAGAAACGGTTCTGGTCGTAGCCCTCGACCGCGCCCCAGTCGGAGCCCGCGAAGCCCAGGAACAGCTCGTCCCAGACCACGAAGCCCACCGGCTGCGTAGCGTGCATCCAGCCGAGGCGGACGAACTGCCGGAAGCGGTGCGCCACGTCGTCGCCCAGCGGCGAGAAGCGGTGCTCCATGCGGCCGCGTGCCTGGAAGGCGAAGCCGCCTCCGATGGGCGTGTTGATCCACGCCTGATACCAGAAGCGGTGCTCGTCGCGGCGCGCGGCGTCATCCGGGTAGACCGGGGTCCACGCGTAGCCCGCCCACAGCGAGAGCCACGAGTTCACGAACACGCCGATGCCGGGGCGGACGATCATGGCCGTGGCGGTCGTGTCCTGGCGACGGTGCACGTCCAGCCACAGCGCCACGGGGTGGTCTCCCCGGTTCAGCTCTTGAGTGGCGGTGGCGCCTGCCCAGACCGCGTGGTCCTGGTCCACCTGCGCGCTGGCCGACGCCGTGAGCAAGGTCGTGCCGAGGGCGGCCGAGACGATGGAGAGGAGGAAGACGCGGGCGACGGGGGTGCGCATGGGGACGACTCGCAGCAACGGGGGGCCTCGGTTGTCGCACGCGGGCGCGGGCTCATCAAACGCGCTCGGCCAGGGCAGCTCAGGCGTCGCGCCACAGCTGGATGACGTCTCGCGCGAGCTGCTCGATGGCCTCCGGGGTGGCCACGTGCTCCGCGGGGATGCGGCCGTCGAGGATCAACATGGCGAGCCCGTGCGGGACGGTCCACGCCGCCACCCCAGCCATCCGGGCGTCGTCGCCGGTTCGGTTCCACGCGGCGCCCGCGGTCTGCACCAAGAGGCCGAACGCGTCGTTGGCCACGGCGGCACTCCCGGCGGGGGGCGGCTTGGGCGTGGGGGTCTCGAGCTCGCGCGTGAACATCAGCCGGAAGTGGATGGGGTGCTCGACCGCGAAGCGGACGTAGGCCACGCCATAGGCATCGATGCGGGCGCGCGGGTCGGTGAGGCCCGTCATGGCTCGCTCGCCGGCCGCCGTGAGCCATGTGAAGCCTTGGTCGGCCAGCGCGAGCAGCAGGGCGTTCTTGTCCTCGAAGTGGCGGTACGGGGCGGCGTGCGACACCCCAGCCCGACGCGCGCACTCCCGCAGGCTGAGGCCCTCGATGCCGCGCTCGCGCGCCACGTCCACCGCCGCTGTCAGCAGCTCGGTGCGCAAGTCGCCGTGGTGATAGGCCATGGCGGCGATTCTAGAGATCGATGTTGACAATGGCAACACGGGCGGTATGTTGCTGGTGACAACAATGATGTCGGCGTCTACATTGGCGCCCACACCCGCGATACAAGGAGAGCCGCCATGACCACCGAGCCCATTCGCCAGACCGTCTCCCGCCCGGACGGCTTCGTCGTTTTCCTGATCGGGTCGCGCCTGAACCGCTGGTGGGCGCTGCCCATGATGTGGGGCGTGGCGAGCGCCATGGGCCGCATGATGAAGGAGCTGACCAACGACCCGGGCTCGGGCCTGCTGTCCTTCGAGAACTACGTCGGGCGCACCACGCTGGCGGTGCAGTACTGGCGCTCGCTGGACGACCTGCTGCGCTACGCCTCCAACCGCGAGCGGACCCACGTCCCGGCTTGGCGCCGCTGGGTGAAGGAGTGGGGTCTCTCGGGTGCCCTGGGGGTCTGGCACGAGACCTACGTCATCGAGCCCGGCCAGCACGAGACGCTCTACAACCAGATGCCGCCGTTCGGCCTCGGCAAGGTGGGGCCGCTGGTCCCGGCCGAGGGGCCGCTGCACGGGGCTCGCGGTCGCCTGGCTGAGGGATCTAAGATCCGCGGATGAGCATCGTCTGTGGACATCGCGGCCTCGGGCCCACGCGCGCGGGAGGGAGCTTCCCGGAGAACACCCTCGAGTCCATCCGCGCGGCCATGCAGGCCGGGGCCACCATGGTGGAGTTCGACGTGCAGCTCTCGGCCGACGACGTGCCCGTGCTGATGCACGACGACACCCTCGACCGGACCACCACCGGCCGCGGGTGCGTGTCGGGCGCGACGCTGGCGCAGCTGCGGGAGCTGGACGCGGGCGTGGGCACGCCGCTCGCGGGGCAGGGCGTGCGCGTGGCCACGCTGGTCGAGCTGCTCCGCGCGGTGCCCATCGCGCTCAACGTGGAGATCAAGGTGGCCGACGCCGCGTGCCGGCGACACGACGCCGAGCGCGTGGCCGACGTGGTGCTGGCGGCGCTGGCCGACGATCCGCTGCGGGGCTCGCGCCATGTGCTGATCAGCTCGTTCGACCTCGAGCTGCTGCGCGTGGTCCGTGGGCGGGATGCGGTCGTCCCCCTCGGCTGGCTGATCGAGCGCGACGACCTGCGCGCGAGCTGGGTGGCGCTCGCACTGGACGCCGGCTGTCAGGCCATCCACCCGCACCACGCATTCATCACCGCACCGTTAGCCGACGAGTGCCGGGCAGCGGGGGTGGCGCTGAACACGTGGACCGTGAATCAGCGCGCGCGGGCCGAGCGGCTGGCGAGCTGGGGCGTCGCCGTGATCATCACCGACGACCCGGCGGCGATGCACGGCCTCCAAGCTAACAAAGATTAGCGAACGTCCTTGCCAGCAGGATGGAACCAACCCACGTTCCGCTCCTCCCCCCGAGGCCCTCGTCATGGAAGAAGAGATCGTCATCCATCCGCCGCCGCCTTTCGCCAAGCGCCTCGCGCTGCTGGTGGTGGCGCTGGTCGTCTTGGGGCTCGGTGCCGCGATGGCGGTGCGCCTCCAAGCGGCGCTCGCTGCCGAAGCCGCTCGCACGGCTGCACGGGATGCCGCGGCTGCCGAAGCGGGCGCTGCCCCGCGCGTCGCCGTCACCACGCCCACCGCCGCGCAGATGGCGCCGGTGGTGGTCATCTCGGGGACGCTGCAGCCCGTGCAGGCCGCCGACCTCGGCTTCGAGGTGGCGGGTCGCATCCGGCGTGTGGAGGTGGAGCTCGGTCAGCACGTGGACGCGGGCGACGTCCTGGTCACGCTCGACCGCGCGTCCGTGGCGGCGATGGCGACGCAGTCGGACGCCGCCATCGCGGTGGCCGAGGCGAACGCCGCCATGCTCCGCGACCGGGTGGAGCTGCTGCGCGGTCTCGTGTCGGCCGGCGCCAGCCCCGCGCGCGACCTCACCAGCGCGGAGCAGCAGCTGGCCGTGGCGGAGGCGCAGATCGAGCAGTCGCGTGCGGTGCGGCGCAGCACCGGTGTCACGGCTGCCGACCACACCATGCGCGCTCCGTTCGCTGGCGTGGTGACGCGCGTCCCCACCGGCGTGGGTGCCGTGGTGGGACCGGGCATCGTCATCGTGCGCATCGAAGACCTCTCGAGCCTGCGTCTCAAGTCCACCGTGAGCCAGCGCGACCTCGCCGCGCTCCGTCAGGGCATGCAGGCCACGCTCGAGGCGCGTGACGGCGTGACCCCCACCAACGGCAGCATCGTGCACCTAGTGCGCTCGCTCGACCCGTCCACGCGCCGCGCGCCCTGCGAGGTGCTGTTCCCGAACCCGGACGGCGTGCTCATCGCCAACGCGCTGGTGCGCGCGCGCGTCATCGTGGGCGAGCCGCTGCCGGCGTTCCGCATCCCGGCCACCGCGCGCCGTCCCGACGGAACGGTGCTCATCGTGAACGGGGACAGCCGCATCGAGCCTCGGCTCGTGGAGGCGATGGCCGATGTGGACGGGAGCTGGCTCGTGAGCTCCGGCGTCACGGCCGCCGACCGCGTGTTGGTGCGCGCCGCCGAGGGTCGCGAAGGCTCGGTCGTGGTCGGTGACTCGGCCCCGGCCGCCGACTCCCCCACGGCGGGTGACTCGGGTGCTCGTGACTCGGCTGGCGGGAGGTAGGGCGTGACCCTCTCCGACCTGTCCATCAAGCGTCCCGTCTTCACCATCATGGTCTCCGTGGCCATCGTGGTGCTGGGCATCATGGGGCTCTTCCGCCTGGGCGTGAACCTGTTCCCGGACGTGGAGTTCCCCGTCGTCACGGTCACCACGCTGTACCCCGGCGCGAGCCCGGCCGAGCTCGAGAGCCAGGTCAGCCAGCACGTCGAGGACGCCATCGTCTCGGTGCCCGGCGTGAAGCACATGACCAGCTTCTCGCGCGAGTCGGTCTCCTTCATCTTGATCGAGTTCGACCTCTCGGCCGACCCAGCCGAGTCCGCTGCGTTGGTGCGCGAGCGCGTGGCCGGGGTGCGCGGCCTGTTGCCCCGCGACGCCGAGGAGCCCACCGTGGCGCGCTTCGACGTGAACGCCACGCCGATCGCCACCTACGTGCTCTCCGGTCCCATCAGCGAGGCCGAGCTGCGCGACTTCGCCGAGGACACCATCAAGCCGGCGCTCGAGACCCTCGAGGGCGTGGCCAGCATCGAGATCGTGGGCGGCCGCGAGCGCCAGGTGAACGTGCTGCTCGACCTCGACCGCATCCAGGCGCTGGGCCTCACGCCGCTGTCGGTGGTGGAGCGCATCCGCGCCGAGAACCTGTCCGTGCCGGGCGGCAACTTCGACGAGGGCAACCGCAGCATCAACGTGCGCACGCTGGGCGAGTTCCAGTCCATCGCCGAGGTGCGTGACCTGCCCATCACCACCGGCGAAGACGGCTCCATCGTGCGCCTCGGAGACCTGGCCGAGGTGGAGGACGCCTTCGCGGACCTCACCGAGGTGGTCCGCGCGAACGGCGAGTCGGCCATCATCTTCAACCTGTTCAAGACGTCCGGCGGCAACACCGTGGAGGTCTCGGCCACGGTGCGCGAGCACCTCGAAGAGATGGCGCCGCTCCCCGCGGGGATGGAGACGCAGCTGATCATCGATCAGTCGGAGTACGTCCTCGAGAACATCCACGAGGTGCAGATCTCGCTGTGGTTCGGCGGCGCGATGGCCATCCTGGTCATCCTGCTGTTCCTCTTGGACCTGCGCAGCACGTTCATCAGCGCGCTGGCCCTGCCCACCTCCGTGCTGGGCGCGTTCTTCCTGATGTGGCTGCTCGACTTCACGCTCAACATGATGAGCTTGCTCGGGCTGTCGCTCGCCATCGGCCTCTTGATCGACGACTCGATCGTGGTGCGCGAGAACATCATGAAGCACCTCGAGCGAGGCGCGGACCCGAAGACGGCCGCGAGCGAGGGCACCAAAGAGATCACGCTGGCCGTGCTCGCAACCACCGCCACGCTCTGCGCGGTGTTCGTTCC
>CAZEAA010000307.1:0-7363 GCA_964510015.1 uncultured Sandaracinaceae bacterium
TCCGTGCACCGTGGGGCCGAGGGGAAGGTGGGCGGCGATGGCGGCCTCGCGCTCGGCGAGGCGCTTCATGCGCTGACGGGCGTCGTTGCCGTAGCGCGACTCGGCGAGCCCGCTGAAGAGGGCGTAGTGGCGGGCCTCGCTCACCATGAGCGCGGCGTAGAAACCGGCGAGGTCCGTGTCGGCCAGGTGCTCCGACAGCAGCTTGAAGCGCTCGCAGCTGCGGGCCTCGATGAAGGCGCAGACCAGCAAGCGATCCAGCAGCGCGGGCGCCTCGCGGTGGTCTTCGCGAGCCGCGTCTCGCAGGCAGCGCACGTACTTGTCGGACGCCGGCAGCGCCATGCTCTCGCCGCGCGCCACGATGCGCTGGTGCACGAGCTGGTAGTGCTGCGTCTCTTCTTTCGCGAGGGCCACCAGCGGCTCCACCAGCTCGGGGGCTTCGCCGGCAAAGCGACCCACCAGGCTGAGCGCGCTCTGCGCTGCCTTGAGCTCGCAGTGGGCATGGTCCGACAGCAAGCGCGGCAGGTCCGCGGCAGCATGGTCCACCCAATGCGGCGGGGTCGGTTCCAGTAGGTTCAACATCGGGCGGGCCGCAGCAATGAAGCGTAGTAATGTGGCGGCCCTGCGCCGTCAAGGACCCCCCGAAGTGCCATGAACCTGCTCTGCATCGACACCACCAGCCCCGCGCTGGTCCTCTGCCTGGTCACGGCGGACCGCCCGCTCGTGGGCCGCGTGTGCGCCACGGGCGGCCAGCACGCCGAGGTGCTGCTCCCCGAGATCGGCGCGCTGCTGGAGGAGGCCCAGCTGGACCGGGCCCGCGTGGACGCGGTGGGCGTGACCCTCGGCCCGGGCGGCTTCACCAGCGTTCGCGTGGGGCTGGCCACGGCCAAGGGCCTGTGCCTCGCGGGGGGCCGGACGCTGTACGCCGCTTCGTCGCTGCGTGCGTTGGCCTTCGGGGCCCTGCCTGGGGTGGCGAGCGGTCCGTTGGCGGTGGTGACGCGGGCGTATCGTGGCGAGGTCTACGCGGCGCTCTATGCGGCCGACGGGAGCTCACTGCGGGAGGTGCTGAGCCCGCTGCACGCCACGCCGGATGCCGCTGCGCAGCAGCTCAGGCAGGCGGCGGCCGAGGCCGGCTTCGGCGCGGTGGCGGTGCTGGGCGACGGGGTGGCGCAGGCCCCCGAGGCGTTCGCGGACCCCGCGCGGTTCACGCTGCTCCCGGCGTCGCTCGCATCGTTGACGGCGGAGGCCCTGGGGTCTGCCTTGCTGGACGAGGTTCGGGCGGGGCGCACCCGTGACGTGACCACGCTCGAGCCCGAGTATCTTCGGCCGCCTGACGCGGCGCTCCCGCAGGTTCGCTGAAGGGCACGCCCCCTCAACCGGCCTAGCCGTGGGGCTTCAGTGCGGGGCGGCGGGCGCGGCCGGCGGAGACGCGGGAGCCGCCGCTGGCCGAGCCGATTGCGCGGCTCCGGCGGCTGCTGGAGCCGATGGCGTGGGAGCCGCGGGCGCGGTCGCGGGGGGAGCGCCGAGCACTTGCGTGGCTTCCTCGGGCGCGATGGCCAGCTGGATGTCCACCGTCTCCGTCCGGCCCGCGACGGACCGGTCGATGGTCAGACGCGCTTCGCCTTCGCGACGCCGCAGGAGCGGGTGCCAGGCATGCAGCGCGACCTCGGCACCGGCCGGAACGTCCAGCTCGAAGCGCCCCGTCTCGTCCGTGACCGTGGCCACGCGATGTCCCAGCACCACCACCTCGGCGCGGCCGCAGCTGGCCGACAGGATGCACTCCACTTGGATGATGCCGGGGCGCGTGATCTCCACGCGGCGCGAGCGCCCCGTGGCCTGCGCCTCGTTCACCGGGTCCGTGCTGATCTTGGTGATGAACGCCAGCGGCGAGTCGTTGGTCAGCTCGATGACGTCGCCCACGGCGGCCACCAAGAGCGTGGGCGTGAGGCGACAGTCGCGGATGCGCAGCGGGATGGTGCGCGGCGGAACGGCGGGGAGCGCGGCGAAGTGCGGCGCGTGTCCCGTGGCGGTGACCATGACCCCGCCCACGCCCCGGTCGGCCGTGACGTTCATGGGGTTCACGTCGCTGGCGCGCGCCGGCGAGCAGCCCTCGCCCACGCCCGGACGGGTGGCGTCGCGGCCGATCTGCTCGAGCGTGTAGGCCGGCAGCTCCGAGCCGGCGGCGAGGCGCACGTAGCCACGCACGCGCACCATGCCCGCGGCCGGCTCGGCGCTTGGGGCGGCGCCTCCCGGCGTGCCGGTCGTGGGGCTGGCCGTGGTGTCGGTGGCCTCGGCGATGGCCGCGGGGCCGACGGGCTCGTCAGGGGAGGTGCACCCCCACGAGGCCGCGCCGAGCCCCAGCACCACAGCGAGCAACGTGACCCGCAGCCGAGACATCACGCGGGGTCAGCCCACCAGCCCGGACGCCGCTTCGATGGCCGCGTCCAGGTAGTTGGCGGGCGTCAGCCCCATCTTCACCACGAAGTACGAGGCCAGCACGAGCGCGAACACCACGTAGCTGGACTTCATGGGGACGGCCACGGGCGCGCCCTCTTCGGGGGACTTCATGTAGAGGAAGACCAGCACCTTCAGGTAGTAGAAGGCGCCGACCGCGCTCGTGAGCACCGCCAGGATGGTGAGCCCGACCATGTCGGCCTGCACCGCAGCGCTCAGCACGTACCACTTGCCGAAGAACCCGGCCGTGGGCGGGAAGCCCATGAGCGAGAGGATGCCGACCAGGAACGCCACGCCGATGGCGGGGTGACGACGGCCGAGGCCGGCGAGGTCGGCGAAGGAGGTGACCTCCTTGCCGTTGCTGCCCGACCAGATCAGCGCGCCCAGCACCAGGGCGTTGCTCACGGTGTAGGCGGCCAGGTAGTAGAGGATGCCGCTGGTGGCCTCGGTGGGCACCTTGGACACCGCCGCGAGGCCGAGGAGCAAGTAGCCCGCGTGCGCGATGGAGGAGTAGGCCAGCATGCGCTTCACGCTGGTCTGACCCACCGCCGCGAGGTTGCCGTAGACCATGGTGATGGCCGCGAGGCCCGAGACGATGGCGGGCCAGCCGTTGGCGCTGGCGCTCAGGTGGTCGCCGAAGCCCAGCAGCAGGAGCCGCACGAACACCGCGAAGGCGGCGGTCTTCACGACCACGGACATGAACGCGGTGGTGGGGGTGGGTGCGCCTTCGTAGGCGTCCGGGGTCCACATGTGGACCGGCACGGCGCTGACCTTGAAGGCGAGCCCGGCGACCAACATGGCCAGACCGAGGACCACCAGCATCACGGGCGCGTGCCCGCTGCCGATGGCCTCGCCGATGCCGCGGAAGCCGGTGTGTCCGGTGGCGCCATAGATGAGGGCCGCGCCGAAGAGGAACAGCGCCGACGCGAACGAGCCGAGCAGGAAGTACTTCACCGCCGCCTCGGTGGCGCGCGCGCTGGTGCGGCGATAGGCCACCAGCGAGTACACGCCGAGCGAGAGCGTCTCGAGGCCCACGAAGAGGGTCAGCAGGTCCACCGCGCGAGCGAGCACCATGGCGCCGAGCGCGCTGAACAGCACGAGCACGTAGTACTCGCCACGCTCCATGGCGTGCTCACGCAGGTAGCCGCCCGCGAGCAGCGTGGCCAGGGCGGCGCCCACCGCGATGACGACGTCGAAGAAGTAGCCGTACTTGTCCACCGACAGGTAGTCGGTGATGAAGGCGGGGACATCGGTCGGCGCGGGAGCCAGGAGCCCTGCGCCGCTGATGGCGGCCGCCGCCAAGAGCGCGGTGGTGGTGACGAACGGCAGCTCGGCGCGCCCCTTGGCGAACACGTCGAGGAGCATGATGGCCAAGCCGGCCGAGACGAGCATCACGAGGGATGCGACGGGGAGCAGTTCACTCATTGTTCGACTCCCTCGATCGCTCGCGCCGCGTGCAGGTCACGGTTCGGCGCGAGGTCGTTGTGCGCCGTGGCCTCGCGGGCAGGCAGCAGGCGCGCCTCCGTGAGGCTCACCTGGGCGCGATAGCGCGTGTTGAAGTCGGTCTGGAAGGCCTCGACCGTGGGGTCCATCCGCGAGAGGAAGGCCGACGGGTAGAGCCCGATCCAGAAGATGAGGGCGATGAGCGGGGCCAGCGTGATCTTCTCGCGGGTGGTCAGGTCCACCAGCTTCTTGTTCACGTCCTTTGTGATGGGACCGAAGAAGATCTTGAGGACCGCGTGCAGCATGTAGACCGCCGCGAAGATGACGCCCGTGGCCGAGAAGAGGGTCATGGAGAACCAGTACTCGCCGAGGCCGATCTCGCCGCGCGACAAGAAGGCGCCGCTCATGATCATGAACTCGCCCACGAAGCCGTTGGTGCCGGGCAGGCCCACCGAGCTCATGGTCACGATGACGAAGAGCAGCGTGTAGACCGGCATGACCTTGGCGATGCCGCCGAACTCCTCGAAGTCGCGCGTGTGGCGACGCTCGTAGAGGAAGCCCACCAAGATGAAGAGCGCGCCGGTGGAAACGCCGTGGTTGAGCATCTGCAGGAGCGCGCCGCTGATGCCGTGGCGCGTCATGGCGAAGATGCCGAGCGCGATGAAGCCCATGTGGCTGACCGAGCTGTAGGCCACCAGCTTCTTCACGTCCTTCTGCACCCACGCCGCCCAGGCGCCGTAGATGATGCCGACCACGCCGAGGAGCGCGATGGTGGGCCCGAGGAACTGGCTGCCCAGCGGGAAGAGCGGCATGGCGAAGCGCAGGAAGCCGTAGGTCCCGAGCTTCAGCATGACCGCGGCCAGGATGACCGAGCCGCCCGTGGGCGCCTGCACGTGGGCGTCGGGCAACCACGTGTGGAACGGGAACATGGGGACCTTGATGGCGAACGCGAGGGCGAAGGCCGCGAAGAGCCAGACCTGCGTGCTGCGCGGGAGACCCACGCGCGTGAGCTCCGCCAGGTCGAAGCTGTAGCTGCCCGCGAGCTCCTTGTACGAGGCGACCACGTACAGGATGGCGACCAGCATCAGCAAGCTGCCGACCATGGTGAAGAGGAAGAACTTGAGCGCCGCGTACACGCGGTTGGGGCCGCCCCAGACGCCGACGATGAGGTACATCGGCACCAGCATCAGCTCCCAGAACACGTAGAAGAGGAACACGTCGAGGGCGAAGAACGCGCCCAGCATGCCCATCTGCAGCATGAGGAAGGCCACGGCGTACTCCTTCACCTTGGTGGACACGCTGGTCCACGAGGCGAAGAGCGCCACCGGCGTGAGCGCGGTGGTGAGCAGCACGAGCCAGAGCGAGATGCCGTCCACGCCGAGGTGGTAGTGGATGCCAACGGCCTCCACCCAGGGCACGTTGACCTCGAACTGGAAGGCCCCGGTGCTGAAGTCACCGTCGAGCAGCCGGAGGCTGAGCGCGAACTCGATGGCCATGAAGGCCAAGGAGGTGCCGCGGATGGCCTGCACCCACTGACGGGGCATGAAGCCCACGGTCAGCGCGCCCAGCAAGGGGAGGAAGAGGAGGATGGTGAGAAGATGCTCGGTCATCGAACGGGCTCCTGAACGGTCAGGGCCGCTTGAGCGGGAGAACCAGGGGGCAACACCTCGTGCTCGAGGACGATGTCCACCGAAGCGGAGCTGACGTTCCCGAACGCGTTGCGGACGTAGAGGGTGGCGCGGACCACGCCTTGAACCAGGAAGTCGACGTGGCCGACCGTGACGGTCTGCCCCGGCCGGACCGTGATGACGCCGTTGTCACCTTCGGACGCTTCACCGTCCGCGATGGCCGCGTGGCCGTCCACTTGGACGTCGGCGCCGTTGGCGCGCAGCTCGATGCCCTCGCGCGTGGAGCGCACGAGCACGTCTTGCTGACGGCCCGCGAAGTCCCAGAGAGCGCCGAACAGCTCACCCTCTTCGGGCTCGGCGGTGTCCGTGCGCCAGTCGAGGCCGGGGAAGTCCAGCACCTGCCAGTCCTCGCCGACGTCGATCTGCTCGGGCAGCTGCGGGTGCTCGGTGCGGATGCCCAGCACGAAGCGCTGGTGGTCGCGCGTGTTGTAGCCCGGCTCGAAGACGGGCTCGCTGCTGAAGTCGCGGTCCGCCGCCTCGTTCGGGAACACGTAGCTGTCGGTCCCCACGTTGTCGCTGTCGCCATCGAAGGCGTAGGTGTAGCCCAGGCCGGGCGTCGCGCGGAGCGTCACGCCCTCTTCGGTGGCCTCGGCCGTCAGCTCCGCGCAGGGCGTGGTGGCCCAGAGCAAGAGACCCAGCACGCCGAGGGTCATGCCGAAGCCGTAGGCGTGGACGGTGCCCGTCTGGACACGCGTGCTCAGCCAGCCGGCCACGGACACTACGCGCGACGTCAGGCCGGCGATGAGGCCGTCCACGAAGGTCTGGTCCACGTAGCCCACGACGCGCGCGAGCGCGCGGATGGGGCGGAGGATGAGGAAGCCGTAGAGCTCGTCCACGCGCCACTTGTCGAACATCAGCGCGAAGAGGCCCTTCGGCAGCTTCGTGGTGAACGTGTCCTCTTCCTTGTCGTTGTAGAGGACGTACGCGAGGCCGATGCCGCCGAGACCGGCGATGGTGCCGAGGCCCATGGCCAGGTAGACCGGCATCATGTTCTCGATGTGGTCGTGCGGGCCGTGACCCGGCACGTGCGCGATGGAGGCGTCCATCCAGCCACCCCACCAGTTGGGCAAGTGCAGCGCGTGCGGCAGCCCGAGCCAGCCGACCACGACGGCGCCCACCCCGAGGACGGCGAGCGGGAGGTTGATCTCCCAGCCACCGTCGTGCGGGTGCGGGTCGTAGCCGTGGTCGTCGCCATGACCGTGGTCGTCGTGGCCGTGACCGTGCCCATCACCGTCGTGCCCGTGGTCCCCGCTGCGGTACGTGCCCGTGAACGTGAGGAAGTACAGGCGGAACATGTAGAAGGCGGTGGTGAAAGCCGCGAGGCTGAGCCCCACCAGCACGAACCAGCCGACCGCCGTGGTGAGGCCGTCGCCGTGGCCCATGGCCTGCGCCGCGGCGCCGTAGAGGATCTCGTCCTTCGAGAAGAAGCCCGAGAAGCCCGGGAAGCCCGCGATGGCCAAGCAGCTGAGCCAGAACGTCCAGTGCGTGATCTTCACGTACTTCTTCATGCCGCCGAGCTTGAAGATGTCGGCGTCGCCGTGCGCGTGCACCGCGTGCATGACCGAGCCGGCGCCCAAGAAGAGGCAGGCCTTGAAGAACGCGTGCGTGAACACGTGGAAGAAGCCGGCGCTGAAGGCGCCCACACCGCAGGCCGCCACCATGAAGCCGAGCTGGCTCACGGTGGAGTAGGCCAGGATCTTCTTCATCTCGTGCTGCACCACCGCGATGCTTGCCGCGAGCAGCGCCGTGACGGTGCCCACCACCGCGATGACCAGCATGGC
>CAZEAA010000308.1:0-7361 GCA_964510015.1 uncultured Sandaracinaceae bacterium
GCCATGGCGGCCTGAGCTACGCTAGACACTGTCCACTTTCGCCGGTCCACTCCAGAACGCTGTGGAGAACGTCGAGCTGCCACTCCTGTACGGAACAGGAACGCACACGCACGAGCGTGCCATGCACGCCCTCGAGCGGGTGGGTCTCGCCGAACCTGCGTCTGCGCCACCGACTTCGGAGCGGCGCTGACGACGACTTCGAGGTGCAGTCGCAGACAGAGATGCTCGAGACCATGAGTGAGGTGACCGAGACCTTCACCGCGCTCCTGGGCGCGGTGGCTGCGGTGAGCCTCGTGGTGGGCGGCGTAGGCATCATGAACATCATGCTCGTCTCCGTCCGCGAGCGAACCCGTGACCCGTGAGATTGGGGTGCGGCTCGCCGTCGGCGCCCTACGCCGCGACATCCTTCGGCAGTTCTTGGTGGAGGCCGTCGTCGTCTCCATCTTTGGAGGCGCCATTGGCATCGCCTTCGGCTGGCTCGCGTCGCTCGTCATCGCCCACTTCGGGGGCTGGGAGGCCAGCGTGCCCACCTACGCCTATGTTCTTGCGCTCAGCGTCTCCGTCGCCATCGGCGTCCTCTTTGGCGTGGGCCCCGCACGTCGCGCCTCGCGCCTCGACCCCGTCAAAGCACTCCGCCAAGAGTGACGCTTGCCAGTGCTCCAGCCGCCGCTTGTGCGCGGATGGCCGCGCCTCTCACGGAGTCGTCGGGGTCAGAAGAGCGGGGCCTCGTCCACCACCGGGCGCGCTGGGCTCCACTCCAGGCGGTCGAGTAGTTCCGCGGAGAGCTGCTCGAACGTCCACGCGACAGCGGGAGCGGTCGCGAGCTCCCCCTGGCCGGCCACGACGCCACGTTGGCTTGCGTCGTTGATGATGGAGGTGCGAGGCACCGAGGTGTCGAACAGCAGCCCTGGCTGAAGCGATTCGCACGCCTCTTGAAGGACAGTGGGGGAGGTGGCGCTGCGGGGGTCGAACATGTTCAACACGACGCCCACCAGCTTGGGGGCTGGGGTCACTGCCCCGATGGCGCGTTGAAAGTGCTCCGACGCCCGCAGCGCGAGCGGCTCGGCTTGGAGCACGCCCATGACGTGGGTCGCGCAGCCCAACATGATGCGGGTTCCGCCGTAGACACCACCCGGCGTGTCGAGCACGACGACGTCTGCGTCGCAGGCCACCTGGGCGAGCAGGGCGCGCCACGCCTGTCGGTGTTGCTGCGCGTTCTCGACCTGGTCGATGGACAGTGTCTGCCCTCCGGCGGGCAGCACACGGAGGCCGTTCATGCGGGTGGTGATGATCGCGTCGGTGAGGCTGGCCGCACCACAGATGACGTCAAAAGCACCCTTGGATATACGGCGATGGGCGTTGACCGCGGCCGACACCCCCCCGTTGGGGTCGGAGTCCACAAGGGTGACCCGGAGCCCACGGCGTGCCATCGCGACTGCTAGGTTCATCGCGAGCGTGGTCTTGCCGACGCCGCCCTTCGCGGAAGCCACGGCGAGGATGATTGCGGCCTTCGCGGACGACGCCTGCGTGGGTTCCACCCGCTGTGCGACAGGGGCGGCGGCAGCGACCGGCGCGGCGGTGGCGACAGGGGCGGCGGTGGCGACAGGGGCGGCGGCAGCGACCGGCGCGGCGGTGGCGACAGGGGCGGCGGCAGCGACCGGCGCGGCAACCGCGGGCCGCACAATTGCTGGGGGGGGAAAGCTCGACTTACGGGTGCTGCCACCCATCTGCACAGGCGCCACCACCCCCGTCTCGTGAACGCTGGGGCCGCCTGCAGGCAGATTTCGCAAGAGTGAGATCCGGTCACTGTCGCGGCCGAGAGACGCAAGGAGCGCGCGCAGGTCGCCAAGTGGCTCGGTCGCCGGGAGACCGTGGACGCTACGCACTTGGAACGTACCGCCTCGGTGCGCCACGAACCCCTCGAGGGCGTCGAGGCCCCTCGCCTGGCCGAAGTCGACTGACAGCACCTTTCCGCTGCGAATCGACATCTGGCCGATTCGCAGTGTGTCGTCGAGCAACTCGACGATGTTCGTCTGCCGGCCGATCCCCACGACCTGCACCAAGGGCAATACTCCGCCGCTAGGGACGGGCCCTTTCAGAACGACGGCGTCTTCCATCAAGCGTTTCCGATTTGGCTGGTTCGGATGCGCTTGGCCTCGTCCACCGAGTAGCGCCCGAGAATCATGGTGTTGGAGATCAGCAACATGGCCTGCGTCCATGCAACGCTGGCGTCCTCGTTGAACGCTTTGCCAAGCCCGTAGTCCAACGTCCAAAGCAGCGAATCCAGGACGGGCTCGTACGCCTCGTCCGGGATCTCGTAGAGGTTTGAGTGCCTGCGCCCAAGCGCGAGCAGCACGAGGAAGAGGTCATCATCAGGCGGGACGTCATCCGACCACGACGCGCCACCCCACTGCAGCGACCGTACGACGAAGGCCAGCATCTGGAGCAGCTTCTGCTTCTGACTCGCCATATCCTCGCCGAACAGCGCCTTGTATTCCGGGCGGAGTTGGAAGAGGCGGCGGTAAAACAGGTCGGCGATGGTGTCCGCGATGGGCACCGCCAAGCGCCAGTTCTCAGTGATGAGGGCTTTCTGCTCGTCGGTCAGCATGCCCGCTAAGCTGGCATGACGTTGTCATGGAGTAAACCCCGTGCTTGTGAAATCGATACGAATCGAATCCCAGACGGCGGCCACACTATGTATCCTCCACGCCGGCCCATGACCCCCCCAGTCGATCGGAACGTTGGCCGCTGCATTGGCGGCGACTTCGACGTGCAGCGCTTCATCGCTGCCGGCGGTATCGGCTCGGTGTACGAGGCCACCCAGCGGTCCACCGGAAAACCACGCGCCATCAAGCTGATGCACGGCTGGCTCGCCTCCGACGACAAGATGCGCGGTCGCTTCATCGACGAAGCGCGCATCGCTGGGAGCCTCGACAGCGACCACGTTGTGGAGATCGTGTCCGCGGGCATCGACGACGAGCTCGGGGTGCCCTGGATCGCTATGGAGCTCCTGCGGGGTCAGACCCTCGCCGACTTCATCAACAACCACGGGGCTCTCTCGCTGGCCGACTGTTGCGAAGTCCTCACCCAGGCACGTCATGGCCTCCAGATGGCGCACGAACGCCACCTCGTTCATCGCGACCTCAAGCCCGACAACCTCTTCGTCGCCGACCCTCGGCGCCTTGGTGTTCCATTCACCATCAAGGTCCTGGATTTTGGCATCGCGAAGTGGGTTCAAGACGCGCGCGACGGGAACAAGAATTCGCAGGTCATCGGCACTCCGCTGTGGATGGCGCCGGAGCAGCTCTCGCAAGTCGCGAGCATCGCACCGGCGACCGACGTGTGGGCCATCGGCCTGCTGGCGTTCTGGATGCTCACGGGCCACGAGTATTGGCTCACCGCGAGTGATCCTGACAGCACGGTCAGCTCCATGATTGTCGAGCTGGTCGCTGGTGCGTGCGCGACCGCCTCTCAGCGAATCGAGGAGCTGGGTGCGCAGTCGCCTTTCCCGGAAGGCTTCGACGAGTGGTTCGCGCGCTGCACGCAGATCGATTCCTTGCAGCGTTTCCCAGACGCCGCTACGTGCATCGACGCGCTCGAGCCTCTGCTCCGCGCGCGGCCTCCGCACGACCAACGCGCCGCTGAAGGCTCGCTGAGCGCGTCCGTCAGCAGGGCTGTACCAAGCACCCGGGAGCTCGACGCAGCCTTCGAAAGCCTCGCCCCGAGTGTCATCCGCTCGGCGGACTTCCAAGCTCACGCCCAGACGGCCGCGCTGGACGTGTCCTCGCTCGTCGCGGGCCCGCCGGTGTTGGCGGGGTCGGCTGCCCCTCCGACGCCGCGCCTGACCGTGCGCCGGCTGGCGGCTGGTGAGCCGGAGAACCTGCTCTGGGCCGGTACAGAAGGGGCCCGACGTTTCCTTCCCCTAGCGGAGCTGCTCTCGACCGCGCTGCCGGTTGGGGCGGCGCGCCGCTCCGGGCGTCAGGTCACGGTTGGCGCAGGCGACGCAGTCGAGCTGCCGGCACGGACCTTTCCAGACCGGATTCAGGCGGCCGTGCGGCACGTCTGCTTGGTCTTGGGGGTCTACCCGGCCTCGACCCTCGTCGAGGCCGGCCGGCCGAGCGAGGCGTTCACCATCGAGTCCGTCACGCCACCCCGGCTCGGTGTGTCGCCAGCTCTGTTGGAGGAGGTGTCCACCGAGCGGCTGCGGGCCCACGCGGCAGTCGCCGTGGCGCGCACGCTCCCGGCGTTCGCCGTGCGCGGGTTGCTCGACTCCGCCGACGCGCTCGAGTCAGCACGCAAGGCGGCCCTCACCCTCGCGCGCGGCGCGGTGTCGGGGAGCCCACTCTACCGGCCCCTTGTTTCGCATCTTGGTCCTCGCCGGAACGAACTCGCGGAAGCCCTGGAGCTTGCCGAGGACACCTCTGCGCAAGACTTCTGGTGCGGGGTCGAGCTCACCGTCGCGCGCCTCGCGCTCCTCTGCTCGGTCGACCACGAAGCCGTCCTCCACGCGACGGGCGCCGTTCCCTTCACGGAATCCTCCGACAGCGTCCTCGCCGAGCTGCGACGTTTCGAGCAGTCACCCAACTTCGACGGATTCTGGTACCAGCCCTCGAACTGACGGCGTGTCCTCGGTCGGCTCCGCGCGTGCGATGAGCACGTGCCTCCTACGCGGCGTAGGAGCGGCGATCGTGGTCGCATCCCTCCCGCCGCTCTCCACCGTTGCGCGGTCTTGGACGATGGCGTGCGAGTGGCTCACATCTGCATGCATCCACCCTGGCCGTGACCTCCGCCGCCTCTGCCGTGGCCTCCGCCGCCCCGGCCCCTTCCGTGACCTCCGCCGCCCCGGCCGTGGCCGCCACCACACCGTTCGTGTTCGCTGCCGATGATCGACGCGTAGCGTTGCCCATAGTCATCATGAACCATCTTGAGCAAGTGTTCGCAGAGTTTACATAAACCGACTTCTGCGCAATACGCTGTCGGTCAGGGGGCTCAGAAAGTCGTCGCGGCGGGCGGATGCCGCTGGCTCCTCCGGCGGGTTCCGTGCTGGAGTTTCGGGATGGGCGGAATTGGTGTGACGCTTGGGTACCGGCCGCTGGCCTCGTGCCGACCGGTGGATGGTGGTTCGCTGCTCCGAGAGGTCTGGGACGGCATCAAGACGCAGCTCTGGCATCGACTACGGTCGCGAGACGCCAAGAGCCTGGTCTCCGGCTACATGGCCATGGAAGCGGAGGACGGGCTGCACGAGGGACGCTGGTTCGCGGGTCAGCGTGAGCTGATGTTCACCTTCGGAGACGCCGCGGGGCTCTGTGTGCGCGAGATGTACGTCACCAAGCACTTCGTGGAGATGGCGATCTGGGACGCCAGCCCCGCCCTTCAAGCGCGCGCCAACGCGCTGGGCGCGGAGCTCACGCCAGCGCCGCCCCGCGTCCGCGCGACCGACGGACCGAATGGCCAGCAGGGCGCTTCGGTCGACGGCGACGCGCGGGTGCGTCCTGACCTGCGCCTGGCTCTGGCGGATGGGCAGCTGCGCGTTGGGTTCACGGCCCGGAAGCTGCTGGTGTCGGTGGCTGCCGACGAGGCGGCCGACCTCGACACGCCCATTCGCCTGATCGAGGAGGAGATCACGGTAGGCGACCTGCCGCCCAAGCTGCGCGAGGAGGTGCTGCTCAACATCCGGCGCGGCCGCTGCGTCTGCGAGCTGTGCGAGAGCATCCGGGCTGCCCGCGGGCTCCCGCCGGGGAAGGCGCCGAAGTCTCCCGCGCCGAGCGCCAGCCGCCCGCGCCGCCCGAAGGCGACCGCCGCACCGGCGCCAGCCCCGCGCTGGTCCGTGTTCGACGCGCCCGTGCAAGTGGGCCCCAGCTTGCAGGCGGTGCGCGCCGATCCCGCGGCGATGGTGGTGGTGGACCTCGATCAAGCGAACGTGCCCCGAAAGCCCGCAGCCGTGCTGAAGGCGCTCTCCGGGTGTCCTCTGCGGGCACTGTCCCTGCGCAGCCACGGCATGACCAGCCTGTGGCCAGAGGTGAGACAGCTGCACGAGCTGGAGGTGCTGTCGCTGCTGCGCTGTGAGCTCCGGCGGCCCTTGGGCGACGCGCTCCTCGCCTTCCCGAAGCTGCGCGCGATCCACATCGGAAGCTGGCGCCACGAGGTCGTGCAGGGGGTGCAGCTGCCGCCCGACGTGGAGATCCTCGACGGGATGGCCTCGAACGCATGGAACGAGCCCGCCGTGCTGGGCGCCGAGAAGCTGCGCTCCGCCGACATCTACACGGTCGGCCCCATCCCGGAGGCGCTCTACGGGCGCCCCATCGACACGCTGAAGCTCGGCTGGGACTGTGAGGTCGACCCGGCTTCGGCGAGCGGGTGGCCGCTGCGCTTCCTGGACACGAGCCGCCTCACCCCCTTCCGTCCCCCCAGCGTCGAGTTCCTCGCGCTCGCCGACACCGCCCTCACGACCATCCCCGACTACGTGCAGGCGTTTCCGCGGCTCCGGGCGCTGCACGTGAACGGCATCCTCACCGAGCTGCCGGAGTGGCTGGCCGAGCTGCCGCAGCTCGAGATGCTCTTCGTGCGGCTGAGGGGAGTGCACGAGCGCCCCGGCGCCTTCCGCGTGCTCTCCAGGATGGAGCGCCTGCGCGTGTTGGCGCTCCAGCTCAACGACGGGCCGGCGCTGCCGCTCGATCTGAGCGCGTGCAGCGCGCTCGAGGTGCTCGCGCTCCAGGAGTTCCGAGCTCGGACAGCGGAGGTCCTGCCGCGCGGTGTCCCAACGCTTCCGAAGCTGCGCACCGTGATCGTCGGACACGGGTTCGACCAGGACCTCTGGAAGGGGGAGGTGAACGTCCAACTCGCAGGTGCGTTCTACGGCGGGGTCGGGGTCGACTACTACCGCATGACACAACCCCGACAGACCTACGACCACGTGATCTCGCGCTGGGGTGTGACGCACTACACGGACCTCCTCTGCCCAGCGTGAGCGGCTGCCGGTGAGGCGAAGCGTTGCTTCGTGACCCATCAGCGACACCGGGATGACGGCCGCGGGGACGCCGCGCAGCCTTTGGGTTTTCCCGGAGGTGATGTGTGGCGAAGGCGCGACGGATCGAAGAGGAGCTCGAAGCTCGTAGGTGTCTGCGGGCGGTGGTCGCGTCCGGCCAGCCGCTTGCCGCGTGGGCTCGCGAGCACGGCATCGACGGACGCTCGCTGAACGCGTGGCGCGTGAACCTTGGTCGGCGCGAGGCGAGCGTCGCCAGAGTCCGCGCCGCCAAGGCCCCGGTTGGGCAGGCGCGCAGCGGCCTGGTGGAGCTTGTGCCCAGCTCTCGGCCATCGACGGTGACCCGCGGCGCGGGGTGCTACGTGCTCGAGGTGGACGG
>CAZEAA010000309.1:0-7335 GCA_964510015.1 uncultured Sandaracinaceae bacterium
TCTTCATCAACCAGATCCGCATGAAGATCGGCGTCATGTTCGGCAGCCCCGAGACCACCTCGGGCGGTAATGCGCTCAAGTTCTACGCCTCGCAGCGTCTGGACATCCGCCGCATCGCCACCCTGAAGGTGGGTGAAGACGCCATCGGCAACCGCTGCCGCGTGAAGATCGTGAAGAACAAGGTGGCGCCGCCGTTCCGCAACTGCGAGTTCGACGTGCTCTTCGGCAAGGGCATCAGCCGCAGCGGTGACATCCTGGACCTCGGGGTGCAGGACGGCATCGTGGACAAGTCGGGCGCCTGGTACAGCTACAACGGGGAGCGTGTGGGCCAGGGCCGCGACAACGCGCGCATCTTCCTGGAAGAGCACCCGGAGATGATGACCGAGATCGAGGACAAGCTGCTGGCCAAGTACGGTATGTCCCGCAGCGGCAAGGCCATCACGGTGGAGGGCGCGGCCGGCGAAGACGCCGACGCGAAGGCCAACGGCAAGGCCGCCCGTCGCCCACGGGCGAACTGAAGAGGGTGTGTCGAAGAGTGCTTCGACACGCTGCGGGATGTGGCGCAGCAGAACACCGCGCAACGGAACGTGGCATGAAGGCGTGCGCTGGGGGCGCGGGCGACAGTGGGGCCAAGCCTCCCTGCCGCGCGTGGCCCTCGCGCACGCCTGTGTCTTGTTGGGTCTGCTGAGCTTCGGCTGCCAGCGAGGGGGCGAGGAGACCACGCCCGAGCCGGTGGTGGTGGCCCCGCCGCGCGTGCTGACCAGCCTCACGCCTCCCGACGCCACGTGGGTGCTGGCCCTCGAGCCCCAGCACCTGCTGACCGAGCCCTTGTGGGCGGGCATCATGGAGGTGGCGTTCCCCGTGACGCAGCGCCAAGCCTTCGAGCGGCTCTTCGTGGTGCGCGCCGAAGAGGTGCGCGAGGCCACCCTGGTGCGCTGGCACGAGGCGGGGTTCCTCACGCTGCTGCGCGGGGACTTCAGCGGGCGCGACGTGGTGCACGGTCTCGGCATGCGCATGAACACCGTGGAGGTCACGCGCGAAGACCCGGCCCGGCGCGTGGGCTTCCTGGGGACGTCGAGGCGTGAGGCGCTCCAGCTGGATGACGCCACCTTCGCCTACTCGGGGGATGCTGGTCCGGCCATGGCCCACGTGGCCAACGACGCTGCCGGGCCCGCACCCCAGACGGAGTCCGAACGCAGTCGCCTGGAGGCGCTGCTCGGGCCGGCCCCCGTCCGCTACCTGCACCTGGTGCCGATGGCGCCTCCGCCAGAGAGCCCCTTGTACCTGGTGCTCGCGCGGCAGCGGGCGGCGGGGGTCGCGCTTCGCGCGGTCCCCGGTCAGAGCGACCTGCTCGAGCTTCACCTCGTGCTGACGGGCGAGTTCCCCTCCACGATCGAGGACAACGCGCGCACCGTGCTCACGCAGCTGATGGGCTCGGACCTGGGTCACGCCCTGCTGGGGCGAGAGCTCCCGCCGCTGGCATTGGAAATCGGGGAACAATCCCTCCATGCGCGCGTTCAGCTCAGGGCCAGCACACTGCACGCGGGGCTCCGAACCGTCTTCACGGACGGCCTCGCGGACCTCTTCGCGGCGCCCTGAACGTAGCTAAATACTGAGAATCACGACACAAACACATCTGCGCCGCTTGACGCATAGCGACTCACACGCTACAGTAGCCGAACCCATTCAATTGATGCGGGGGCGAAGCGGGCTGGCAAACCACCAGCCCCTCTCTGCGTTCTGGGGGAAACGAGACCACTCATGAGCTTCAACATCGGCGACAAGGCCGTGCACCCCGCACACGGCGTCGGAGAGATCACCCGCATCGAAGAGCGTGACGTGGGTGGTACGCGCAGCCAGTTCTACATCCTGAAGATCGTCGAGTCCGGGATGACCGTCATGGTGCCCACCTTGCGCGCCAAGACCGTGGGCCTGCGCAGCATCATGTCCAAGAAGGACGCGAAGGACGTCCTGGCGGAGCTCGAGTCCACGGCGGTGGCCGTGAAGTCCCAGCCCTGGAACCGTCGCTACCGCGAGTACATGGAGATGCTCAACAGCGGCTCCCCCGTCGAGGTGGCCAAGGTGCTGCGCGACCTGTCGCGTCTGCGCTCCGACAAGGAGCTGAGCTTTGGGGAGCGTCGCCTCCTCGAGCAGGCCCGCGGGCTGCTGGTCACCGAGCTGGCGCTCGCCAAGCGCGTCAAAGAGGCGCGCATCGAGCAGGACATCGACGCGCTGCTCCCCCCGGCGTGAGGTAGTGGGCGGTGACGGCGCGCAACCCGCAGGCTGACGAGCGGCCCCCGCAGCACGGAACCACCGTGGTCGCGGTGGTGCTCGCGCTCTGCGTGGGGCTCGCGGCCTTCGGGTGCGGTGGCAGCGCGCCCGAAGTGACCTCCCCCAGTGACACCGATGACACGGGAGACACCCGCGACGGCGAGCAAGGTCAGACGCAGGCGCCCCGAGAGCGCGGTGGTGCGGACGAGGGCAGCGAGCGACCCGAGAGCCAGGCGGTGAGCTACCGCTTCGACCCGGCGGAGATCCCGTCGCAGGGACCCGCCGACGCAGCCGTCGTGGTGGACATCTTCTCGGACTTCGAGTGCCCCTACTGCTCCCTGGCGCGGCGCAACACCGCCCGCCTGCTGGAAGACTTCCCCTCGGTGCGAGTGCGCTACCGCCACTACCCGCTGGCTGGCCATCCGCACTCGGGCATCGCCGCCGAGGCGGCCGTCGAGGCCTACGCGCAGGGCGGCAACGAGGCCTTCTGGTGTTTCCACGATCAGGTCTTCGACCATCAGACCGAGCTCTCGCGGGACCTGCTGTATCAGCTGGCCACGCGCTGCCACGTCCAAGCGAGCGGCGTCCGGCAGGCGCTCACCGACCATCGCCACCAGGCCCGCGTGGAGCAGGATCGCGCGGCCGGCGACGAGCTCGGCTTGCAGGGCACGCCTACCTTCGCGGTGAACGGCACCTTGGTCGAGGGTGGCGACTACACGGACATCGAAGAAGCCGTGGACCGCGTTCACCCTCGTTGGTGACGCCTCAACGCTCGGCGGGCCGCTGCTCCGCGGGCGGCCGCTCGCCCGCAGGCGCGTCCTCCGCAGGTGTGTCCTCCGCAGGCGCCGATTCGCCCTCGGGCGGTGGGCTCGGCAAGTTCACCAGCGTCATCGCCGGTACCGCGCCACCCCCGTCGCGGCCGTACACGGCTTGGCGCAGGTGATAGACGGGGCGCGGCGGGACGTAGGTGGCTGCGCCCACCGTCAGGATGCGCAGCACCGCAGCCCCCGTCGCCGCCACTGGGTTCGCGCGCTCACGGCACTCGAGCGGAGCCGCCGGCCCTTCCGCCGGCAAGCCCGAGCACATGCCTGGCAGGATGAAGCCGCCGAAGGGTTCAACCATGGGCTCGGCGGGGAGGAACGGACGCATCTGCCCGCCCTGGGTGGTGGGCCACGTGTAGAGCCCGCCGTTCCACGCCAGCAGGCGCTCGCGGCCCGGGCGCTCGCCGGGGTACTGGATCACCAGCGGGAAGAAGCGCAGGCCGTGCTCGATCTCGGCGTCACCCAGCGAGATGACCACCTCCTCGCGCTCGGTGTTCGTGGTGGACGCCCCGAACGCCGCCGCCGAGCGGCTGCTCGTGACCAGCTCGTAGACCCAGCGGTTGCCCTCGCGCAGCTGGAAGCGCGGACTGCCCAGCTCCTCCCCCGCGGTGAGCCGCATGGTGTGCCGCACGCGCATGGTGGAGGTCGCGATCTCGAGGTCGTAGCTGACGGTGCCTGGCTCCGTGGCCGTGAGGTGCTGGACGGGTGGCGTCGGCCAGCCCTCGCCGCACGACACCAGCGTGCGCACGGCGCGCTCGCGGCCCACGTGCAGGAAGCCGTGCCCCTCGCGCTCGAAGCGCGGCAAGCAGTCGAGGGCCACGAACCAGGTGGTGTAGGCCATGACCCCCGCCCCAGCGAGCAGCGCAAAGGCGCCCGACAGCAGCGCGAGCTTGGCGGGCCGGCCCTGCACCTTGCGCGAGCGCTGCACCATCAGACCCAGCAAGAAGAGCGACGCGCCCAGCACCGAGAACCACGTGGCGCGCTCGAGGAAGGGACGGAACACGCGGTAGGAGTGGATCTCGGCGGAGCCCCCGTACGGGCCGCCGACCTTCACCCACGCGAGCATGGGCATCCCCACGAAGAGCGAGCCCACCAGGATGACGATGAGCAGCGGCATGCAGCCCATCTGGGGCGCGCGGCGGCCGCCGGCCTGGGGCAGCGAGTAGAGCAGCAGCGCGACGGCCCCGAACGCGATGGCCACCATCGACACCCACAGCGGCCACGGGTGGATGGTGAACTCGTGCCCCCGGCTGACGACCCGCTCGAGCATCAGGAGGGGAGCACCAAGGGCCAGGGGAGACCGCTCAGCTCGTCGCGCACCTCGGCGAGGCCCGCCCGCACCTGCGCCATGGTGGCGCGCTGACTGGGCTGACGACGCAGACCCGCCTGCAGCAAGCGCGCGAAGCGACGTGTCTCGGTGAAGCGCGCCAGCAGCTGGATGCCCTCGGGCACGCCGTCGTGCTCCACGTGCGCGCTGATCATGCCGACCTCCGTGTCGGCGCTGAAGAGGCACAGGTTGGTGATCAGCTCGAAGGCCATGCAGCAGAAGGCGTACACGTCCACCGGCGTGGCGAGGTCGGACTCGAGGGCACCCCACACCTCGGGGGCGCCGTACTCGGCGGTGCCGCAGCCCGGGCGCATGTGCCGACCGGCGAGCCCGAAGTCCACCAGCACCGGCGACTCGAGGCCGCCCCCGCTCTGCCGCACGATGATGTTGGAGGGCTTCACGTCCAAGTGACCCACACCGATGGCGTGCATGGCCTCGAGCCCGGTGGCCACGCCCTCGAGCAGCATGAGCGCGCGCGCCATGGTGAGGTCATTGGTCTCGAGAAGACGCTCGATGTTGGGGCCCTCCACCAGCTCCATGACCAGGATGGGCTTCGGGCGCGCCCCCGCGTCGAACGTCACGAAGCGCGCGATGTTGGGGTGGTCCGGCAGGGCCAAGAGCGCGCCGGCCTCCTCGCGGAAGAGCCGCAAGAACTCGGCCTCCGACAGCGTGCGCGCCGCGGCGCCCGAGTAGTCCGGCACCTTCAGCGCGAAGAGGTCGGCCCGCGCGGTGTGACGCTCGCCCGCGCGCTTGGCCGCGAAGACCGAGCCGCCGGCGCCGTTGCCGATGGTGTCCGTGACGTAGAACCCCCCGAGCGTGCGGCTGGGCGGCATCCACGCCGGCATCTTCACCACCTTCTTGGTGGCCACGAGCAGGCTCGGCCGCTCGGAGCGCGGCGCGTCCACGGGCAGGCGCGCGATGTACAGGATGGTGGCGCCCAGCACGTCGGCGATGGGGCGCGGGAAGTCGTGCAGCGCAGCTTCCACGAACGCGGCGGCCTCCTCGTCGAGCGGCTCGGCGCCCGCGCGGATGGCGCGCTGCACGCGCAGGTCCAGCAGGCGCAGGGTGGCCACCGAGTGGGGCTCGCCCACGTCCAGCATGGCCAGGCGACGGCGCGCCCCCGCGACGAGCTGCGCGAGGTCCACGATGTAGTCCTCGAGGTCACCGAGCGGCGTGTCCGACGAGCGCTCCCCGAGTTCCGCGAGCGAGTCGCAGCGCAGGGCGGTGCCGAGCCCGCGACACAGGCGGTTCAGCGCACCCCGCAGCGCCTCCACGCGCGGCGAGCACGCGACGGGCAAGTCCGCTGCCAGCCTCGAGATGGCAGCGACCGCCTCGAGCACGCGGTCGCCGCGGTCGAGCGTGGTGGCCGCCGTGACCAGCGCCTGGTAGGCGTCGAGCGCGCGCTCCACCTCGGGCATCATGGACGCCTCCGAGATGGAGCGGATGTCCTCGGCGCTCTCGCTGAACTCTCCCGCGAAGATCACCACGTCCGAGATCTCGGCGACCTCTTCGCGCACGAGCGCGTCCATGGCGCGGGCCGACGCGGCACACAGCGCGCGCCGCAAGCCCGCGCCGCGATCGCTGCGCAAGCGGGTCAGCAGCACACGCGTGGTCAGCACGCGGCGCGCTCGCAGCAGGTGCTCGCGCGCCTCCACCTGCGTGCCGTCGGCGTCCACCAAGTGCAGGAACGACTGCAGCCGGCGGATGCGCAGCGTGAACTGGTGGGGGTCTTCGCTCGCCCCGAGCGGCTCGCCCTCGTGGATGACCAGCCAGTTGGTGAGGCGCTGGAACAGGTCGCCCAGCGTGCGCCGCGTGCCGTCCTCGTCGTCGTTCTCCGCGCGGCGCGAGAGCACCAGCAGGTTCACGAGGCCGTCCGTGCTGAGCAGCGCGGCGTCGAGCTCGCGCAGCGCCAGGAAAGCCGTCTGCCGCCCGAGCCGCTCGCTCAGGTCGCAGTCCTCGAGGCGCGTCACGCGCTCTTCGGTGGCCTTCAAGATCTCCTGCGCCATGCGCGCCGCCACCACCGGACCGTCCTCCGCGAACGCGCTCAGCGCGTCGGCCACCATCTGGGGGAGCGACGTGGCCACGTCGGCCTGGCGCTCGCCCAGCTCGTTGGCCACCGCGATCATCAGCGCGGCCTTGCCCTCGTCCTCGCGGTCGTCGCCGGCCAGCGCCTCGCGCAGCTGCACCCGCGCGCGCTGGGCCGCCCACACCGCGAAGTCTTCTCCGAGGCGCTCGCGGCGCAGGTCGAGCAACACCTCGGCGATGGGCAGCGAGCCGTCGCGCACCAGCTGCTCGAGCAGCTCCTCCACGGCCTCGGGCTCACGCTCGGCGGCGCGCGGCAGGCCCAGCATGAGCGCGGACGGGAGGCCGCGGTCCTTCACCACCAGGTCGCTCGCCAGCAAGCGATGACAGGCGGCCAGCGCCGACTCGGGCTGCACCGTGATGCTGGCCGCGAGCGAGGCCGCCGCGCGCCGCCACTCGGTGACGCTCAGGCTGGGGGACAGGTTGTGGTGGATCTGCTCCTCGAACGAGGGAATGGAGTCCGCCAGCAGCCCGCGCGCCGAGGCGACGTGGCGCCAGACCAGCGACTCGCGATCGTTGAGCAGGCGGTTCCACGCGCCTGTCACCTCGGGGGTGCGGAAGATCTGCACGCCGGTCGCGTCGCCGTCGGCCGCTCGCTGTGCGGCTTCCCGCGCGGCGCGCTCGATGAGGCGCGCGGCCAGGCGGCGCGAGGGCAGCGAGCCCATGGCCGGGCGCAGCAGCCACTCGTCGCGCAGCTCGTTGCTGGAGATGAGCGCATACGCGAGCGCGTCGGCCCGCGCGCCCGTGCCGATGGGCAGGTCTAGCGACAGCGCCACGCGCGCGCGCACCCCCGGGCCGCTGAGCACGCGCGCCAGGCCCAGCGCCAAGCGCGTG
>CAZEAA010000310.1:0-7329 GCA_964510015.1 uncultured Sandaracinaceae bacterium
CTAGGCGCTTCGCCATAGACGCCTTCCCGTCGGACTTGTGATGAGTCGTCAGACGCCCACGTCAACGACTACGTCGACGTGGGCGCCTTGGGATTCTCTTGGATCAGCGCGGCTTCAGCGGGGCGTTGTCGCGGAACACGACCTTGCACTGAAGGCCCCGCTTGCCCGGGTGCATGCTCAGCTCGGGCACCATGTCGGGCTCGAAGCCGTCGGCCAGGGTCGGCACGAGGTTCTGCACGAAGGTGGCGAGCAGGAGCTTCATCTCCATCTGCGCGAAGCCCTGACCGGCGCAGACGCGCGGGCCGGCGGCAAAGGGGACGTAGGCGCCCTTGGGGAGGCCGCGCTCGTACTCGCGGGTCCAGCGCTCGGGCGTGAACTGCTCGGGGTTGGGGTGGTTGCGCGGGTCGCGGCCCAGGACGTACGGGCTGATGAAGATGGCGGCGCCCTTCGGGAAGGTGAAGCCCTTGATGGTGATGTCTTCGGTGGGGGCGCGCATGAAGGCCCACACCGAGGGCAGGAAGCGCAGGCTCTCCTTCATGACCTGCGACACGTAGGGCATCTGCTCGAGGTGCTCCACGTTGACGGGCTGGTCGCCGCACACGGAGTGCACTTCCTGGTAGAGCTTCTCGGCCACCTCAGGGTGCTTGGCCAGCAGGTACCAGGCCCACGTCATGGCGTGCGCGGTGGTCTCGTGGCCCGCGAAGATCAGCGTCATGCCGTTGTCGCGCAGCTGCGCCTCGCTGAGGCCGCCGTCCTGGTCGCGCGCGAAGATGAGGTGCGAGAGCAGGTCGCCCGCGTCGGTGCCTTCACAGCGGCGGTCCGCGATGAGGCGCTTGAGCACCCCCTCGATGGCCTCGATGGCGTCGATCTTCCGGCGGTTCGACTTGCTGGGCCACCAGCGCGGCGTGGGCAGCGGCAGGTTGATGTGCTCCACCAGGATCTCGCTGATGTCGTGCATCGCGTTGTAGACGGTGTCCGCCGAGCTATCCATGTCGGCTGCGAAGAGCGTGCGCCCCAACACACGGATCGCGAGATTGTTGATCTCGTGGCGCATGTCGCGCGGCTCGCCGTCGGTGAAGCTCTGCACCATCTGCTGCGCGTACTCGACCATGATCGGGCCGTAGGCCTCCACGCGGTGGCGATGGAAGCCGGGCTTGATGAGGTCGTGCTGGCGCTTCCACACCTCGCCGTCGGCGGTGAGCACGCCGTCGCCCAGGAAGAGCTTCCAGATGCGCTTGGCCAGCGCGGGCTTCACGAACGTCTTCGCCTGGCGGACGTTGATCTCGTGGATGATCTCGGGGTCCCGCACGAAGTACCAGTCCATCAGGCTGATGCTGGTCTTCACCACGTCGCCGTATTCCTCGTGGATCTTCTGGACGAAGCCCAGCTGGTCCTTCTGGAACTCGATGGTCGACCCGATCACCGGCTTGCCCTTGCGAGTGGGCATCGGCCGGTTGGGATAGGTCCCGTCGGCAGAGGGCGCGGCGTGGCTGGGGCGGGGGGACTCGGCGGACTGCACGTGCATGTCCAGAAGGTGCCAGAGTCGTGACGAATGTCGCGCACCCAACCGGCCACTTCGGCGTACCTAGTCGGTCATTCTATCGATTTCGGATCTGAAATACATGGGGGAAACGTGGGTTCTAGGAATCCACTGTGTCGGACGCGGGCGCACACCCAGTCGGCCACTCGGCCGCCTCAGGGTGTCCGGCAGAGATCCAGGCGGGAACAGTCGGGGCGTGTCCGAGGACCACCATCGCAGCGGCGCCGAGGCAGACGAAGCGGGTCACCGCGGGCCTGCGTAGTCCGTGGGCGGAACGCCAGTCCAGCGCCGGAACGCCCGCCGGAAGGCGCCCGCTCCGCTGAAGCCCAGCACGTAGGCGATCTCGTCTTGCGAGCGTCCCTCTTCCAGCAGCGCCAGGGCGCGCTCGTGGCGCACTTCGTCCAGCAGCTCGCGCGGGCTCGTGCCCTCGGCCCGCAGCTTGCGGCGCAGCGTGCGCTCAGTGATGCGCAGCGCGTCGGCCAGCTCCTCCACGGTGGGCTCGTGGCCCTCGAGGTGTCGCGACAGATAGTGCCGCGCGCGGTCGCGCACCCGCGCCGTGGTCACCATCTGGCGCGCTTGCTCGTCAGCCTTCTGCGCGAGCAGCTGACCCAAGTGCGGGTCCGCGCCCTCGATGGGCGTGTCGATGCGCGCCGCCGGGAACACCATGCGAACGGCGCCGCCTCCAAAGCGCACGGGCGCGCCCAGCAGCTCGGCGATGGCGTCACCGTGCCGCGGCCAGCGATGCGCGAGGATGACCTCGGTGGGCGGAGGCGCCTGCGGCGTCAGCCACCGCCCGAGCGCGATCACGATGGCCACCAAGTACTCCGCGAAGGCGGGCGGCCCCACCGGCTCGCCGTCCAGCACGAAGTCCACGTACGACTGCTCGGTCTCACTGACCTGCATGTTCACTTCGAGCCCCGACATGATGATCGGGATGTACGGCCGCACGAACTGATAGCCGTCCCGCAGCGTGGCCTGCGTGCCCATCAGGTAGAAGCCGAGCGGAAACGACTCGCGGTCGAGCCCCAGCGCCGCCCGCAGCGGGAACGTGGGATCCCCGGTGGCGTCGATGCCCGCCTGCCGCAGGTCGAGCCACGCATCCATGGCGAGCCGACCACCGAACGAGCGCAGCTCGTCATGGTCGAGGTGCAGCCGCTTCAGCAGCGACTGGTCGTCGTGACCATCGCGCTTGAGCTGCACCAGGAGAGGCAGTGCCAGACGACCAGAGAGCGTGCGCACGCCGCCGAGCGTAGCAGACAGGCCGAGGCCTCGGACTGGGTCTCGGCCACGGCCACGGCCACGGACCGGGCCTCGGGCGCGGGCCCCGAGCCCGGACCCGGTTCGCTCAGAGGAATTCGCAGAGGTACGCGGTGGGGGCGCTGGCGCGAACGTCGAAGCCGCTCTTGCCCGGGATCTCGAACGACGTGCCGGCCGGGTAGTGCAGGAACGTGTCCGTGCCGTCGAGGCGTGCCTCGAGCGCGCCGCTGATGACGGTCATGCGCTCGGGGGCGTCGGTGCCGAAGTGGTAGGAACCGGGGGCGATGACGCCCACCGTCTGACGACGGCCCACGCGCTCGAAGCCGACGCTCTGGACCTGACCCTCGAAGTAGCTGTTGTGCTGAAGCATGCGCGAGGGGTAGCAGCGCGGCGCGGGGTGCGCGAGTCGCGGGCTACTCGGCGGCGGGCGCGGGCTCGGCGGCGGGCGCGGGCGTGGTGCCCGGCGTGATCCAGAAGCGCTGGGTGACCAGCACGCGTTGGCGCTCGTCCATGATCTCGCAGACCCACTCGCCCACGGAGCGCAGCGTGTTGGTGCGGGCGCGGGTGCGGTAGCGGGGGGAGGGCGGGATGTTCAGCGTCACGCCGGCGCCTCGTTGTGGAACCGACGCCTGGCGGAAGCCCACGAACAGCTGAATGTCTTCGCCGGTCTCGTTGCGCACCTCCACGAAGACGTGCATCGGGCCCGAGTCGCGCCGGAAGCTGCTGGACACCATCACGGGCTCGCGGTCCACCACGTCTTCGGCCAGCGCGAAGCGCAGGATGTGCAGGTTGGGGATGACGTCGGGGTGGATGACCGGGCGCACGTACACGTCGTGGCTGCCCTCGGGCGCACTCGGCGCGGCGGTGTCCGCCACCACCGCGTTGGCCTCGAGCGGCGCGTCTCCCAGAGGGCCCGCGTCTACCAGCCCGGCGGCCACGTCGGCGGCCACGGCCTCGGCTTCCGTGTCGGCTTCTCGGGTCTCACGGGCCGCGCGCTCACGAGCTTGCTCGGCGGCGCGCTCTTCGGCGGCCGCTTCGTCGCGCGCACTCCGCTCCGCGCGCGGTCGCTCCTGCGCGGCGCCGGGCTCGGGCGCCTCGGTCTCGTCCACCGGGTCGCAACCGAACAGGCACGCGCTGACCAGCAGCAACACGGTGGACGTGCGTCGGCGAAGGGGGAGCGCGGGGGCGTGAGCAGCAGCCATCATTCGTGCCTCAGCCCTTCGACGGGCAGCATGCGTGCGGCCCACCAGCTCGGGGCGAGCGTGCTCAACATGCAGATGGAGAGGGCGATGACCGCCGTCAGCGCGAACTCGCTGGCGGTCACCACGACGGGGAGGTGGTCGATGAGATAGACGCGCGGGTCCAACTCGAAGCGGAAGGTGGAGAGGTAGCCCACGATGGCGCCGCCCACGACGAGGCCGGAGAGCGTGCCCACCAGGCCGATCACGGTGCCCTGCACCATGAACACGGAGAGCACCGTGGTGTCGCTCGCGCCCATGGCCTTCAAGATGGCGATCTCGCGCTTCTTCTCGATGACGATCATGATCAGCGTCGCGATGACGTTGAAGGCCGCCACCCAGATGATGGTGGCGATGACCAGGCTCAGCATGATCTGCTGGACCTCGAGGGCGGTGAACAGCGGCCGGTTCAGTTCGGCCCAGTCCATCGTGTGGAAGGGCCCCTCCAGCACGCGCTCCAAGCGCCGCGCCACGTCCACGCTGTGGTCGAGGTCCGCGAGCCGCATCTCCACGCCGGTGACCGAGTCGCCTTGGCCGAGGAAGGTCTGCACCTCGAACAGGTCCGCATACACCATGCGGCTGTCGTACTCCTGGAAGCCCGCGCGAAAGATGCCGATGACGCGGAACGGGCGGCTCTGCGGGGTGCGCGCTTCGCTCGAGCCCGACCACGATGCGGCGGCGCTCCCGCTGAGCGGGGAGATGAGCTGCACGCGGTCACCCACTTCGATGTCCATGGTCTCGGCGAGCGTGGCGCCGATCACCAGGCCCGGCAGCGGGCCCGTGAGGTCTTCGTCGCCCAGGTCTTCGTCGGCCACGTCCAGGAAGCCGGTGTCGTCTTCGGGCAGCGCCAGCGCCTCGTCGTCGAGCCCGTTCAGCAGCGCCTCCACGTCGCTCGGGCTGGCCACGCGCCCGGGGGTGGGGCTCGGCGGCGCGACCGCGGGCGTGAGGTCTTCGGCCGGCTCTTCTTCATCCGGTTCGGGGTCGTTCGCCCCCGACGGCGCAGGCGCGGAACCGCTCGGGTTCATCATCGCGCGCCAGTACGGCAGGTCCGGGTTGCGCAGGTCTTCGGGGCGCAGCGGTGGCGCGGCGTTCGGCAGCCGCATGCCCTCGAGCGTGCCCGCGATGATCTGGCTAGGGAGGTCCAGCACGGTGACCATCGCCTCGGGGTCCACGCCCTTGACCATGACGGTGGAGAGGCGGTCGCCCTTGGCCAGCATCATCTGGTTGATGAGGAACGGGCCCACCCCGACGACCTCGGGCTCTTCTTGGCAGCGCTCGATCACCTCGCGGTACTCGTGGAAGTCGAGCCCGTACTTCAGCACCAAGACGTGCGCGTTGACGCCCAGCACCTTGTCGCGGAACTGTCGCTGGAAGCCGCTGGTGATGCTCAGCACCACGAGCAGCGCGGCCACCCCGAGGGCGACCCCGGCGATGCTGATGGACGTGATCAGCGAGATCGTCGCGCGCTTCTTCGAGCGCAGGTAGCGAACGCCGATTTCGAGGCTGTATGCCATGCCGTCCGACGCCTTATCACGCTCGCTGGGCTGCGGCACACCCCATAGCCGCACCATGGCGGCCCTGCTACCTTGCGGCCTGATGCGTGGCGCCCGGCTCCTGTCCCGAAACCTCTCGCTGGGCGTGCTCGCGCTGCTGACCAGCCAGGCGGGATGTGCTTCGGGGACCGTGTACGACGACGCGGGCGTGATGGACTCGGGTGGCACGGCGCTCGGGCTCGAGCTGCGCTTCTCGGACAACAGTGCCCTCCAGCTGGTGCCGCTCCAGAACGCACCGGTGGAGCTGATGGTCATGCGCGCGGGCGAGCCGGCGCCGGGGGTCACGGTGCAGCTCGCGCTCCAGGGAGACGCGCACGACGCCTCGCTGATGGACGTCTCGGTGCTCAGCGGCGCCGACGGAGTGGCGCGCACCACGCTACGGGGATCCAGCATCCCGGCCACCTTTCGCGTGCGGGCGTCGGCCCAAACGGCGGCGTCGGCGTACTTGCCGGTGGGGGTGAGCGCCACCGGCTTCGGTAACGTGCTCGGGCTGGTGGAAGACGTGAGCGGCACGGGCCCTGCGCGGCTTCGTGTGGAGGCCTACTCCGCGGCGGACTGCGACCACCCGTCGGTCGCCGAGGGGCGCTTCGGTCGCGCGATCACGTTGCTCACCGGCGAGACCTCGGCGCGCTTCCTGGGGCTGCCCGCGGGTGCCGGCTACGCCATCGTGGCGCGTGGCGAGAGCGCGAGCGGCGACGAGCTGGCCTTCGGCTGCGTGGACGGCGTGGTGGTCGCGAGCGACGCCGAGACCACCCTCACGCTGCGGCTCGGGGCTCGCGTGCAGGCCATCGCGGGGGACTACGACGCCGAGTTCCAGCTGGCGGCCGCGGACCTGGCGAGCCTGCTGGGAACGGTGCGCGATGCGACGCTGGCCGAGCAGGCGCCCGCGGGCGACGCTGCGTTCTTGCTCGACGCCCTCGAGGCGCACCTCACGCTGCAGGGCAACACGGACGCCACGCTGGCCCTCGCGGCGCTGCAGGTCGCGCGCGCCTCTGGGCTCGACGCGTCGTTCGCCCAGCACTTGAGCGACGAAGGCGCGGGGCCGAGCGTGGCCTTCGGGAGCGCGCTCGGGTTCGTGTCCAGTCAGCTCAGCCTCTCGCTGACGGGGGTGTTGTCCATCACGCCCGCCGGCGACACGAGCTTCGTAGTCGGCTCGCTGCTTCTTCGGGGCGGTGCGGACTCCTTCTCGGCAGTGGCCCCCGTCGCGGGCACACCGCCTTCGCTCAGCTTCGTCACCGAGCTCGACCTCGTGGGGGCCATCCTGATGTTCGACCCGGTCACCATCGGGCTCCCGGTGGGCGAGAACGTGGAGGCGATCCTCGCCAACGCCGAGCTGCTGTCGGTGCTCGGCTCGTGGGGAGCGCTCGCGGGGGCCTCGAGTGCAGCAGGCTTCCCCATCGCGGCGGTGAACGGCGTGTGCGACGAGGCGTGCCGCGCCATCGTGTTTGCCGAGGCCTCGGCGACGCTGCGGGATGCTTGGTTCGAACAGCTCGGCCGCAGCGCGAGCAGCCTGACGCTGGTCCTCACGGGGGGTGCGCTCGCCTCCGATCCCGACGGAGACCTCCAGGCCGACGCGCTCGACGCCGAGCTGTCCGGGCAGGCCACCCTGGCCGAGACGCAGGTGGCCATCGTGGGGAGCTTGAGCGCCACGCGCGCGCAGCCCGAGGCGAGCCCGTGAAGTACCCTCTGGTAGCTCTCGAGGAACTTCGCGAGCGGGAGCGCGACGAGGCCGCTGTCCGGC
>CAZEAA010000311.1:0-7303 GCA_964510015.1 uncultured Sandaracinaceae bacterium
CCTCACATCCCTCGTGGTGGGCTCTCGCATCGCCGCGGGCATGGCCGCCGAGATTGGCTCCATGGCGGTCACCGAGCAGATCGACGCCATCCGCGCGCTGGGCGCCGACCCCATCCGCAAGCTGGTGGTGCCGCGCATCCTGGCCGGCATCCTGATCATGCCGCTGCTCACCAGCATCGCCTTCGTGCTGGGCATGTTGAGCGCCATGCTGGTGGCGCGCGCGTCGTTCGGCATCCCCATGGACTTCTTCGTCAGCTCGGCGCTCGACTCGCTGACCGTGCGCGACATGGGCGCGGGCTTGGCCAAGACCCCGTTCTTCGGGTTCTTCATCACGCTGCTGGGCTGCTACTTCGGGCTCCAGACGCGCGGCGGCACCGAGGGCGTGGGCCGCTCCACCACGCGCTCCGTGGTGGTGGTGTCGGTCACCGTACTCGTCGCGGACGCGCTGCTCACGCAAATCTTCGTGAGCCTCTGACCGTGACGCGCGCCATGCCTCGAGAGTCGTGGCCGCTGCTCGCGCTGCTGAGTGCGCTCACGCTGCTGCTGCTCGCGGGCGCTGACGCGTGGCGCCGGAACGCGAACCACGCCGAGCGCGCGCGCATGCACGGGGTGCTCACGCAGCTGACCGGCAGCTCGGACCTGGCGCTGTCGTCGAGCTCGCGCTGGCTGCGGAACCCCACGCTGGTGGAGCCCGCGGCCGCGGCCGCCGACGCGCCGGCAATCCTGGACACCGACCCCGCCGGCGCGTTGATCCCTCCGGAGCCCACTGTGCTGGGCCAGTCCGCGCGCTCCCTGCGCAGCATGCCGGCCACGTCCACCCGCCACCGGAGGCCGCGATGAAAGCCCACGTGGCGCGCTTCCGCTTCGCGCTCGGCGCGTGTGCCCGTCGCGCTGGACGCACGGCCTCCATGATGGTGGGCCTCGCGTTCATCACCGCGCTGTTCGCTGCGGTGGTGTTCCTCACGGACGCGCTGCGGCACGAGGCGCGCCTGGGCATCGGCGAGCTGCCCGACCTGATGGTGCAGCGCACGGTGGCCGGCCGGCCTGCGCTGCTGGACGCCGCTCACGTGAGCTCGCTCACCGCCATGCGCGGCGTGCGAAGCGTGACGCCACGCGTGTGGGGCTACCTCTACGTGCCCTCCCTCGAAGCGAACCTCACGGTGGTGGCGCTGAGCGTGAGCCCCGACGCGTCGCTGGCGCTCGAGGGCCGCTTGCCGCGCGACGCCGAGGACGTGGTGGTGGGCCAAGCGCTGGCGGAGCGGCTGGGCCTGCGGATTGGCGACGAGGTGGCCCTGCCGGCGGCCGAGCGCTACCAGCTGGTGCGCGTGGTGGGGCTCTTTCGCTCGGCCACCGCGCTGCGCACGGCCGACGTGGTGCTAGCCCGCGAGCCGCTGGCGCGTGCGCTGCTGGGGGTGCCCGACGGCGCGTACACGGATCTCGCCGTGGCGCTGAGCGTGGCCGACGAAGCCCCGGTGGTGGCGAACCGCGCAGCCGCCTTGTTTCCGGGTGCGCGCGTGCTCCAGCGCAGCTTGCTCGAGCGCACCCACGCGCTCACCTTCGACGCGCGCGGTGGCATGCTGAGCGTGCTGCTGCTGCCCGCGCTCGCTGCGCTGCTGCTGCTGGCGTGGGACCGGCTGACGGGACTCGGCGAAGTGGAGCGCCGCGAGATCGGCATCCTCAAGGCCGTGGGCTGGCAGACCCGCGAGGTGCTCGAGGTGCGCGTCTACGAGCAGCTGGTGGTGGCCCTGACGGGCGCTTCGCTGGGCGTGGCGCTCGCCTACTTCTACGTCTTCTGGCTGGGCGCTCCGGGCATGGCCGGCGCGCTGTTCGGCTGGAGCGCGCTCTACCCGGAGCTGCAGCTGACCCCCAGCGTGGACGCGAGCGCGCCGCTCAGCGTGCTGGCCGCCGTGGTGCTGCCGTACGTGGCAGTAGGCTTGGTCCCCGCGCTGCACGCCGCCCTGCTGGACCCCCTCGATGCACAGCGAGGCCGCACATGAGCGTGGTGCTGGTGGACGTGAAGAAGCTCTACCGAGACGGGCGGCGCACGCACGAGGCCGTGGCCGGCGTGTCACTCACGTTCGAGCCGGGCTCGCTCACGGTGCTGGCGGGGCCGAGCGGCAGCGGCAAGTCCACGCTGCTGGCCCTCGCGGGCGGCATGACCACACCCACCTCCGGGGACGTGCGCCTCTTCGGGCAGTCCATCGTTCGGCTGCGCGACCATCACCGCGCGCAGCTGCGGCGCGAGCGCGTGGGCTTCGTGTTCCAGGACCTCGGCCTGATCGACACGCTGTCGCTCGTGGACAACGTGCTCCTGCCGCTCCTCCCCAGCGGTCGCATCGATGGCGCTGCGCGCGCGCAGGCGCAGGCTTGGCTCACGCGGCTGGGTCTCGGGGAGCTGGCTGGCAGCCGTGCCGTAGCGCTGTCCGGCGGCGAGCGTCAGCGCGGGGCCCTCGCTCGCGCGCTGGTCACCAACCCCGACGTGTTACTACTGGACGAGCCCACGGCGCACGTGGACCGCGAGAGCGCGGCCGAGATCGTGCGCGTGCTGGCCGAGCTGCGCGACGAGGGCAAGATCATCCTCGCTTCCACGCACGACCCGCGCTTGGTGGAGCGCCCCGAAGTGAGCCGCGTGGTGGAGCTGCGCGAGGGCCGCGTGGTCGACTGACCGTACTCGTGGCCGGGGCTGGACCAGTCCTGCGCGCCGCCCCATCTTGCTGCTGTGTTCGAGAACCTGCTGCACCCCACCCTGCTCGCGCGCGTCCTGTCGGGCGTGGCTGCGCTGGGGGTGACCCTCGCGGCCGCGGCCGTGGGAGTGCGCGTGCTGCGCGCCGCGCGCGGGGGTGCCGACGCCGAAGCCCACAGCGAAGCCCGCATCGCGCTCGAGCGGCGCGCCGAGCTGGCGGCCACCTTGGTCCAGGCTGCCATGGTCTTTCAGCTCTTGAACGTGGTGCTGAGCGTGGCTGCCGCCGACCGCATGAGCGCGAGCGTGGTGGGCGCGATGTGCGCCTACGGCGTCCTGCACCTGGGTGAGTCCGGCTTCGTCATGCTGGGGGTCACGGTGCTGAGCGCCCTCGCCTGCGCGCTGTGGCTCGCGCTGCATCGCTACGACCTGCTGCTCCCACAAGCCACCCTCACGCGGGCCAAGTTCCTGGCGCTGGGCGCGCTCGCGCCGTTGTTGCTGTTGGACCTGGCGTTGACCGTGCGCTTCGCGCTGTCGCTCGACCTCTCGGTGGTCGCCTCCTGCTGTGCATCGCAGCTGGACCCGGCCGTGGCGGCCACCCTCGGCGCGCAGGTCGGCCTGCCGGCCGTGTTCTTCGGAGTCAGCGTCAGTGCCGGGCTCGTGTCGGTGGCGATAGCCGGAGCGATGCAGCGTCGAGACCAGGCATGGCTGTCTCCCGCGCTGGCCGTCACCACGTTGCTCGCGGTCGGCGCCGCGGTCCCGAGCGTGATGGGCTTCGTGGCCCCGCACGTGTACGGCTCGCCCCGCCACACCTGCCCCTTCTGTCTCTTGCACGCCGACGTGTGGGGCATCGGCTGGCCGCTCTTCGCCGCGCTCTTCGCTTCACTCGCGCTCGGCCTGGTTCCCACCTTGATTCAAGGCCTCTCGAGGGCCTCCGCCGAGCGCGATCACGCGCGCACGCTGCAGCGGGACGCCGCTCGCTTCGGGCTCTACGCGATGGTCGCCGCCGTGCTGCTGCAGGTGCTCCCCGTGGTGCGCTACCTGGTGGTGAGCGGGGGTGTCTCGGTGTTCGGAACCTGACTCACGATCCGCTCACGCTGTTTTCACAATTCCGGGTTTGCGGTGCCCCGCCGGCTCGCGCTATGGCTCAAGCGTGAGTGACCTCGCGGACGCCGACTACGAGTGCAGCTGGACCCGGCACGGGGTCGCTGCGGTGGTCGTCTCGCGGGGGGCCATGCGGGGGTCGGACGCGTTCGACAAGTACTTGGCCGTCATCAACCAAGCCCTCGAGGACCCGCAGGTGACCGCCATCATCAGCGACGTGCGGCTGGCCACGCGCTTGCCGACGGTGCGGGACTGCATCCGCTTCGCGAAGATGGCCTCGGCGCACCCCGAGGGCGACAAGATCAAGCGCAGCGCCGTCGTGACCTCGGACTCGCATCCCCTCATGAGCCTGCTGCTGCGCATCATCGCCAACGCCAGCCGCTTCTTCCCCGAGCGCCGCGTGTTCCCGAGCGACATGGACGGCGCCATCGCGTGGTGCAATCAGGTCCCCACGCACAGCTCCGTACCGCCGCAGCACCCGCGGTAGGTCGTGCTGCAGCCTGGGCGGGGGTCGAAGGGAAGCCCGGGAGCGACAAGATGTCGCATGCCGCGCCGGCCGCGCACGTGGCAGGAAGAGCGTATGGAACGCGCCGCCTGGCTGTCTCGCCTGCTCACCGGCATCTCGCTCGCCCTCTCGCTCGCGGCGTTGGTCGCCTGCAGCTCCTCGTCCGAGGAACACCCGCGCTGCGCGCAGTGCGGCATGTATGCCGACGCGGCGCCCCAGTGGCTGGCCACGGCGCGTGACTCAGAGGGCGCACGGCTCGAGTTCGACGGGCCCAAGTGCATGCTGCGGTATGCGGCTGGCGCGGGCGCGGGGCGCGGTCTCCAGCTGAGCGTCACCGAGTACTACTCGCAGACCACGAAACCGGTGGAAGCGCTGCTCTTCGTGCGCGGCAGCGACCTGCGCAGCCCGATGGGCCGCGACCTGGTGCCCGTGGAGGGCCGCGATGCAGCCAACGACTTCGCACGCGACCACGGAGGTGACGTGCTGACTTTCGCGGAGATCACGCCGGCAGTGCTGGCGGGGCTCGACTGAGTGTGGCTCACGGGACGCCGACGAGCAGGTGCCGGTAGCGCCCGGTGAACGCTAGGAAGTCGGCGCGCACTCCCTCGAGGGTCCCTTGGTAGCCCGCTGCCGCTAGGTCGTATCCGTCGTCCAGGTAGTACACCTCCGCGCAGTCGTCTTCGGAAAACTCGCTGGAGTTCGCCATCCCGAAGAGGTGCGAGATGGCGGCCCGCAACTCGACGCGGTGTGTCTCCACCAGCACGCCCAGGCACGCGAGCGTCAGCTCCGCGTAGGTGGCGGCCACCGACTCCGCTCTCGCGAGCGCTTCGAGTTCGAGCGCAATCTCGTGGTCCGCTTTCCCCACGAGGACCGTCAGTTCCAGCAGCGGGCCCTCCACGCGCTCGCTCGCAAACACCTCGCCATCGACCCAGTTCGCGACTGACGCTCGGTCGTAGAGGCGCGTCTCGAAGCCGACGGCCATCTCGAGCGCGCTGATGCGTTCACTCATCGCTTTGCCTTCCCTCGCTTCAAAGCAGGCAACGCCGGCACCGCGCTCGCCTCCGCCAGCTCCCAGAACGCCGCCATCGCGCGCCGCTCGAGCGTCCTCTTCTTCGCGCACAGCGCCACGGCAAACCCCGGCGGCGCGTCCTTCACGGGCACGGCGGCGATCGCGTCGCGCAGCGGGCTGCCCACACGCACCAGCTCGGGCACGAGGCCCACGCCGCAGCCGAGCGACACCATCGCCAAGATGGCCTCGTTGCCGTCCACCTCGGCGTAGCGTGTGGGCGTCACCCCGAGCTCGCGGAAGAACACATCGGCGCGCTCCCGCTCGAGCCCGCGGCGCGGCAGGATCACGGGCAGGCCGTTCCAGCTCTTCCCGCCCACCCGCGCGCGGCGCTGCAGCTCCTCATCCGCAGCCGGAGCCACGAAGGTGAGCGCGGTGGTCGCCAGGTTCACGTAGCGCAGGTCCGGGTCGGCCACGTCGGGCGCGGGCACCACGGCCATGTCCACCTCGTCGGCGTGCAGCTGCTGCAGCGAGCGCGCGGCATCGCCCGTGCGCAGCTGGAGCGCGATGGCAGGGAAAGTCGCACGACAACGCGCCAGCAGCTCGGGCAACACCGAGTGGCAGGCCGTGACCGTGCAGGCGAGGCGCAGCTCCCCGCTGGGCGACTGCTCCTCCGCCGCCAGCGCCTCGAGCAGCTCACGGTGCGCCGCCAGCTGCTTCTGGGCGTGCTCCCTGAAGATGTGGCCGGCCCGCGTGAGCGCCACCTTGCGGCGGTCCCGCACGAAGAGCGGCTGGCCCAGGTCTTCTTCCAGGCGCTTTATGCAGCGGGTCAGCGCCGAGGGGCTCATGGCCAGCGCCTCGGCGCTCCGCGAAAACCGAAGCGTCTCGCTGAGATGCAGAAACGGCTCGTAGCCTTCCAAGCTGGCCTGGGTCATCTATTTCACTTCCTGCAACACAGAGTACGAAAAATAGACGCATGCGCAACATTGGCAGCGCGGCGCGCACCCCTTACAAAGAAGCACCCCACCTCTCAGGAGAGATCACGATGGCCCGCCAGAACTACTTCAACACCCTCACCATGGCCCAGAAGCTCGACCAGCTCGGCCGCTGCCGCTTCATGAACGCGAGCGAGTTCAACGGCATCGAGAAGCTCAAGGGCAAGAAGGTCGTCATCGTGGGCTGCGGCGCGCAGGGCCTCAACCAGGGCCTCAACATGCGCGACTCGGGCCTCGACGTGAGCTACGCGCTCCGTCAGGGCGCCATCGACAGCAAGCGCCAGAGCTACCTGAACGCCACGCAGAACGGCTTCAAGGTGGGCAACTACGACGAGATGATCCCCACGGCCGATCTCGTCTGCAACCTCGCGCCCGACAAGCAGCACGCCGACGTGGTGCAGAGCGTCATGCCGCTCATGAAGCAGGGCGCGTGTCTGGCTTACAGCCACGGCTTCAACATCGTGGAGGAGGGGCAGAAGATCCGCCCGGACCTCACGGTGGTCATGGTGGCGCCCAAGTGCCCGGGTACCGAAGTGCGCGAGGAGTACAAGCGCGGCTTCGGCGTGCCCACGCTCATCGCCGTCCACACCGAGAACGACCCCAACGGTGACGGCCTCGAGATCGCCAAGGCCTACGCCGCGGCGACCGGTGGTGACCGCGCCGGCGTGCTCGAGTCCAGCTTCATCGCCGAGGTGAAGAGCGACCTCATGGGCGAGCAGACCATCCTCTGCGGCATGCTGCAGACGGGCGCGCTGCTGTGCTTCGACAAGATGGTGGAGGAGGGCATCGACCCCGGCTACGCCAGCAAGCTGGTGCAGTACGGCTGGGAGACCATCACCGAGGCGCTCAAGCAGGGCGGCCTCACGCTCATGCTCGACCGCTTGAGCAACCCCGCCAAGATCAAGGCGTTCGAGCTCAGCGAGGAGCTGCGCACCATCATGCGTCCGCTATTCGAGACGCACCAGTACGACATCATCACCCTCGCCGCTGAACTCGCGGATGGTCACGACTGG
>CAZEAA010000312.1:0-7302 GCA_964510015.1 uncultured Sandaracinaceae bacterium
GGCCGCCGCTGGCGGTGGTGGCGTGTGCGCGCGCGCCGCGGACTGCTGCACGGGCTACATCGAGGCCATGACGGCCCTCAGCCCGGCCATGGCCGGCTCACTCAACGCGGAGACCACCTGCGCCGGCGTGCGTCAGGCCGGTGCCGCGGGTGCGGCCGCCGAGCCCGGCTGCCAGGCGGCGATCGACGGCTGGCGTCAGGGCCTCGCGGCGATGCCCGGCGCGAGTGTCCCCGCGGCCTGTCAGTGAGCCGACGCGACTCGCTCTGAGTCGCTCGCGAAGCGTTCGAATGCAGCGCGGCGGTCGCGCGAGCGTGTGGGGGAGACCTCGGGCACGCTCGGCGACCACGCGCAGGCACGACGCGAGTGGTCTGAGGATCCGCGCTCGACGGATCAGCGCTCGACCTCGAAGAGCGTGGGAAGCACGTCCCCCGCGTTGCCGAGGCGAACGTCCTGGAAGCTGCTCGCGTTCGCAGGCTCTTCGGGCCCCACGTAGACGGCACGGCAGTCGTCGCCCATCTGACGGCGATACAAGATCTCGCGCACCAAACCGGCGGCCGGATAGACCACGCCGCTGCTGCCGATGGTGACGAAGAGATCGCAGGACTGCGCCTCGCGCTTGATGCGCGTCATGCCGAACGGCTCCTCGCCGAACCACACGATGTGCGGCCGGAGCTTTGCGCCACAGCGCTCACACGTCGGCAGCACATCGAAATAGTGCAGGTGGTCGTCGAAGGGCTGCACCACGCAGCCAGGGTTCTCGCAGCGCGTCTTGAACAGCTCCCCGTGCATGTGGAACGCGGTCGACCCGGCGGCCTCGTGGAGCCCGTCCACGTTCTGGGTGCAGAGGAACAGGTGCCCGGGGTCGAGCTCCCGCTCGAGCTTTGCCAGCGCCAAGTGGCCCGCGTTGGGCAGCGCGTTGGCCGCCTTCCTGCGCCGCTCCGAGTAGAAGCGCCACACCATGGCCGGGTCCTTGGCCCAGGCCTCGGGGGACGCGACGTCTTCGGGGCGGTGTCCCTCCCAGAGACCGCCGGCGTCACGAAACGTGGCGATGCCGCTCTCCGCGCTGATGCCGGCGCCCGTCAGCACGAAGACGTGTGTGCTCGGGGTCAGGAGGATGGGGTGGGTGTTGGCCATCCTCCCTGTGTAACCGAGATACCGACCGCTGGCTCGCGCGCTTCCTTACCGGGCATTCGCGGGTACGTAAGCGCTAGTACGTTACTACTTCAAATTTATGCCAACGAGGTCAGTCGTAGCAGCGGGCCACTCAGACCGAGATCAAGGTGCGGACGGCGTCCTCCAGCTCGTGGACGATGAAGGGCTTGGCCAAGAACTGGCAGCACGGATCGTTCGGCAGGCGTCCGATCACCTCGTGGCGGTCGTAGCCGGAGCAAAGCACGATCGGGAGCGTGGGGTGGGTGTCCCGAATGGTGCGCATCACCTCGAAGCCGTCGAGCACCGGCATGGTGAGGTCCAGGAAGACGCCCCGCAGCTCGTCTCCGTGGCGTTGGAAGATCCGGATGCCCTCGGCGCCGTCCCGCGCTTCGAGCACCGTCAGGCCGAGCTGCGTGAGCACCGACGACGCGACGGCGCGCACCACGGGCTCGTCGTCGACGACCAAGAAGAGGCCGGAGAGCTTCTCGGCGGGCGGCGCGGGTGGACGCGCGAGGTCCGCCTCGGGCGCCACGGAGGACTTCGGAATGTACACCCGGAACGTGGTGCCCTGCCCCAGCGTGGAGGTGATGTCGAGGGCCCCGCGATGCGCGCGGATGATGCCGAGCACCGCGGCGAGCCCGAGGCCGTGCCCCAGCGCTTTGGTCGTGAAGAACGGGTCGAAGACGTGCTGCATCGTCTCGCGATCCATCCCGACACCGTCGTCCGTCACGGCGAGGCACACGAACTCGCCGGGCTGAGCGCGCTCGTGCTCCAGCATCTCGAGCAGCGCCGCCGCGTCGAGCGTGGTCCGCGTGGCCGTGATGCGGACGTTGCCGCCGGTGGTGTCGGTGGCCTCGTACGCGTTGGTCATCAGGTTCATGACCACCTGCCCGAGCTGCGCTGCGTCTCCCTCCACCCAGAGCGGCTCGGTGACCGGGTCGAGCGTGACGCGCACGCGCTGCGGGGTGGAGGCGTGCAGCAGCTCCTGCATCTCGCGCACGACGGCGGGCACGTCCACCAGCACGGTCTCGAGGCGGGCGCGCCCGGAGTAGGCGAGCATCTGACGCGTGAGGTCGGCGGCCCTGCGACCCGCCGCCACGATGCGCTGGGTGGCCTCCCACTCGCGCGTGCCCTCTTCCTTGCCGCGCGCGAGCCACGAGGCGTTGCCGAGGATGCCCACCAGCAGGTTGTTGAAGTCGTGCGCGATGCCGCCGGCCAGCAGCCCGAGGCTCTCGAGCTTCTGGGAGCGCTGTACCTTCTCCTCGAGGCGCCGGCGCACCTCTTCGTCCGCCTTGCGCTGCGTGATGTCCACGAAGGTCACGATGGCGCCGCTCACCTCGCGGGTGTGGGGATCGCGCACGGGGACCGCGCGGAAGATGGCCCACGACGTGGTCCCGTCGGGGCGCCGCACGCCGAAGGTGAGTGGCGGTTGCGCGAGGCCGGTCGCGAGCGCGCGGCTCACGGGGTAGTCCTCGGGCGCGGCCGGCTCGCCGTTCTCCCAGATCGTGACGCTGGCGAAGTCGTGGGTGTAGCGCTGCCGGAGCGCGTCGTAGCTCAGGCCCAGGATCTCCTGCGCCTCCACGTTGGCCGTCTGGATGGCGCCGTCGATGGACACGTGGACGATGCCGCTGGGCACCGCCTCGAGGATGCGGCGGTTCAGCTCCTCGGACTCGCGCAGCGCCGCCTCGGTCTCGCGGCGCTCGGCCAGCTCGCGGGAGAGCGCCTGGTTCACGTGCAGCAAGTCGGCGGTGCGCTCGGCCACGCGACGCTCGAGCTCGGCGTTCTGAACGGAGAGCTGCTCGGCTCGCGCGCTGAGCTCCTCGGAGGCCGACTTGCGCCGGAAGAACCTCGGGACCTCGATGGTGGTGGGGGCGACGCCGGTGTGCGACGCCAGGTACTCGCGGATGCGTGCTTCGATGCGCTGCGGTGGCGCCATGATGAAGCGACACTGCGCGTCGCCCTTGGCGCGGCAGGTGATCTCGGTGGCCACCAGCGGCATGCCGAAGCTGGACTCGCACCAGCCCGACGAGTAGCCCGCGTTCATCACGCAGACGGGAAACTCCGCCACGCGCCCCGCCGCGAGCCAGCCGTCGGCCTCCATGGAGTAGGGGTGGTCGTAGTACAGGACGTAGTCGTCCCCGGGAGACGGTGCGCTCTCGGGGTGGATGTCCACGAAGGCCCAGCCTGCGTAGGCGAAGTGGACGGGTCCTGCCGACAAGCGGTCGATCGGCGCGCTGACCCCCATCTTCTCGGCGAACACGCGCGCGTCGGCCAGCCCCATCGCGTGGGCCAGGTCGAAGAGGATCTCGCGCGCCACGCTGACGCCCTCGTCGTGGGTGTCGCCGTAGAGGCCGCGCACCACGTCGAAGAACTCGACCGAGAGCGAGCCGGCGCGCACCAGGACGTAGCGCTCGTCGGCGATGCCGATGGTGCCCTGCTCCGGGTTGAAGCTCGCGCCCGAGAAGTAGCGACGGACGTACTCCTGCGCCTTCTCGAAGATGGGCGCGAACGCATCGGGCACGCGGACGGTAGTGAGCACCATGGCCTCGATCTCGCGGCGGAGCGCCGCTCACCAACAGGGTGACACAGGCACGCCGAGCCATGGAAGGGCAGGCGCGCGGCGCCAGGAATCAAGGGCGCCGCGAGCCCTCGGTGAGCTTCATGATCAGGATGTACCCGGCCAGCACCAGCGTGGTGCCGTTGGCCAGGTAGATGGGCGGGCTGTCCTGCAGCAGCCCGTACGCGAACCAGAGCGCGATGCCCACGGTGAGCAGCGAGAACATGCCGAGCGAGAGGTCGTCCGTGCGCCGGGTGCGAAACACCTGCACGGCCTGGGGCACGAACGCCGTGGTGGTGCACACGGCCGCCAGGTAGCCGATCCACTCCGTCATCCCGGCACCCTCGAGTCGCGCCGGCGCTGGCGCTCGCGGTTGAGGGTGTAGAGGCCGGACGTGATGATCAGCGTGGCGCCCAGCAGCGTGAACAGATCGGGGCGCTCGTGGAAGGCCAACACGCCGATGACGAGCGCGAAGATCAGGCGCGAGTAGCGGAAGGGCGTGACTACCGACACCTCGCCGATGCGCATGGCCTCGGTGATGGCCCAGTACGAGGCGATGCCCGAGACGAGCGCGCCGAACAGGTGGGCGAGCTGCTGCTGCGTGGGCGCGATGACACCGCCCGTGGCCAGCAACATGCCCGCGCCCAGCACACCTACGGCGACGAAGCCCGAGAAGGCGAGGTGCATGGTGACGATAGTGGGCGGCACGCGCCGCGTGGACACGTCCCGCACCGAGAGACCGAGCACCGCCAGCACGGCCCACAGCGAGGCCGGCTCGAAGCCTTCGAGGCCCGGACGGATGACGATCATGACGCCCGCGAAGCCCACCGCCATGGCCAGCCAGCGCTGCCAGCCGACCTCTTCGTGGAAGAGCACCGCCGCGCCGAGCGTGACCACCAGCGGCGTGGCCTGGAAGATGGCCGTGGCGCTGGTGAGCGGCGTCAGCGTGATGGCCGTGATGAAGCCGAAGGTGCCCACCATCTCGCCCACGTTGCGGGCCAGCACCGCGGGGTGCAGCAGGTCGCGCGACAAGAGCGGCACGCCCTGACGCACCACGAGCGCAGCGAAGATGGGCGTCCCGAAGACGCTGAGCATCACCAGGATCTGCCCCGTGGGCATGTCCGCGGACGTCCACTTGATGAACATGTCTTCGAGGGCGAAGCCCAGCATCGAAGCCACCATCAAGAGGATGCCGCGCAGGTTGTCCATGTTCGTGCTCGCCGCGTTCGGGCGACTTGGCGACGCCCGCTCAGCCCAGCTGCGCGAGCGCCGCGTCCACCACGGCCTCGGCGGTGATGCCGAACTTCTCGTACAGCAGCTCGGCCGGAGCCGAGCGACCGAAGCCCGTCATCCCGACGAAGCGGCCGCGCATGCCGAGGTAGCGCTCCCAGCCGAAGCCGCTGCCGGCTTCCACGGCCACGCGCGCGTTGAGGTCCGGCAGCATGACGCTGTCGCGGTAGGCCTGGTCCTGCGCCTGGAACAACTCCCAGCACGGCAGGCTCACCACGCGGGCGCGCACGCCCTTCGCGGCCAGCGTGGCCTGGGCCTTGATGGCCAGCTCCACCTCGCTGCCCGACGCGATGAGGATCACCTGCGCGGCGCCGCCCTCGGCTTCGCTGAGCACGTAGCCGCCACGCGCGGTGCCGCTGACGTCACGGTCCATGGTGGGGATGTCCTGGCGCGTGAGCACCAGGGCCGCCGGGCCGTCCCACTGCAGGGCGGCCTTCCAACACTCGCGGGTCTCGTTGGCGTCGCCGGGGCGGAACGTGGCGAAGCCCGGGATGGCGCGCATGGTGGACAGCTGCTCCACCGGCTGGTGCGTGGGGCCGTCTTCGCCGAGGCCGATGCTGTCGTGCGTGAGGATGTAGCGCGTGCGCAGCTTCATCAGCGCGGCGAGGCGCATGGTGGGGCGCATGTAGTCGCCGAAGATGAGGAACGTGGCGCCGAACGGGATCATGCCGCCGTGCAGCGCCATGCCGTTGAGGGCCGAGCCCATCGCGTGCTCGCGCACGCCGAAGTTGATGTTGCGGGGCACCTCGCCCTCGGCCACGCGGCCGTAGAAGGGCAGCTTGCTCAGCTCGGAGCCGTTGCTGCCCGCGAGGTCGGCGGACCCACCCACCAGGTGCGGGATGTTCTTGGCGAGCGCGTTCAGCACCGTGGCGCTGGCCTTGCGGGTGGCCACGCCCTTCGCGCTCGGCTCGAACACGGGCAGGTCCTTGTCCCAGCCGGCCGGCAGGCCCTGCGCGAGGGCGACGTCGAGCTCGGCGCCCAGCTCGGGGAACGCCTGCTTGTACGCTGCGAGTTGGCCATCCCAAGCGGCCTTGCTCTTGGCGCCGGCCGCCACGGTGGCGTCGCGCACGGCGCTCAGCTCGGCGGGCACATGGAACGGCGCCTCGGGCCAGCCCATGATGGCCTTGGTGGCTTTGATCTCGGCGTCGCCGAGCGGCGCACCGTGAGCCGCGGGGCTGTCCTTCTTGGTGGGCGCCGGGAAGCCGATGATGGTCTTCACGCGGATCAGGCTTGGGCGCGGGTCGGCCTCGGCCTTGCGCGACGCGGCCAGGATGGCGTCGATGTCCTCGCCGTCTTCCACGCTCTCGGTGTGCCAGCCGTAGGCGCGGTAGCGCGCGAGCACGTCCTCGGTGAACGAGATGTCCGTGCGGCCGTCGATGGTGATGCTGTTGTCATCCCAGTAGGCGATGATCTTGCCGAGCTTGAGGTGGCCGGCCATGGAGGCGGCCTCGGCCGAGACACCCTCCATCAGGTCGCCGTCCGACGCGATGACCCACACCTTGTGGTCGAACAGCGTGTGGCCCGGCTTGTTGAAGCGCGCGGCCAGGAACTGCTCGGCCATGGCCATGCCGACCGCGTTCGCGATGCCCTGCCCGAGCGGGCCGGTGGTGACCTCCACGCCCGGCGTGTCGTGCAGCTCGGGGTGACCCGGCGTCTTGCTGTGCCACTGGCGGAACTGCTTGATGTCGTCCAGCGAGAGGTCGTACCCCGTGAGGTGCAGCAGCGCGTACTGCAGCATGGACGCGTGGCCGCACGACAGGATGAAGCGGTCGCGGTCGGCCCACTCCGGCGAGACGGGGTCGTGCTTGCGCAGCTTGGTGAAGACCGTCCAGCCCAGCGCCGCGAGCGCCATCGGGGTCCCCGGGTGCCCGGAGTTGGCGGCCTGCACCGCGTCCATGGAGAGGCCGCGGATGGTGTTGACGGCGAGAGCGTCGAGGGGGGTCTGCTGCGTCACGTGATGTCTCCTGGGCCGGCAGGCGGATCCCCGGCTGTCGTGGGCCGCTCATAGCTCGGATCCTCCCGTTTGGCTATGGTCCCCAGCAAGACCAGCGCGGCCACGATCAGGGCGCCGATGCCCGCGGCCACCATGAAAAGAGGGGCATACGCCGCGAAAGGCGTCAGCGGCCAGGGCGAGTACGAACCCCCGATGCGCGCCCAGCACAGGGCGAAACCGGCGATCGACGCCCACACCAGCGCGCCGGCCGCCCGGCGCAGCGCGAGCCGCGGCGGCGTGGGCGGGGTGCCACGGCGCGTCGCGAGCACGGTGCCCACCGTCAGCATCAGCGCCGTCGCCGACGCGGCGA
>CAZEAA010000313.1:0-7273 GCA_964510015.1 uncultured Sandaracinaceae bacterium
AGACCGCCGCCCTCACGCGGCGCCAGCCACCGCCAGGGACCTTTTGAGAAGTCTCAGGCGGCGGGAATTGAACCCACCGAGTTTGGCGTGAAGCAGCGAGTTCCCCGTGTATCTGGCGATCTCCGAGGGCGGGGAGAGCGCGCAGAAGTCGCTTGTTTACCTTCGTGTGCCGCGCGCTGTGCCGCTGGTGACACGTCTTGCGGGCCCATTGGCAACGGGCTCCGAGGCCACGTAGACTGCTCGACGTGACCTCCACCGCCGAAAAGGTCCTCGAGGACGCCCTCGCTCTGCCCGAGGCAGAACGCCGCCTTGTAGCCGAGCGCCTGCTCGATACGGTCCTCGGAGATGATCGCGAGGCTGTCGCGCAAGCGTGGGCCGACGAGGCTATCCGCCGAGCGGGTGCGCTCGAGCGAGGCGAGGTCGAAGCCCTCGACGGCGAGACCGCCACGGCCGGTCTCGAATCGAAGCTGCGATCGATGCACCGCCGATGAAGCGCCACGCAGTCCTCCCAGAGGCTCTCGCCGAGCTCGACGAGGCCGCCAGCTGGTACGAGGAGCAGGACGAAGGGCTCGGCCTCGACCTGCTAGCCGAGTACCGCGACCGCCTCTCGCGCGCGCTGGCCGCACCGTCCGCCGGCGCCATAGTGGGCACGACGCCACTCGGCGCCGTGGTTCGACGGTTCTCGCTCCACCGCTTCGACCGCTACGGGATCATGCTCGCGACCATCCGTGGCGTGCCGACGGTCCTGGCGTTCGTCCACACGTCGCGCCGGCCTGGGTACTGGCGCGACCGAGTCAAGTAGCGCTCACGAGTATCCGAGAGTCATCTCCACGAACCGCCAGCTCTGCAGCTCGTGGAGGCGTGCGAAGAGCCGCTTGTACTTCGCACTGTCGCTCCCGGGCCCCCGCTGCTTGCGCATCGCTGCGGCGACCTCGCCAGCCTCGCGCGTGAGCGCCACGGTCCGGGCGTCATCGAGGAACGCGCGAAAGAACGCCCTCGCGCCCTTCGAGCGGACCTGCGGGTATCCGGTGAGGTCGGCCACGAGCGCGCGGCCCGAGGTGTCGTCGCGCCCCTCCTCCCAGTTCGTTGGGCTCGGGGCTCGCTTTCCCAGCAACAGCGCGGCGGTGATGGGCAGACTGAGGGCGCCGTGTAGGAAGCGCGCGCGCGCTTCGCGGAGATCTCCGAGCTCGAAGGCCGCGAGCGCCATCAAGAATGATGGTTCCGGGGACAACTCGGACGTGAACTTGGCCGCGTCGTAGGCGAGCCTCCACTCGCCGAGGTTCAGGTACGCCGTGGCGCGGAACGCCGACGCGGTGATGTCGTCGCCGCACTCGGTCGACAGCCGCTCGGCGATTCGGAGCGCCTGCGTGTGGCGCCCCAGGCGGCTCAGCGGGAAGAACTGGTTCTTCAGGCCGCGCATGTAGGGGCGCGTCTCCAGGCGGGTGCCGTAGTCCCGCTTGGCGATGCGCTTCGGGAAGAGGCGCCTGCCGACCACTTCGCACTGCTCGAAGCGACGGAGAGCGCCCTCGAGGTCGTTGCGGTTCAATGAGATGAGGCCCAGGTAGTTCCAGCCCTCGGCGTAGCGCGGATAGACGCGCACGAGGAACTCGAAGATCGCCTCGGCTTCCGCGTCGCGCCCTTCGGCCATCAGGTTGGCGACCTGCTCCTCCAGCTCGGGGTCCATCGTCCCGTTCGAGAGCGCGAGCCTCCAACCGAAGGGGTCACGACTCCACTCGTTGGGCGTGCTCTCGTCCGTGGCCGACAGGCGAGCGTCCAGCAGGTCGGTCAGCCACTCCAGCACCGCGCGGTTCGCGCTGAACAGCTCGCGTGCGCTGTCCAGGCTCTGCGGGTCCGTCTCGATGACGTAGCGCGCGAAAGTGGTGAGGGCGTCCTCGAAGCCGCCGGTCGCGCGCGCTTCGCGCGACTTCGCCAGATCTGGCAGGTGATCCATGTGCTCGGCGATCGCCGCGTCGATCGCCGCCCAGTCGAAGCGGACCTCGGGGTAGCGATGCTCCATCAACGCGTGGAAGTCGCCTCCCAGCCCCTTCTTGGATCGGCGGATGGCCGCCAGCGCCTCGGCCTTCGAGTGGAGGGTCACCAGGACGTGTTGCTCCACCTTTTTGGAGTCGGGGTGACGTGAGCCATGGACGATGGCGAGGTGGCTTCCGCGGCGGCGAACGTAGGGCATGCGTCGGATGCTACCCACGTGCGCGGTGTTGTGCAATAGTGCGTACGATACACAACGCACTCGCAACGCGACGACCACCGCACGCTGCGTTCTCGTGCGGCTTGCGCTCGTTCGCGGCCTGTTGGAGACCCCCGCCGTGAGCAAGCGCAATCCGTCGAGAGAACTATCGAGCCCCCTGCTGGACGCCATCGCCCCCTTCCTCGGCGTGTTCTCATCTCCCATCGCGCACGACGATCTGGTTCGAGTCCTGCTGCGAGTCGGCCCCCGTGCCGCAGGCGGCGCGCCGCAGTCTCCCGCCACCTTAGCCGTCGCCCTGGACGCGTTCGTGGGCGCTCGCGTGTTGGAGCGGGTCGGGCGCGACCAATATCGCTGTGCGCCGCTTCATGCGGGGCGCCTCATGGCCAGGCTCCGGACGCAGGGGACCATGGAGGCGCTGCTGCGCGACGGCTTCGTGCCAGAGCTCCCGCTGCACCCCATGCGGGGCAGGCCGCAGCTGACGGACGCTGCGCTTGGTGCCCGCGCGCTGCTGTATGCGCGCGTTGCGCTCCACGCGGGCCTCGAGCCCGAGTTCTTGGACGCGCTCGCCCAGTACTCACGGCTCGCTGGAGGCGGCGTCGACGTGCGCGCCGCGACGGCCTCGCTGCTGGACGACTGCGACCCGGACACGACCGAAGAGGCCGACCCCACCTGGCTCATGGCGGTGCCGTTCGTCACGGCTCGCCACGTCTTCGCTCAGCGCCTGCGAGAACACGCGCTGCAAGGGGAATCCGTGGACAGCACGCTGCGCGTGGTCGGCGCGACGCCCTCCGAGAACTGGGGGCCGGACCTGGCCGCCGCGTTGGCGCTCGTGATGTTCCTGCGAGGGGAGATGGGGAAGTCCGTCGCCATGGTGGAGCTCTCGCGAAGCTTGTTCGGGCTCGCTACACCCGAGGCGCTCGCGGTGAGGGGCCTGGTCAAGTGGTGGGGCGACGACGACGCCTGTTGGAAGGCGTTCGAAGAGGCACTCACGGCCCACAGGAAGGCGACAGGAGTCCGAGACGCTGGGCTGCCGGGAGAGCTGGGGCTTCTGCACGTCATCGCGCTCCTCAGCACGGGGGACGCGGCTCTCATAGCCCAGGCGCATCGGTTCGCGAAGGCTTCGGTGGATCAGTCAGAGCTCGGCGTGGCATATGGCCACCTGTCGGCTTGCGCCGATGCGTTGGCTCTAGTCTCGGGGGCCTCCGCCGCGCAGCGCTGGCAGCCCCCGAGTGCGCCTCCCCGGAACGCCGGGGGCTGGTTGCTTCTCATCGCTGGGCTCTGTACCCGTTGGGCGGGGCAGCGCGTCCCGTCGTCACAGCACGCCGCCTATGTGGTGCACGCCGAGCTGTACAAGGCGGCGGGGTCGACGTGGTTCGCCGACCAGCTGCGCGGCGTGCTGCGAGCTCCGGGGTCGCACGAGGTCGGCGTGGGTGGCACCCTGCTGGACCGCGTCTCGACGACGACGCCGTGGAGGGACGCGCTCGCCGCGCTCGGCCGCGTCGTGGGCCGCACGAGCGCACACGCGGCTCAGAAGTCGGGGGGGCCGCCCGTTGGCAGTGAACGTCTGGTGTTCGAGGTGGACCCACAGCGCGGCTTCGACGTGCAGCCCATCGTGCAGAAGCTGTCGAAGAACGGCTGGTCGGGAGGGCGTCGTGCTGCGCTGAAGACGCTCGTGAGCACCAAGGCGAGCTACGTGAGCACTGAGGACCACGCGGTGCTCACCGAGATCCAGGTCGTGACGTCCTCGAACTACCGAGGCTACCAAGACACGTACTACCACTTCAGCGAACAGGTCCACGAGGCCCTCGTGGGCCACCCGCGCGTGCGGCTCGCGGGCAACGAAGAGTTCGTGAAGGTGACCCGCTGCGCGCCCGCGCTCCATGTGCAGACCGTGCCTGGCGGGATGAAGCTCTCGATGGAGGGCATGCGCGGTGGACCACGGCTGGACGTGGCCGGTCAGCTGCAGGTCGTGACGCTCACCGACGCGCAGAAGCGCCTGGGGGTCACGGTCGCTGAGCACCCGGTGGTGTACCCCGACGCCGCGAAGGACTCGCTGGGTGAGCTGCTGGGCGCGCTGGCGTCCATCATCGAAGTCCATGCGGAGGCAGCCATCGGGAGCGAGGCCATCGTCGCGCGGGAAGTGCCCGCGGATGCGACGCCGCATGTGCGCCTGATGCGTGACGGTCAGGGGCTCGTCGTGGAGATTCGGGTGAGCCCGCTGGGAGTCGAGGGGCCTTCGGTCGTCCCGGGTGAAGGCGCCGAGACGCTGGTGGTGGCACGGGGCCGTGAGGGTGTCCGGACGCAGCGTTCGTTCCTGAACGAGACCGCGGGAGTTCGTGCGTTGCTCGATGCCTGCCCCTCGCTTGCGGCGAAGGTGTCTGCCGAGGCTGGCGTAGGGGCGCGTGTACAGGTGCCCACTCTCGAAGACTGCCTGGCTCTCGTCGTCGAGCTGCGCGACATGGGCGACAAGGTGGTGGTCGAGTGGCCCGAAGGGGATCCGATTCGCGTGAAGACCGTGCGCCCGTCGCACGTGAGCGTGCGTATGGTCGCTGCGAAGGACTGGCTCGAGCCCGAGGGGGACGTGACGGTCGACGGTGAACTCGTGATGGAGATGAAGGCGCTCCTCGCGGCCTTGGCGGAGCGTCCGAGCCGGTTCGTCGCGCTGAGCGACGGAAGCTTCCTGGCGTTGGAGCGCGCCCTGGCCACCGAGCTGGCTCGGGTCGCGGCGTTCGCCGACGTGGAGCGCGGTCCAGACCACGCCCTCGCCGTGCGCCTCGGCACGTTGTCGGCGCTCAGCCTCGCCGACCTCCACGCGAGCGTGCCCATCAAGGGCAACCCCGCGTTCCGCAAGCGGCTGGCGGCCATCGAGACCGCGCGCGAGCGCGTGGCGCCCATCCCGCGCGGCCTGCGAGCAACGCTCCGCCCGTATCAAGAGGACGGTTTTCGCTGGCTGGCGCGGCTCGCCGAACTCGGTGTGGGGGCCTGCCTCGCCGACGACATGGGGCTCGGCAAGACGCTCCAGACCCTGGCGCTCCTGCTGCATCGCGCGCCCCTCGGTCCCGCGTTGGTCACGGCGCCCACGTCCGTGTGCACGGGCTGGCGGGACGAGATCCGTCGCTTCGCGCCCGACCTGGTGGTGCACTCCCTGCGTGGGGCGGAGCGCATCGACGACCTGTCCGCCCTCGGCCCGTTCGATGTGTTGATCTGCACCCACGGGCTGCTCCCGCGCGAGATCCCACAGCTCGCGGAGGTGCGGTTCGCGACCGCCGTCATCGATGAAGCGCAGGCGTTCAAGAACGCGAGCACCGAGCGCGCCAGGGCGGCGCACCGACTGCGCGCGGACATGCGTGTCGCGACCACCGGCACCCCTATCGAGAACCACCTGGGCGAGCTGCATAGCCTCTTCCAGTTCGTGGAGCCGGGCCTGCTGGGCACCGCGCACTCCTTCAAGAAGCGCTTCGCCGACCCTATCGAGCGTATGGGCGACGCGCATGCACGGCAGCACCTGCGGGCGCGCGTGACCCCGCTCATGCTGCGACGCACCAAGACGCAGGTGCTGGACGAGCTGCCGCCGCGGACCGACGTGCTGCTGCGCGTGGAGGCCGAACCCGAGCAGCGCGCGTTCTACGAGGCGCTGCGCACACGCGCCCTGGATGAACTCGAGCGCGCGCGTGCCGAAGGAGCAGCGCAGGGCGACCAGCGCATGCAGGTGCTGGCCGTGCTCACGCGCCTGCGACAAGCGTGTTGCCACCCCGCGCTGGTGGCGCCCGAGCTGGGGCTGCCGAGCGCCAAGATGGAGGCGTTCCTAGAGCTGTTCGACGAGCTCCGCGAAGGCGGGCACCGTGCGCTGGTGTTCAGCCAGTTCGTGCGGCACCTGGAGCTGGTCCGCGAGCAGCTCGATGCGCGTGAAGTGACCTACCAGTACCTCGATGGCCAGACCCCCGAGAAGGAGCGCGCACGCCGTGTGCGCGCGTTCCAGGCCGGCGAAGGCGATGCCTTTCTCATCAGCCTCAAGGCAGGCGGGACAGGGCTCAACCTGACGGGAGCAGACTACGTCATCCACCTGGACCCATGGTGGAACCCCGCCGTCGAAGACCAAGCCACCGACCGCGCGCACCGCATCGGTCAGGCCCGGCCGGTCACATCGTATCGGTTGATCCTGGCGGAGACCGTCGAGGAGCGCATCGTCGCGCTCCATCACCAGAAGCGAGACCTTGCGTTCCAGCTGCTGAGCGGCGCCGACCGAAGCGCCAAGATGAGCGTCGCGGACATGCTGGCGCTGCTTCAAGCGTCCGACGGAACGGACTGAACCCTCGGCGACGGGCTGTGTTGCCCCATCCAGTGCGCGATGGGAAGCGCCGCGAATGGCGTGTGGCGACTCGTCCGCCACAGGTCAGAACGCTCGGTCGCGAACGGCCCCAGGTCGGCCGCGCGCTGTGCCGCGCTGGTGACAACCGGCGCCCGCCCGCCAAGCGGCACGGAGGCACCCTTTTCAGGAGCTCCCACTGACTTTGGCACCGTTCGAAGCACCGACCGGGCCGCCGGTGAACCCTAAATTCCCCGAGCAGACTCAAATGTCACTGAACGGCGGCGGGTAAGCGCGGTTTGCGCGTCAGACAGCAGCTAACGTGTTGAAATTATTGCAAAATGGTGGAGGCGGCGGGAATTGAACCGGCCGAATTTGGGACGAATTGGTGTGTTCTGCGTGTATCTGGCGATCTTCGGGAGCGGGAAGGGCACGCAGAAATCGCTTGTTGGCGTTGATTGGCCGCGCGCTGTGCCGCGCTGGTGACACGCTGCTGGGGCGCAGACCTCGCATCAGTACTCAGCGAGATGCCACGGCTATGTGGTCGCGGGAAGAAGCCCTCTAGTCGGGCGGACCTTCTTCGACGGGCCCGGCGAGCACACATCGGCGAGCCCGGCCGTGGTCGCGCCCTCTTACCGACCAAAGCACAATCCGAAGCGCGGCAGATGTCGGGCACGCGCTTGACTCCAGTGCCAATGGTTGGTATTGATTGGTAGCCGAGTCTGGGTAGGACGCTACCCTGTCACGACGCACACAACGAC
>CAZEAA010000314.1:0-7243 GCA_964510015.1 uncultured Sandaracinaceae bacterium
GTCTTGCCGCTGCCCACCTCGCCCTGGAGCATGCGTCGCATCGGCCGCTCGCGCGCGAGGTCGCTCGACACTTCGTTCAGCGTGCGCTGCTGGGCCGCGGTCAGCGCGAAGGGCAGCTGGCTCGCGTGCTGCTCGGCCGCTTGCTTCGCGATCGCGCACGGCCGCGCCGGCAGGCCTGCCTCTTCGGCGCGGCGCCACTGCAGCGCCAGCTCCAGCAAGAACAGCTCCTCGGTGGCAAGGCGCGCGTGGTGCTCGCTCTCGCCGCGGTTCCACTCGCTCAGCGTCTCGGCCGGCAGCGCGGGCGGCGGCACGTGCAACGCCACCAGCGCCTGCCCCACGGGCCCGAGGCCTGAGCGCTCGCGGTACACGGGCGGGATGGCGTCAGGCACGAACACGCCCACCCGCGCCACGGCGGCCCGGATGGCCTTGCGCAGGGCCGCGCCGGTCACGCCCGGGATCTCGGGGTAGCGCGGCACGATGGCGCCGTCCTCCACGTGCACCTCCGGGTGCGCCATGGTCAGCGTCCCGCGGTGCTCGTCGATGCGGCCGTAGACCCGCACGGTGCTGCCCACGGGGAAGCGCTTCTCGAGCCCCGGCAGGCCGTGGAACCACACCAGCCGCAGCTGGCCATAGCGCCCTGGGGCGTCTCCTGCGCGTGGCACCAAGCGCACCTCGGACAAGCGGCGCCCACCGCGCGGCGGCGGCTGCGTCACGCTGCGCACCACCCCCTCGGTCATGGCTCGCACCCCCGGTTGGAGCTCCGCGATGGGGGTGATCACCCGCTGGTCGTCATAGCGCCGCGGCAGCAACCACAGCAGGTCGCCCACGGCCGTGAGGCCCCGCTTCTCGAGCGCTTGCCCCGAGACCTTGCCGATGCCGGGAAGGCTGACCACGGAGGTCGCGAGCACAGCCTCGAGGGAAGCCGCGTCCATCGCGCCCGATGCGCTCGTGGCGTCCGTCGCGTCGCGCGCGCCCATGGCCGTGGTCCTGCTCGCTCCTGCTCGCGCTCAGGTCGCGGACCAGCGCACGGCGGTGATCTCGTACTTCCGCACGCCGCCGGGGGTCTTCACGCTGACTTCGTCGCCAGCCTCGCGGTTGATGAGCGCGCGCGCCACGGGCGAAGTGACGGAAATGAAGCCCTTCTCCACGTTGGACTCCTCCGAGCCCACCCGGCGATAGACCTTGGTGGCGCCCGTGTCGATCTCTTCGAGCTCCACCCAGGCCCCGAACATGACCTTGTCCCCGCCGAGGGTGGCCGGGTCGATGACCTCGGCGCGCGAGAGCTGGTCTTCCACGACCGCGATGCGGGCCTCCATCATGCCCTGCTTCTCGCGGGCCGCGTGGTACTCCGCGTTCTCCTTGAGGTCGCCATGATCCGCCGCCTCGCCGATCTGCTGCGAGATCTTGGGGCGCTCGGCCTTGAGTTCGGCCAGTTCGCTCTTGAGGGCGGCAAAGCCCTCGGGTGTCATGGGGACCCGTTCCATAGGGAAGTCGTAGACGGTTCCACGCTCGGAAGCAAGCGTGACGCCGTGCGGCGCAGGCCCCGTCATGATATGAGGCTGGCCATGCGCGTCACCCCCTACCCCATTACGGCCTACGGGCTTGCGTGTGGGCTCGGTCGCGACACGGCCTCGGTGCTCACGCGCCTCCGGAACGGCGAACGTGGGCTGTCTCCGGTGCCTTTGGACGTGCCCTTCGCCACCGTCACCGGGACCATCCCCGGCGACCTTCCGGACCTGGACGCGCGCATCGCCGAGCACGACTCACGGCTCGCGCGGGTCACGCAGCTGGGCTTCGAGTCCATCGCTACCGAAGTCGCGCGCGCCGTCTCCGAGTGGGGGCCCGCGCGCGTGGCCTGCGTGCTCGGCACCAGCACCGGCGGCATCTGGGCCACCGAGGTGGCGCACGCCGAGCACCACCACACGGGCGCGCTGCCGGCCCGCTTCGACTACCGCACGCAGCACCCCTTCCACATCACCACGGACATCTGCCGCAAGCTCGGTGGCTTCAGCGGCCCCGCGTACATCGTGAGCACGGCGTGCTCGTCCAGCGGCAAGGTCTTCGCGTCCGCGCGCCGCTTGCTGGACGCGGGCCTCGCCGACGCGGTGCTCGTGGGCGGCGCCGACGCGCTCTGCCACACCACCGTGCGCGGCTTCTTCAGCTTGGGCGTCATGGCCGAGGGCGAGTGCATGCCCTTCAGCGCCGACCGTCCCGGCATGAACATCGGCGAGGGCGCCGCGTTCGCGCTGGTGGAGCGCCGCGGCACCCCGCGCGCCATGCTGCTCGGCGTGGGCGAGAGCAGCGACGCCTACCATCCCTCGTCGCCGCACCCCGAGGGACGCGGCGCGCTCGCCGCCATGGAGCACGCGCTGCGCCAAGGCGGTCTCGCCGCCAAGGACGTGGACTACGTGAACGCGCACGGTACCGGCACCAAGCACAACGACAGCGCCGAGTCGCAAGCGGTCGAGGCCTTGCTCGGCCGCGAGGTCCCGGTGGTCTCCACCAAGGGCTACACGGGCCACACCCTTGGCGCGTGCGGCGCGGTGGAGGCCATCTTCGGCATCGTCTCCCTCGAGGAAGGCTTCCTTCCCGCCAGCGTAGGGTCCACGCCGCGCGACCCGGAGATCCTCATCCACGTGCCGAGCGAGCGCCTCTCCCTGCAGCCGCGGTACGTGCTCAGCAACTCGTTCGCGTTCGGGGGCAACAACTGCAGCGTGCTGCTGGGGAGGCCCGAATGACCGTGGTGCACGTGCTCGGGCGTGGCTTCTTCACGCCGTCGTTCCCCACGCTCACCGCGTATCGCGCAGGCGTCGCCGACGAGTCGGCCCAGCGCCCCGCGGTGGACTTCGTTCCGTCTCGCAACAAGCGCGGCTGCAGCATCCTGACGCTCGCCGCGGCCGAGGTCGCGCACCAGGCGTGCGTGGACGCCGGGGTCTCGCCGGCGTTGCCCGCGCTGGTCTTCGGGAGCTGCCACGGCGAGATGGAGATCGCCGTCGCGCAGATGGAGATGTTCCAAGAGGACAAGGGGCTCTTGTCGCCCGCGCGCTTCAAGAACAGCGTGCACAACACGGGCGCGGGCATGTTCTCCATCGCAATGGACAACCGCGGCTACGCCACCGCCATCGCGGGCGGGCACGACACCGTCGCGCTCTCGCTGCTCGAGGCCATGCTGCTGCTCCAGCACGACCAGTACGAGACCGCGGTCATTGCGCTGGCCGACGAGTGCCTGCCCGCCCCGCTGACGCGCTTCTCGCCCCATCAGGCGCTCGGGGTCGCGCTGCTGATCGGTCGCGAGCCGCACCCCGAGCGAGGCTCGCTGGGCACGCTCGGTCTGCCACAGCGGTCGTCGGAGGCCCTCTTCGCCGCGGACGCGCGCTTCGGCGGCAACCCCATGGCCCCGCTGCTCCACCTGGTGGACGCGCTCGACGAAGGACGCGCGGGCCGCGTCGCGCTCAGCCTCGCGGGGGGTGAGCCCTGGTTCTGTGACGTGCAGCCCCACGCGGAGGCGCGTGCCCCACGCTGAGACGCGCGTCGCCATCACCGGGCTCGGCATCGCGTCGCCCATCGGCAACGATCTCGATACGGCCCTCGAGGCACTCCGCAGCGGGACGCACGGCATCTCGCGCACGGACCGCTGGCGCGCGTACGGCGGCCTCGACGCCGAGCTGATCGCCGAGGTGCAAGGCCTCGACCTCAACCGCTGGTCCCGCAAGCAAGTGCGCACCATGGGGCGCGTGGCGCGCCTGGCGCTGCACGCCAGCGAGCAAGCCATCGCCCAGGCCGGCCTCGGCGAGGACACCCTGCGCGGCGGGCGCTGCGGCATCGCGTTCGGCTCCACGCACGGCAGCAGCGACGCCTGGGAGCGCATGGCGCGCAGCTGGCTGTTGAACAACGACCTGCGCGGCGGCGGCTCCAGCATCTACCTGCAGTTCATGGCGCACACCTGCGCCGCGAACCTGGCCATCTACTTCGGCGTGACGGGGCGCGTGCTGCCCACGTGCGCGGCGTGCGCGAGCGGCAGCCTCGCCATCGGCCAGGCCTACGAAGCCATCCGCGCGGGCGTGCAAGACGTCATGATCGCCGGGGGCGCGGAGGAGCTGCACCCCACGCACGTCGCCGTGTTCGATGGCATGTATGCCGCGTCGCTCGCCCATGAACGCCCAGACACCACACCGCGCCCGTTCGACGCGGGCCGCGATGGCCTGGTGGTCGGCGAAGGCGCGGGGGCGGTGGTGCTCGAGCGCTGGGACCACGCCGTGGCGCGCGGCGCCGACATCCTCGGCGAGGTGATCGGCTTCGGGCTGTGCTGCGACGGCACGCACGTGACGGCTCCCTCCGCGGTGGGCATGGCCAGCGCCATGCGCCTGGCGCTCGAGAGCGCGTCCATCCCCGCGAGCGCGGTGGACTACGTGAACGCTCACGCCACGGCCACCGAAGTGGGCGACATCGTGGAGAGCCAGGCCACCTTCGCCGTGCTGGGGGGCGAGGTCCCCGTGAGCAGCACCAAGGGGCACACCGGCCACACCCTCGGCGCGTGCGGCGCCATCGAGCTGGCCTTCTGCGTGGGGGCCATGCGCACCGGCTTCCTGCCGGCCACGCGCAACCTCGAGAACGTGGATCCCGCCTGCGCCAAGCTGGACTATGTGCAGGCGACGCGCGCGGCCGAGCCGCGTGTGGTGATGACCAACAACTTCGCTTTCGGGGGGATCAACACCTCCCTCCTCTTACGGACACCATGACCCACTCCTCCTACGACGTCATCGTGCTCGGCGCGGGCCCCGCAGGCACCACCGCAGCCAACTTGCTCACTCAGGCGGGTCACCGCGTGCTGGTGGTCGAGAAGGAGACTTTTCCGCGCTTCCACATTGGCGAGTCGCTGCTGCCGGCCGACCTCGACCTGTTCGTGAAGCTCGGCGTGAACCTCGACGACCCCGCGCGCTTCGTGCTGAAGCAGGGCGCGGTCTTCCTGGACGAGCGCACTGGCGAAACCGTGGACTTCCGCTTCTCGAACGGCCTTCCCGGGACGCCCCCGCACGCCTATCAGGTGGAGCGCGCGGAGTTCGACCTCATGCTGGCCGACCGCGCCGTCGAGGTGGGTGTCGAGCTTCGCTACGGCGTGCGTGCGGAGCGTGTGCACTTCGACGCGGACAAGGTGCGCGTGGACACCAGCGCGGGCACGTTCGAGGGGCGCTACCTGATCGACGCCACGGGGCAGAACGCGTTCCTGTCGGGCCAGCTGCGGACGCGCCGCCGCATCGAGGGCCTGGGCATCGCGGCCGTGGGCTGTCACTTCCACCACCTGAGCGACGCCGCCACGGCCGAGCTCACCGAGACCGGCAACATCCTGGTGTTCATGGTCGAAGACGGCTGGGCCTGGGCCATCCCGCTCGCCGGACGCCGCCTCAGCGTGGGCCGCGTCAGCAGCCAGCGCGGGGTGTCCGACGCCACCCTGGACGAGTTCATCGCCGGCTCGCCCACCATCCAGCGCCTCACGGCTGGGGCCGAGCGCATCGACCGCATCACCATCGGCAACTACAGCTACAAGAACGACGCCCCAATCGGCGCGCGCTACGCGTGCGTGGGCGACTCCGCCTGCTTCCTCGACCCGGTGTTCTCGTCCGGTGTGACCTTCGCGATGATCGGCGGCGAGAAGATCGCCAAGCTGCTCGACGCGGCGCTGAAGACCGGCACCGAGGCGGACCCCACACTCGCGCAGCCCCTCGCCGACTACATGCAGCATGCGTACGACGTGTTCGGCTCCCTGTGCGGGCGCTTCTACAGCGCGGACTTGGTGCACCGCATCTTCTTCTACGACTCGCCTGACCCGCTGATCACCAAGGGCGTGGTGGCCGTGCTCGCGGGTGACTTGTACCGGGACGACAACCCCTTCCAGAAAATGCTCCTCAGTGACCGGCGGCGGCTGCGCATCTGACGTGGTCTCCGATCGATCACGCCACCGCTCGAACAACGAGCTAGCCGGGCACAGCCGGACCCAGAACGGCTTCGATGCGCTCCACCACGTCGCGCGGAGTCTCCAAGTTGAGCTCGCCGCGGCCATTGAGCGTGACCAGCACCGTGCGGGCTCGCGCGGCGCGCTTGCCGCTGGTGAGGTTGCGCACCTCGTACGCGATGCACAGGCGCTGTGTGTAGTCCTTGAACCAGGCGTCCACGCGGAAGCGGTCGCCGTAGCGCAGGACGCCGGTGTGCTTGCACTGGGTCTCGCCCATGACCAGGCCGTGGCCCAGGCGCATGAACTCTTGGTTGTCGAGGCCCACGTGGCGCATGAGCGCGGTGCGCGCGATCTCGAGGTACTTGTAGTAGTGGCCGTGCCAGACGATGTGGAGCGAGTCCACGTCGTGGAAGGGCACCTCGAGCTCCACCGAGACCACGCTGCGCGTCATGACGGCAGCCTGCCGCGGGGCTTGCGCCAGAGCCAGCCGAAGAGGAAGCGCATGATCTTCAGCGTCATGAGCCGCGAGTGCATCAGGCTGATGAGCACGTTGTCCTTGAACGCGTGGAAGTGCGACACGCCGCCCTCCTCGGCGCTCACGTAGCGCACGCGCGTCTCGACGTTGCGCGTGGGCACGCCCTCCCACACCAGGCGCACCGCGATCTCCGGGTCGAAGTCCATGCGGTCGCCCCACACGGTCACGTCGGCGCTGATGGGCAGCGGGTAGATGCGGAAGCCGCACATCGGGTCGGCGATGGCTCCGCCGCCCACCTCGAGGCGGGTCCAGAAGATGGTGATGCGACGCCCCACGACGCGGGCCTTGGGAGCCGTCTCGTCGAACACCGGCATGCCCAGGACCAGCGCGGCCGGCGCGGCGCGCGACGCCGACAGCATGCGGGGGATGTCCGTGAGCGTGTGCTGTCCGTCGGCGTCCACTTGCAGCGCGTGGGTGAAGCCGGCATCCCGCGCCAGACGCAAGGCGTCCTTCACGGCCGCGCCCTTCCCGCCGTTCCGCGCGCGGTGGTGCACGGTGGCGATGCCTTCCTCCGCGAGCGCCGCGATGGCGGCGCGCCCTTCTTCGGCGCTGCCGTCATCCACCACGATGACGTCCGGCACGTGCTCCCTCACTGCGAGGACCACGCGCCGGATGGTCACCGGGTTGTTGTAGGAAGGGATGATGACGCAGGGGCGGTGTGCGCTCTGCCCCTCGCTCATCGGTTCTCGGCCACGAACGCAGCCAGCGTGGCCACCGAGCGGAAGACCGCCCGGGTGCCTTCGTCCTCGGCGCGGATC
>CAZEAA010000315.1:0-7241 GCA_964510015.1 uncultured Sandaracinaceae bacterium
GCCTCGGCGCTTCGCCATCGAAGTCTTCCCGTCGGACTTGTGACCAGTCGATAGAGGACCACGCCCACGCCCACGCCAACGCCCACGCCCACGCCCACGCCCACCAGCCGACGGAAAAGAAAAACGCCGCTCGGGAGAGCGGCGTTTTGGTGGGCGATGCTGGATTTGAACCAGCGGCTTCCTCCGTGTGAAGAAGGCACTCTACCCCTGAGTTAATCGCCCGGTTGGGAGGTCGGGTGTATAGCCGCGCCGGCGGACCGGCGCAAGCTTTTCTTGGCCTCTCAGCCCTTGTCGCCGCCGCCGCCGTCGAGCTTGGCGCGCAGCAGGTCCGCGAACGTGCCGAGGCCCTGACGGCCGGCTTCCTTGCGGTACTCCTGCACGGCCTTGCGCTCGTCGTCGAACTCGCGGTGCTTCACCGAGCAGCGCAGCTGCCCGTCGCGGTCGGTGCCGGTGATCTTGACCTCGATCTCCATGCCCACGGCCATCTTCTTGTAGGCCGTGCCCTCGACGCGCTCGGGCATGTCGCGGTTGCTCAGGTAGCCGCGGCCGCGCTTGCCGACCACGCCCTTCACCTGCACGAACATGCCGTGGTGCTCGATGCGCTCCACCACCACCTTCACGTGGTTGCCCATGCGAAGGTTGCGGACGAGCTGCGGATCGTAGTCGCCCGACTCCATGGCCGCCTTGTCGGAGGCGCTGAGGCGCGACAGGCCGACGCGACGCGCCTTCCGGTCCACGCGCTCCACGATGACGTCGATGACTTCGTCTTCCTTGAGCACCTGGTTCGCGTGCTTGAGGTCCTTGCCCAGCTCCGTGATGTGGAGCAGGCCCTCGATGCCGGGGCGCAGCTCCACGAAGGCGCCGAAGTCCGTGGTGCGGACGACGCGAGCCGACTGGAAGTGACCCTCCTTGAGGATGTCCTTGGCCTGGTCCCACGGGTCCGGCAGGGCCGCGCGGATGGACAGGCTGATCTTGCCGTAGCGGTCCTTGCGGCTCGCGGGCTGCACGCGCAGCACCTCGACCTTGACCTCGTCGCCCGGCTTCACCACGTCGCTCATGCGAGCGCCGCGCACCCAGCTGACCTCGCTCTGGTGCACCAGGCCGTCGAGCCCGCCGCCCAGGTCCACGATGACGCCGAAGTCACGGACGTGGAGCACGGTGCCCGGCAGGCGCTCGCCCACCTTGAGCTGCTTCATGCGCTCGCGGGCGGCCTTGCGGGACTCGCGCTCGAGGATGCCGCGGCGCGACACGATGATGCTGCGCCCGCCACCCTTGAGGGGCGGCAGCGAGAAGTCGAGCTTCTGGCCGACGTACGACTCGGGGTCGTCGATCTCGGTGAGCGACATGGCGCGCGCCGGGCAGAAGGCGCGCACGCCGTCCACCAGCACGTCGAAGCCACCGCGGTTGAAGCCGTAGACCATGCCGCGCACGCGCAGCTTGGCCTCGCGGGCCGCCGCGATGCGGGACTTGGTGGCGCCGCGATCGATGATGCGGTTCACCAGGACGATGTGGCCGCTCTCGGACACGGAGCTGATGCGCCCGCGCACGATGCCGCCCATGGACGGCAGCTCGGGCGGGGGACCCGCGGCCTCCATGGCCTCGAGCACACCCGCCGAGGTGTGAGCCTCGTCGTCATCGTGCTCGTCGTCGTGCTCGTCGTGGTGTTCGTCGTGCGCGTGCTCGTCGTGGTGCTCGTCGTCGTGGTGCTCGGCAGCCGCCTCGGTGCTCGCCGTGGCTTCCGCTGCACCTTCCGCAGCCGCGCCCTCGGCGGCCTCGGACGCCTCGGCGGCCGGGTTCGCCTCGGCGGCCACGGCAGCCTCCGGGAGAGCCGGCACTTCACGCGGCTCGTACACGTCCATGACCGCCAGGCCCTTGCCAAAGAGGTCCACGAAGATGGTGGTGTCGGTCAGCTTGGCCACGCGGCCGGCGACGACCTCACCCGCCGCGAACGCGTGGGTCTTGGTGCCGCGACCGTCGAAGTAGCGGATGAACGGCACGTGCGCGGACTTCTGCGCCGTGTCGACCTCGGGCTTCTTCTTCTTGCGACGGCGGCGCTTGCGCTTGCCGCCCCCCCCTTCGCCACCCTCGGCTCCGCCTTCGCCTTCCGCGGACTCGGACCCCTCGTCGTGGTCGTCGTCGCCGTCGCCGCGGTCCTCGCCGTCGCCGTGGTCACCGGCGTCGTCGCCTGCGCGAGCTGCTTCGCCGTCGCCTGCGGCCTGCGGAGCGCGCTCGGCGCTGGGCTCGGCCGCTGCGAGGGTCTGGTCCTGCGCCGCGTTGTCGTCGGAGTTCGGGGCGGAGTCGTTGGAGTGGGTATCGCTCATGTCGGAACCTCTCGACGGGCTGCGGCGCAGCACCGGGTGGTCTCGTGTCGGGTGGAGCCTGGCTCCGCACGGGAGTGGAGCGCGTGGCTCCGGGAGAAAAGTGGGCGGGACTCTAGCTGTAGGATCCGGTCGCCGCAATTGCGCATGTCATGGGGCAGAGCAACGAGAAACCCCCCGAGGTCGCGTGAGCATCCAAGGGGGGTCTGGTTGTAGGCACGGGCGGGATTGAACCGCCGACCCCTACCGTGTCAAGGTAGTGCTCTCCCACTGAGCTACGTGCCTGAGGGAGCGCGCTATCTAGCCCTGGCCCGGGGGCGTGTCAAGCGCGGGTGCGCCTTCCCGGCGCGGCGTTTTGCACCCACCGTGCGAGCCTGGTAGTTGAGGCCCACGCCAATGACCGAGAAACGCGAAGACGCGCCGCTGCGACCGCTCCCGAGCGTATCGACTCCCCTGCTCCGCGCAGACGTCGAAGCGGCCGAGCGCAAGCGTCGCATCCTGGTCAGCGTCACGATCACCGCGGTGGTCGGGAGCATCGTGGCCTTCGTGGTGCTGCGGCCGCCGGCCACCGAAGAAGTGGAAGCGCCCGCCGCCGTGGCGCCCAACTACGTTCCGCCCGAGAGCCTCCACTGGAACCCCGACGGCACCATCCCCGAGCCGCCACCCGAAGAGGTGGTGCCCGAGGCCGCGCCGGCCACCACCGCGCAGGCCACGGGCGACGCGCCGCTGCACGCCGCCGCCACGGTGCGCAGCGAGTCACGCTTCGGGACAGCGCGCGCGTTCCGGCAGGCGCTCGAGATGGCCGGCCTCGGGCCCGCCGACTTCATCCCCATCGAAGAGGCCGTGCGGGAGGTCTTGGACTTCCGCCGCTGCCGCGCCGACGACCGCCTGTTCTTCGAGCGCGACGGCCAGGGGCAGTTGGTGCGCTTCGAGTACCACCAGAACCCGGTGGAGTACGTGGTGGCCTCGCGCGCCGCCGACGGCACTTGGACCGGGCACATGCAGCAGCGCGAGATCGAGCGGCGCCGTCACGAGGTGGGCGGTCTCGTGCGCACCAGCCTCGGCGAGGCCCTCACGCGCATCGGGCTCGCGTCGTCGCTGGTGGGCACCTTCGTGGAAGTCTTCGACGGCAAGATGAACTTCTCGAGCGGCGCGCGCGAAGGCGACGCCCTGCGCGTCATCGTGGACGAGGAGCGCATCGACGGTGTGTTCCTGCGCTACGCGACCCCGGTGGCCATCGAGTACGTGAGCGCACGCGCGGGCCGCCTGCGCGCCTTCTACTACGTGGGCCGCGACGGCCGGGGCGACTGGTACGACGAAGCCGGGCGCGGGTTCCGTGGCGGCTGGCTGCGCACTCCCTGCCAATACGACCGGATCTCCTCGCTGTTCAACCCGCAGCGCATGCACCCCATCTTGCGGCGCATCGTCCCCCACAACGGCGTGGACTTCGCGGCCGCCACCGGCACCACGCTGTGGGCGGCCGCCGACGGCGTCATCAGCTGGGCCGGGCCGAAGGGGGCCAACGGCAACCTCGTGTCCATCCGGCACGCCAACGGCTACGAGTCGCACTACGCGCACATGCACCGCATCCAGCGCGGCATCGCGGTGGGCGTGGAGGTCCGCCAGCGCCAGGTGATCGGCAGCATCGGCACCACCGGGCGTTCGACCGGGCCGCACTTGCACTTCGGCCTCAAGCACAACGGGCGCTTCGTGGACCCGCTGCCGGTCCTGAACGGCCCGGGCCAGCTGCTGCCGGCCAGTCAGCTGGCCGGCTACCGCACCTTCGTCCGCGGCGTGGTCCGTCGCCTCGAGCGCATCGAGACCGGCGGCGACCCGGTGGTGCGCGAGGCCACGACCGCGCCCGCCACGGCGGACGGCGAAGAGAGCCTGGACTGACCGTCGAGCGAGTGCGCGCGGCCGGTGGACGAGCCGCCTCCGCACGGGTAGCCTGCGCCCGCTCATGGACACGGCAACCCTCGAAAAGCGCGTCGGTTATGCGCTCCTCGCGCTCTCGCTCTCGCTGCTCGTGGTGGGCCTGAACTGGAGCGGCATCTGGGACCCGTGGGAGATCGACATCGCCGAGGTCGCCCGCAGCTGGTCCGAGGGCAAGTCGGGCAGCGTGGACGGGTCGCCGCTCGGCCCGTGGCTGACCAGCCTGGCGTTCGAGTGGCTGGGGGTGCGGGAGTGGACCGGACGGCTCCCGCTCGCGCTCGCCGGGTTGCTGACGCTGGGCTTGCTCTACCCGCTCGGGCGTCTCGCCGGCGGCCGCGGGGTCGGCGTGCTGGCCGTGGTGGTCTGCGCCACCTCACCGCTGTTCCTCATCAACAGCCGCATGATGCTGGGCGCCTCGCCGCACTTTGCGCTGCAGACACTGGTGGCCCTCGCGTGCGCGTACGCGGTCTTCCGTGAGCACCCCACGCCCGGGCGACGCTGGCTCGCGACGGGCCTCGCGCTGGTGGCCGTGGGCGTGTCCACCTGGGGAAGCGGCGCGCTGCTGGGGCCCCTGCCCGTCCTGCTGGGCATCACCGCCGCCACGCTGCTCGATCCCGAGCAGCGCCGGCGGGTGGACTCCGTGGTGCCGCTCTGGGTGGTCACCGCGGTCATCACGTTCTTGGTGTGGCGGGCCGTTCGCGCCGACGCGCCCGAGTACAGCGTGTGGCTCGGCGGTGGGGCGCGCGGCGGGCAGCCGCCCACGTTCGAGCGCGAGGTGGAGCGCCTGTTCCACAACTTCGCGCCCTGGTCGGCGCTGCTCATCCCGGCGCTGGGCGTGCTGCTGGCGCGCATGAGCGCCGCCACGGACGACGACGCGCCCCTCGAGGACGAGCAACCGCCCTCCGAGGCCGCACCCCGCTTCGAAGACAAGCCCTATCGCGAGACCGCGGCGGCCGGCGCGCAGCCCACCGCCCTCCCCACCACCAGCGGTCTGCTCGGGGAGTCCTCGGTGGCCTTCGCGCCCGGCTTCGCGGTCTTCGTGCTGGTGTGGTTCGCGGCCAGCTACGCCGTCACCACCCTGTTCGCCTCGCGCTACGGCACGGCGCCCACGTACGCGGTCGGCGCGCTCTCGGTGGCCGTGGCGCTCACGCTCGCCGAGCTGCACCGCGAGGGCCGCGCGCAGTGGCTCCTGGCCGCGCTCGGGGTCTTGTTCGTGGCGCTGCTGATCCGGGACTACGCCATGTTCCCCGGCTCACCCGTGACCGGCACACCGGGCACGCGGCCGACGGTGCCCGAAGCCGGCTTCTCGGCGAAGATCGGCTGGGCCGTGTCGGCCGGGGCCTTCGCGCTGGGCACCGCGCTCACCTTCTTGGCGGCCGAGCCCTGGCCCGAGCCCACGTACGGCAGCGCGCGCGCGTTCGTGGTCACGCAGTGGAAGCGCAGCGCGGCGCATCGCGTCTGGTGGGTGCTGATCGCGCTGCTGCTGCTGGCGGTGGTGGTCTTCGGCCTCGTGGTGTTCGTCGCGCCGGACCACTTCAACTCGCTCGCGGTGCGCATCGGTCGCTACCTGCTCTTGCTCCCGCCCGGCCTGCTCGCGCTGCTCTTCCTCGTGCCGCGCGCGTTCAACGTGCTGGCGCGGCGGCCCACGCTGCGCCTCTTGCCCATCACGCTGACGGGGCTCGCGTTCGGCGCGTTCTTCGCCTTCGGGTTCCTGCCGGAGCTCAGCCGGCACCTGTCGCCGCGCGAGGTGTTCGAGACCTACAACGCGCTCAGCAGCGAGGGCGAGCCGCTGGGTGAGTACCAGGTGGGTGGCCGCGCGGGCGCGTATTACACGGACGGCGACGTCCGGCCCATGCGCGACGTGAACGCCATCGTGTGCTTCCTGCACGAAGCGGGCGACGAGCGCGTCTGGACGGTCTTCCCGAGCGCCCAGCTGGTGGACGTGGACCTCCAGTACCGGCGCCTGAGCGGCGAGCACCTGTTCGTGGCCGACGCCCGCAACGCCCGCATCGTGCTGGCCACCAACCGCCCCATCGAGGGCCGCGAGAACCAGAACGTGCTGGCCACGTCGGTGCTGCGGGAGCTGCCGCGTCAGCCCCAGCACGTGCTCAACGCCAACTTCGGCAACAAGATCGAGCTCATCGGCTACGACCTCACGCTGCCCGGCGGCACCACGGTGGGCCCGTCGCAGTCGTTCGCCATCACGTGGTACTGGCGCTCGCTGGTGCCGAACGTCGGCAGCTACAAGATCTTCCTGCACATCGACGGGCACGGGCAGCGCCTGAACGGCGATCACGACCCCATCGAGGACCTGTATCCCATCAGCCGCTGGCAGCAGGGGGACATCGTGGTGGACCGGCAGGAGCTGGACGTGGCGGCGAACTACCCGCCCGGCACGTACACCATCTGGATTGGCCTCTACGCCGGCAGCAACCGCTTGCCGTTGAGCGAGCTGCGCACCTGCAGCGGGGCGCTGCGCGCGAACTGCAAGGACAACGCGAACCGCTTGAACGCGGGCCCGCTCGAGGTCCGTTAGGGCTGCTCGCCGCCCTCCGAGCGGCGGCGGTAGAGCTTGGCCTCGTAGCCGTAGCTCAGCCCGATGATGTGCAGCGTGGGGTCGCGGTCGTCGTTCATCGGGATCTCCAGGCGATAGTAGAGGTCCAGCGTGTGGCGCCGGGTCTCGATCTCGATGCCCGCGGTGCCGCGCCACGCGCGGTTCGAGAAGCCGTAGTACGCGTCGATGTCGGTGAAGAGCTCCATCGAGAGGTAGGGCATGACCGGGCTGCTGTTGGGGATGCCCACGCCGAAGAGGCCGCGCAGCGTGTGCCGGGTGTCGCGGCCGTCTCGAAGGGTGGCCTGATAGCGGACGCGCGTGACCCAGCGAAAGTGACCCACGCTGTCCCCGAAGCGCGCCTCCCCGTGGAGGCGATGGCGGCTGTCCGGGTTGTTGTCGTTGACCCACGCGTAGCGATAGCCGACCGAGAGGCGCAG
>CAZEAA010000316.1:0-7122 GCA_964510015.1 uncultured Sandaracinaceae bacterium
TCGCTGGTCTTGCCGATGCCGCGCGCCGGCACGTTGAGCACGCGCAGCACGCTCACGTCGTCTTCCGGGTTGTGCAGCACGCGCAGGTAGGCCAGCAGGTCCTTCACCTCGGCGCGGTCGTAGAAGCGCACGCCCCCGATGATGCGGTAGGGCAGGTTCACGGCGCGCAGCGCCTCTTCGAGCGAGCGCGACTGCGCGTGCGTGCGGTAGAGCACGGCCATGTCCTCGAGGTCGAGGTCGTCGTCGCGCATGCGCTGCAGGATGTCGTACGTGAGCGTGTTCGCTTCGTCGCTCGCGTCCGCGCACGTGTAGAGGCGCAGCAGGTTGCCCTCTTCGTTCTCGGTGAAGAGCTGCTTCGGCTCGCGGTCCTCGTTGCGCGAGATCACGTCGTGCGCGGCCCGCAGGATGCGCTGCGTGGAGCGGTAGTTCTGCTCCAGCTTGATGACCTTCGCGTCCGGATAGCGCCGCTTGAAGTCGAGGATGTTGCGGCGGTCCGCGCCGCGCCAGCGGTAGATGCCCTGGTCGTCGTCGCCCACCACGCACACGTTGCCGTGCACCGACACCAGCGCGTCCACCAGCCGCAGCTGCGCGTGGTTGGTGTCCTGGAACTCGTCCACCATGGTGTAGCGGAACTTGCCGGCCACCTCTTTGCGCAGCTCGGGGATGCGCTCGAGGGCGCGCACCGTCTGGTAGATCAGGTCGCCGAAGTCGAGCGCCCCCGCGCGCCGCAGCGCCACCTCGTAGGCCTCGTACACGTCGGTCAGGATGCGGTCCTGGTACATGGCGCTGCGCGGCTCTTCGGGTCCGCGCATCTCCTGCTTCTCGCGGTTGATGCGGTTGGCCAGCTGCTTCGGCGTGTGCTCCTTCGGGTCGAGGTCCAGGTCCTTCAGCACGCGCTTGATCATCGCCTGCTGGTCCTGGTCGTCGTAGATGGTGAAGTCCTTCTTGAGGCCGATGGCGTCCGCGTGCTTGCGCAGGAGCCGCGCACAGATGGCGTGGAACGTGCCCACCCACATGCCGCCCACGCCGCCCGGCACCAGCTTCTCGAGGCGCGCGCGCATCTCGCCCGCGGCTTTGTTGGTGAAGGTCACCGCCAAGATGCGCGAGGGATACACCTGCTTGTCCGCCACCAGGTGCGCCACGCGGTGCGTGATGACGCGCGTCTTGCCGCTGCCCGCGCCCGCGAAGACCACCAGCGGGCCCTCGGTGTGCAGCACGGCCTCGCGCTGCGGCGGGTTCATGCCCTCGAGGTCGATCACTCCGCCTCGGTGCGCTCGTAGCCTCGCACGTGGACCGCGCTGTGCGGGTTGCCCGCCGCTTGGAAGTCGCCGCGCTCGTCCAGCAGCATGGCCACGCACGGCCGCTCGGGGCCAAGGTCGGCCAGCGAGCTGCTGAGCGGTGCGCCGAGATCGCACGTGGCCACCAGCAGGGTCAGCAGCGCGAAGGCCGACGCGGAGTCGTCGCCTGCTGCGGCCATCAGCAGGGCAGGGCGGTCGGCGCGCACCAACACCAGGGGCAAGCCGCCGCGCGCCAGCGCCACGCCGCCCACGCTCGTGTCCAGGATCAACAGGGCCTCCGGGACGCTCAGCTCGGACTCTGGCAGCTGTAGCGCCGCCGCGAGCTGCGCCGGGTCCGCCGCCAGGAACGCGTTCACGGCGCCCAGCGACAGACGCTCGTCGAGCGGGGTCTGGCTGGCCTCGGAGTGCAGCGCGTGAGCGAGCGCGGCGGCGCAGTGCGTGGCGCGCGTGTCCGCGTCCATGTCCGACAGAGGGTCCTCTTCCAAGAGGCGCAGCGCGTGCACCAGGATGCGCCCCGCGGCGCTCGCCGGCACGTGCACGGGGTGACCGCGGTAGTGACCCAGCAGCCCGTCGGGCGCGGCGTCTTCCGAGGCGCTGCCCGCCGGCACGTAGACGCGCCGGAGGCCGGCGAGGGGCGAGGCCAGAACCGCGGCGCTGAGCGTGCCGCCCGTGTTGAGCGCCTGCCACGCCGCGTCGGCGTCCGCGGCCTGGGTGGCGAGCACCGCGCGCGGCGCAGGCGCGGGCGACGTGTCATCAGCTCCGCCAGCGCGGTCCACGAGATCGGTGATGCGGCTCACGGGCAGAGCGTGCGGAGCCCTGGGGGTGTGGTCAAGGCGCAGCGGTCGCGGCCGCGGCAGCGCTTGCCGGAGCGGTGATTTCCGGGCAGCGCAGGCGCTCTACGTAGATCTCGCGCAGGCCCGTGTAGGCCACCATCACGGTACCGTCGGCGAGGCGCGCCAGGCGGCCGGCGCGCGCCGTGTGGTCGGGGCTCTGGATGGTCAGCGGCGCGCCGAACGCTTGCCCGCTCACCTGCCGCACCACCAGCTCGCGCGGTGACGTGTCCGCGGCGCCCAGCGGCGAGTCCACCACGAACAGCGCACCGAGCGGCAGGCCGAGCGCGTCCAGGTCCAGCACGCCGTAGCCGCGGTTCTCGATGAGCGGCCGCGGGTTGCTGGGACCGTTGCTCAAGAGGTGCCCCACCGCGGTGGCCCCGCGCGCGTCCACCGCCGTGAAGCCCACGTGCAGGCGCTCTGTGCTGTGTGCCTCGGCCATCACCACGCGCGCCGGGTCCGTCAGCTGGCTGACCACCGACACGGTCACCGGGTCACCGTGCGGCACGCCGTCGGGACCGAGGCTGGTGAGCAGCAGCGTGCTGAGCCCTCGGCGTGGGTCCGCGAAGGCCACGCGGCGCGCGCTGCCGTCGGGCTCGCGCACCAAGAACGGCGCCGTGCCGCCCATGTAGTCGGGGTGCAGCACGTGCTCCCCCACGCGCGCGAGGCTGCTGTCCAAGCGCACCAGGATGGCGCGCGGCGTGGGCCCGTTCGAGTCCGTGAACGTGACCGCGTAGCCGCCCGTCACCTTCGCCAGCGTGGGCGACAAGCGGATGTCCGCGAGCTGCGTGACCAGCGTGGGCGCCCCGCCGCCGAGCGCCGCCACCAGCAGCTTCCCGCGCCCGTCGGTGTAGGCCACCACCGTGCGCCCGTCGTGGTGCAGCACCGCGGGCGCGGCGTGACGGCCTTGGGTGAGCGGCGGGTCCACCGCCCGGTCGCCCTCCACGTGCGCGCGGCCTCCACTCACGCGCACCACCTGCACGCGCTCGCGCCCGGCTTCGAAGCGATATCCCGCTACCCACAGGGCGCTTCCCTCCGTGGCGAGGCCGGGGGCGCCGCGCTCGGGCATCACCTCGAGGGGCGCGCGATCGAGCCGCGTGCAGGCGCCGGGCGCATCCGCGGGAGTGGGCTCGCCACCGGTGCCGGGGCTGGGGGCTCCCAGCGCGGGTGTGCCTGTGGTGGTCCCCGTGGTCACGCCGTTCTCTGCGGTGCCAGGGCTCTCTCCGGTCACGGCGGCCGCATCGCCCTGTTGCTCGGCCGGCTGCGCTGCAGGGTCGCTGGGCGGCTCGGGCGCGACGGGCGCGGACTCGCTCGGTGGTGTGGCTGCCAGCGCGGGCCCCGCAGGCTCGGCAACGGTGCTGGCCGCGTCGTCTCCGCAGCCTGCCAAGAGGGCTGTCAGCAGCACCCACTGCAGTGCGCTCCGGCTCACAGCTGCACGCCAGCCCAAAGCACGGCTAGGTCGAGCTCGATGGCGTCGAGTGGGTTGAGGTGGAGTGCGCCAGCGAGCACCTCCGCCACCTTGTTCTCGGGCGCGTCCAACACGTCCTCGTAGGTGGCGAAGCGGCGGGCGGGACCGGTCATGGCGGGCTCAGGATAGCGGAGTAAGCCCGGTCAGAGCTACCCGCAGAGCTACGCGCCCGTCTTGGGCACGACGATCTTCGGGCGCAGCTTGTCGCTCACCGGGCGGCGCGTGACCGCGATGGTGGGCTCCGGGCGCGAGCGCTCGAACACCGGCGGGCCGCCGGGGCGCTTCTTGTCCGGCTTCCGACCGCCGCCACCAGCCGCAGGCTTCGCGGGGACACGGGGACCCATCAGCGCCTCCATGCGGCTCTCGAGGGCCGCCTGCCAGCGCACCGCCGTGGTGGGGCTCGGGAAGATGCCCCCCATCAGCTGGTGCAAGCGCACGCGCGCCGTGCGGCTCCCGATGCCCTCGGGCTTGGCCGCCTGCTGCAGCAGCTCGATGGCCGCCTTCAGCTGCTTCTGGGTCTGCGGGACCTGCGGCGGCTCGGCGGGCTCGCCGCCCGCTTCCCGCAAGCGCGTGAGCGCCTCGGTCACCAAGGGATACCAAGCTGCGGCGTCTTCCACGGAGGGAAGCGCGCCCAGCGCCTCGGTCAGGTGAACCTCACCGTCGGCGTTGAGCCGGCCCGGGATGGTGCGAGCCTTCAACAAGTTGATGGCTCTCGTGAGCTCCTCGAAGGTCTCGGGGATGCGCGGTGGCTGCGATGGCATGACGCCCTCCATATACATCATGGCGCGGAGTTGTCTCGCCGAGGGGGGTGAGCCCCGTTCCGTCCCCACCCTCACCCCGCTCGCCGCGGGGCTCGCGCCCTCAAGACGGCTCCTCTCGGACGCGTCGGCGACGCCCTCGGAACACCACCCCGCCGAACGTGAGGCCGAGGCATCCGAGCCAGAAAAACGGCTGCAGTCGGCTGGTGGGTTCGACCTGGCACGACGCCATCGGGGGAGGTGGCGGCAACGTGCAGTTCTCGGAGCACGTCGTGCTCTGGCCCGCCGCCCAGTCACACTCTTCGCCGAGGCCGGGCTGGACGACGCCGTCACCACACGCTCCGAGGACGCAGTAAGTGCGCATGTTGACGATGTCGCAGCGGTGCGTGCCCTCGAGGATGCACGACGGCGAGCACCCATCGCCAGCGGTTAGGTTCCCGTCATCGCACGTCTCGGCGCCCCATGTGTCGCCGGGGCCGTTCGACTGGGCGGTGGGGTTCACGATGCCGTTGCCGCAACGGCCCGGGCTGCACACCGATCGCATGTACGGGGTGACGGTGCAGGTGTGTGTGCCCTCGAGGGTGCAGGTGCTGGAGCAGCCATCTCCATCGATGTCGTTCCCGTCATCGCACGCCTCGGGCGGCCGAACGTTGTCGGGGCCGCTCGCGGAGCCGTGCGGGTGCATGAGGCCGTCACCGCACACGGCTCGACACTGTGTGTCCCCGTCCGGGACACTCAGGCCCGTCTGGCACACGCAGTCGTAGCCCAGACCGTCGGGCCGGGGCCCGGTGCGGTTCCGGCAAGCCGAGCCGCCCGTACACGTGTTGCTCGCGGCGCATTCGTTCTGATCCACACACGCTGTTCCCGGAGCGGCCGAGCCCGCATTGGTGTACCCGGAGTTGCAGCTACAGGTGCCCGACGCGAGGCTGCAGGTGGCCTCCTCGTCGCACGCGTTCCCTGCGTTGGCGCACACGACGGGCTCGCACCCTGAACCGCCCAGGTCCGTCTGCAGGCCGTCACCAGCATAGCCCGGGCGACACACGCACTGGGGCGCGCTCAGCGGATCGGCAGTGCCCGGCACGCAGGTGGCTTGCGGGTGGCAATTGGTCTCCACTCCGTTCACCTGATTGCACATGGGCGAGGGTGTGCACGTCACGCGGATCGAACCCGAGTGCGTGTTGGACCCTCCCACGCGCAAGCGGTAGCTCTCGCCAGCGAGGACTCCGAACGCGAGCGTGCGCGTGGCGTCCGCACACCCGGTCCCGGTCGGCGCGACGGGCGCTGCCGCGCTGCACCCGCTGGGTTGCTCCATCAGGTTCTCGCAGGTGTCTCCGCGATAGGCCGCGACGCCCCACGTCCGGGTGTTGTCGCAGCGCACGTCATCGTAGCCCGACAAGGTGACCTCGGCCTGGCCCGAGCACGTGGGCACGTAGTCGAACCACACGTCACCCGGCAGCGGGCACGGATCTTGGGGCGGCGTGCCGGAGATGCGCGGCTCACGGGTCTGGCCCAGCGTGTAGCGAGTGGGCGTCTCCTCGGGCAACGAGCTCGCACTCGAACAATAGCCCGAACCCAGAGTGGCCTCGCAGCGGATGCGGAACCTTCCAGATCCGGCCGCCCCGTTGATCCCCGAGAAGCGCACGAGGAACGCGCCCTCGGTCGTCCGGATCTCCGGGCCGTCGTGCGTGGCCGAAGTGAAGCAGCGGCGCTCGCGGGGGGCGGGCGGGGTCTCGAAGCCCTCGGCGTTGTAGGCGCCGGATTCGTACAAGCTCACGACGGGCACGTAGTTGAAACCCTCGCGCTCGATCACCACGGGGCCGTTGCACTCGTAGGGGTAGTAGAACCACTGGTCGCGGCCCGTGCGCCCACAGCTCGTCTCCACCGGGGCCGTGTCCTCCCCCGAGGTGTTGACCCACGTCCACTGGCCCTCACCCACCTGCGTGGCAGCGCGCAGCTCGGGGATGCCGCCGCCGCCCAGCGGAGGAGGAGGCTCGACGATTCGTGTGCAGCCGGTGCCCGGCGAGTAGCCGTCTCCCGTGTAGCCCGGCGGGCAGATGCAGCGGTAGGTTTCGGGCCGCTGACTGGCGGGGCCGGTTTCGTCGACGCACATCGCCGACATGGCGCACTCGTCGATTCCAAGCGTGCACTCGTCCATGTCGGCACCATCGGATCCGACATTCGAACCCGGAGCTCGTGGTGCGTAGGCAGGGGGGGTGGACGAGCCGGCCGTCCAGGTGAAGAACGGGTCCCCAAGCTCCACCCCGTTCGAGTACCCGTCGTTGTCCGAGTCGTCTTCGGCGAGGGCTTGCGTCCACCGTCGGCCGGCCGCCGCGTACGCCTCTCCGAAGGGGTTCCGCGGGCCCCCGCCCCCCGCGGCAAAGTGGCAGGTGATGCAGCCCAAGGTGGTGCCATTGGGAATGGTCGCCGGGTAGGTGGGATAGGCCAGCGCCACGTTCGGTGCGAACCAGGACAGCGCGAGCGCCACTGTGGCAAGCAGGCAGACCTTCGTTCCGGGTTGTGCTTGCATTCGACTCCGCTCCCCTCAGGGCTGTCCTGGACTGGGCGAAGCTAGATCCACGCACCTTGTGCGTCAAGGTGGGTGACGGCGCGCCTTTGGGAAGCAGGGGAGAGCTCCCGCCCACACGGCGATCTACGGCTCAGCCCCACGCGCGGGGGACGACGTAGTGGCCGCCACCCGAGTGCCCGAGCAGCTCGGCTCAGCCCCACGCGCGTGGGGACGACTGGGTTGGCCACACTGAGGCCCCACC
>CAZEAA010000317.1:0-6891 GCA_964510015.1 uncultured Sandaracinaceae bacterium
TCGGGCTTCACCCGCGCCAGCAGCTGGTCGATGGCCACCCCGGCGTTGTTCACCAGGATGTCCAGCCGGCCCTTGCGAGCCGCCACGTCCTTCACCGCCGCCTCGGTGGCGTCCGGATCGGCCACGTCGAACCCCAGCACCTCGCCCTGCCCCCCGGCAGCCGTCACGAGCGCGAGCGTCTCTTCCGCAGCAGCCTGGCCGCTGCGGAAATTGACGACGACGTAGGCGCCGGCCTGCGCGAGAGCCACGCAGACCGAGCGCCCGATCCCCCTCGACCCGCCCGTGACGATGGCGACCTTGTCGGTCAGATCGAACATCGGTCCGCTGCTCGGCCGCGCGAGCGCGTCAGCCGAGCTCTTCCTTACCCTGGAAGAACTGACGGCCCTTGTAGTGGCCACAGGACGGACAAATGCGGTGCGGCACCATCATGTCGCCACAGGTGGGGCAAGCGGTCAGGGTGGGCGCGGCCACCTTGTCATGGTTGGCACGGCGCTGCTTGCGCTTCATGCGGCTGGTGCGTCGCTTCGGAACGGCCACGGGATACTCCTATTTTCTTGGTGCAGACGCATCGGGGAGCGCCTGCCTGAGCTTCTTGAGGGATTCCAACGTTTCCTCGGACACGCCGAAGTCGGCTGGGGGGCGCACGTGCGCCGGAATCTCGATGCCCTGGCAGGACTCGCTGCACAGGGGCTTCATGGGGACCTCGAGGATGAGGTTCTCGCGCACCACGTCGTCCAGCACCACGGTCTGGCCGTCGTAGAAGTCGCGGTCCAGGTCCTCCGGGGTGAGCTCCAGCTCTTCGGGCAGCTGCTTGGCCGACGAGCGCGGGCTGACGTTCACGGTCAGCTTCACGTTGGCGTCGATGCGCATGTCCTCGAGGCAGCGCACGCAGGTGCCGGTCATGGCGGCCTGGACGCGCCCCGACACGGCGATGTCGTCGCCGATGCGATGAGCGGTCACCTTCACGAGGCCCACCTCACCGGCCACGCCGCGCAGACCCGCGTCTTCCATGACGGTGTCCAGCCACGACGGCTCGACCGGGAAGGAGTACTCCTTACCGGACTCGCTGAGCTCGTCAGTGTCGATGGTGAACGTGGGCATGTGGGTGCTCGGCTAGGCGCACGGAAGCGCGCTACCTTAGCGGTGGACCCTCGTAAGTCAAGGTGCGCTGGGGGCGTGGGCCAGGATAGCGAGCCCCCCGTCCCGCACCTCCAGCAGCAAGGCGCCATTCGCGGCGCGCGAGCCGTCGCGGCGCTCCACGGGGGGGCCGGCGATGCGCCCCACCACCACCTGCGCCGCAGGATCGGCCGCCCGGTCGGCCAGCGGGGTCACGCCGTCCGGCGCCACGCGGCTGCCACTCCACGCCGCGTGCGGGGGCCAGGCGAAGATGCCGCCGGCCGCCTCGTTCTCGGTCATGAAGTCGCGCAGGACCGGATCGCCGCCGTCGGCGCCCCCCTCGTCGCGGGCCACCCCGCCGGCAGGTGCCACCCACGACACCATGAAGCGGCGAGCCTCGTCCGTGTCGGGGAACGCGTCCTCGACCTCGTCCAGGTCGTCTTCTCCGAAGCCACACGACGATCGGTTGCGGGCGTAGCGGCCGCCGGCCCCGCCCGACGTCAGGCCGAAGACCGTGCTCCCCACCCGCACGGCCCGGAAGGGACGCAGGTCGATGACGTGCGCGGCGGCCTCGTCGGGCAGCGCGTCCCAGGCCTCCTCCAGCACGTCGAAGTCGTCGCGCCCGCTGGCCAACACCAAGGACACCCCGGGGTTCGCGGCGAGGGCCGTGAGGGTGCGCTGCGCATGCGCCTCCGTGTCGCCGAGCTCCCCCAGCACCCAGACCAGCTTGGCGCCGTGCGGACGGAGCGCCGCGATGGCCGCGGTGGGGTCCGCGCTGCCGGGCCCCGGGCCCACGAACGCGGCCATGCGCAGCGGTGACGCGGCCCCGTCGATGGTCAGCACCCGCCCGTCCACGCGCAGGGTCAGGTCGCCCACGGTCCACTGCCCCGCCTCGCGCTCGTCCACCGCCAAGCAGCGCACGTAGGGGAAGTCGCCATCCACCCGCAGCTGGCCGGCCTTGGTGCAGCCGTCGCAGCCCACGGCCAGCGCTCCGAGCGAGACGCAGACGAGCAGGAGCGAGAGAGCGCGAGGGAGCCGGAGCATGCCCGAGGCCTTGTCATGCCGCGTGGGCCCATGCAATCGCGCTCGCCGCCCAGGCCCATCTGGTGCAGGGTGTGCGCATGGAGCCATTTGATCTCGACCGAATCGGGGGCCCCGCCGGGCTGCGCGCGCTCACCGACGAGCTGTTGGCCTGCGGCGAGCTCGCGCTGCGCCTCTACTCGGGGGGTGCCGCGGCCCGCACCCAGCGCAAGCCCGACCGCAGCCCCGTCACGGAAGCCGACCAGCTGGTGGAGCGGAAGCTCTTGGAATTCCTCTCGCAGCGGTATCCCGACGCGCGTACCTGGGGCGAAGAGACGGGCAGCGACGACGCCATCACCACGGGGCTGCGCTTCCTGGTGGACCCCATCGACGGCACGCGCGCGTTCGTCCGCGGCCTGCCCACGTGGAGCATCTTGCTGGGCCTCGAATTCGACGGCGAGCCTGTGCTGGGCATGGCGCTGATGCCCGCCAGCGGTGACCTGTTCGTGGGCGCGAAGGGCCACGGCGCCACCATGAACGGCCGCCCGCTGCGGGTGTCCGAGGTGGCCTCGCTCGACGACGCGGTGGTCTCGCACGGGGGCCTCGATCAGTTCCGCGCCGCGGGCCGACTGGACCTGCCGGCCGAGCTGGGCGGGCGCATCTACACCTGCCGCGGCTTCGCGGACTTCGACGGCTACCGCCAGCTCTTGCTGGGGAAGGTGGACGCCATGATCGACCTCGACATCCGGCCCTACGACGTGTGCCCCGCCGCGGTGCTGGTGCGCGAGGCGGGCGGGCGCTTCACCAGCTTCGCGGGCCACCCCACCATCCACGAGCCGAACGTGATCGCGAGCAACGGCAAGGTGCACAAGCAGCTGCTCGACATCGTCAGCCGAGCCGACCACGCGTAGGCGCCCGCCAAGGTGACACCCAACGAAACGCAGAGATCGGCGTGGCTGATCCTCGGGCTCGGTGTGCTGCTGCACCTCGCGTGCGCGTGGCTTCGCCCCATGTCCGAGGCGCTCTTCAGTGACATGGCCGTCAACTCGCTGCGCGCGAACTTGATCCGGGACGGGGTGGTCGACCTCCAGCTGAGCTTTCAGTCTCTCGGCGAGCCGCTCGTGCTCGCGAGCATCATGCAGGCGTGTCGCTCGCACGTCGGCGCCATCCACGCCATCCTCACGGGCCTCCACATCGTGGCGTGGGTGGGTGGTGGCCTCGCCATGCGAACGCTGTGCAGCGCGTGGGGCTTGTCCGCGCGCGGGCGCACCCTCTGCCTGCTGCTCTACGCGGCGTGGCTGCCGAGCGCCCTGTACTCGAACCTGTGCCTCAACGAGTCGTTCGGTGCCTCGCTGCTCTTGATCGGCGCGGCCGGGTGGCTCGAGAAGAAGCGCACCCCCGCCACGTTCGGTGCCCTCGCCCTCGGCGCGGCGTGCCTCTTTCGCCCCAACTTGATGCTGTTCGTCGGCGGCCTGGCCATGCTCTCGCTGGCGGGTCTCGTCCGGCGTCACACCGCTCCCGAAGTCGCCGAGGGCGAGCGCCGCACCGGCCTGTGGTTCGCCGCCTTCGCCGCCGTGTCGGTGGCGCTGGCGTTCGGCGCCACGAAGGTGGTCGTGCCCGCGAGCCAAGGGTTGGCCTCGAGCGACGGGATGAACTTCTACCTCTCGGTCGCGCCCGTTCGCGGCATCCAGTTTCCCGAGACGGGTTGGGTGCCCGTCCTCAATCACCTGCTCTTCACGGACCTCGAGGTCGCCGACGTCGACATGACCGACAGGGCCTATTTCTTCGACAAGGCCTTCGCCTACGTGCGCGCTCACCCCCTCGAGACGGTCGTTCGCTGGCTGCGGAACACGCTGGAGTCGACCGGCTACCGGATCAGCTACTTTCCGGGGTTCCCCGGCTACAACGCGTGGCTGATCGCGTTCTCGCTGCTGAGCTCGGCCCTGACGCTCGTGGGCGTGCTGCACGCCGTTCGCCGCCGCGCCCTACCCGTGGCGCAGCTCACCCTGTTGGCGGGCGTGACCATGTGGGTCACGGTCATGTTCTTCATGGGGTGTCCGCGATCGCGCTTCCCGTTCGACGGCCTCTTCATCGTGGCGGGAGTCGCAGGACTCGGTTCGCTGAAGGCGAGGTTCGCTGGCGCGCGGAGCGGCCCGCCGACCGCGTCCTGATCGGCCGCCGAGGCCGAGGTTCACGGCTCGACGAGCGGGTCACGCCAGCGGGTTCGCCGGGCGAACTCGGGAGACTGGGCGTGCGTGTAGATCTGCGAGCGCACGGCGAGCCACTCGCTCTCGATGCGGAACGGCAGGTAGCGGTCGCGGAAGGGCCTAGACGCCAGGAGCGACAGGCCGTAGTCCGCTTCGGGGTGCGGGAGCTCCGCGCGACGACTCGGCGCCGAGCTGACGAGCGCTCGCGAGCCGCAGCTGACGACCAGGTCCGGATTCCGCCCGAACGAGTACTCGGCGTCGTACTTTCCGTGACCCAGCAGGCCCCCCGGGACGTACGGGAGCCGCGCGATGTGGGCGTCGTTCTTTCCCAGCATGTCGTGCGCGCGGAGGCGGCTGAAGTAGGGGACGAACCCGGCCGGGATCACCGCCACCGTGCTCTCGGGCAGCGCCTGGTCCCGCAGCATCACGCCGACCACGACCTGGTGCTGAGGGTTCCCGTTGATGCTCGGTGCGTGGACGGGGTGTGGCGCGTGGAGCGGAACCAGCGTGCTGGCGAGCGCGGCGTAGAGGCCCAGGCGGCCCAAGGGCTGCGCCATCAGCGCGGCGCCTGCGAGGCTCGCGAACACCCAGACCACCGGCAGCACGTGGGCGAAGAACCGGCAGTCCGGGAAATTGTCGCCGCCGACCAAGATGCAGTAGCCCATGGTCGCGAGCGTGGTCGTGAAGAAGGCCAGGGCTCGGCGGTCGGTGCGCGCGCACGCGGCGGCTGCCCCGCACGCGATGGCAAGGGGGACCGCATAGCGCAGGAGGAAGCGGCCCACGTAGATGGCCCCGGTCAGCGTCTTGTCCGGCAGCCCGACCGACTTGAGGTAGTAGGTGTTCGGCAGCCACTCGCCGTAGTACGCGCGCCGCCAGCCGAAGTGGACCGCCAAGGGCAGCAGCGTCAGCGCGAGTGAACGCAACGTGCGCGCGCGGTCCTTCGAGCGTACCAGCGCCAAGAGGGCGTCTCCCGCCCAGAGGTGGACGCTGTCGCTGCGCACGAGCGGCATCAGCGCGAGCACCAGCCACAGCCACCTGCTCTCTCCGCGCTCGAGGAGCAGCACCAGGAACGCCAGCTGCAGGAGCGCGACGAGGTTCGTCTCGAAGCCGTTCACCGACCAGTAGGTGATGTCCAGCGACAGCACGAGGCCCGCCACGAGGATCAGCGCGGCGACGCGCGCGCTCGGCACGAAGACACGCAGCAGCCGCAGAGACAGCGCGATCATGCCGACGTGCAACGCGAAGGCGATGCCCTGCACGTAGAGCGCGGCGTGCATGTCCGACGCGCCGAGCGCGTGCACGGCGGCCATGATCAGCACCCACAGCAGGTTGGAGTAGCCCTCCACGTACTCGCCCGGGTTCCACACGAGCCCGTGACCCTCGGCGAGGTTGCGCGCGTAGCGCATGGAGATCATCTGGTCGTCGTCGATCCAGAAGTAGCGCACCCCGTCGATGGACAGGCTGGCCTTCGTGGCGTGGTCGTAGAACAGGAACGCCAGCACCCCGGTTCCGAGCAGCCCGGCCAAGGCGCGCACCCGCGCCGGCGAGAAGACACGCGCGAGCCACCCCGCTGATGCTGCCTCCGCGTCCACGGCACTGCTCGGTGCGCTCGTCACTGGCGCTACGTACACGCAATGCCTTCCGATGTCTCGCATCGCGCTCTCGGCAGGCGCGGCTTGCGCGAGCGCCCACCCGGCTTGTAAGGTCCGGCGCATGGCCGACCACTCGCACGACGAGCCCGACGTTCCGGGCCTCCCCCAGATCCAAGACGAAGCCGCTGACACGCCCATGTGGCTGCCCGCCACCGGTCTCGGCCTGCTGGCGGTCATGGTGCTGATGCTCGTGTATCACGTGGCCAAGGGGCCCGAGACCGAGGCGACCGAAGGCGACGTGGCGGCCGAGGTGGCCGGCGACGAAGCGGGCGAAGGTGCCGAAGATGGCAATGGCGAGGCCGCCGCCGCCGCCCCAGAAGCCGCTCCGGCGGCCGCTCCGGCCGCGCCCGCAGAGGCCCCCGCGGCCGACCCGCACGCGGGCCACGGTCACTGAACGGGTGTAGCCCGGTCGTCTGAGCGCGAGCGCGCCCGGACGACCTTTCGCCCCCGTTGACCCGCTGCTGAGGAGAGGCGGCGGACCGCAGATCCCGAGGGGAGCTCGGTGCCCGACACGAAGGGCTGGCGCATCGGCGATATTACGCCAACATGCACGCCAGCCTCGTCGGTGAAACGACTGACGGGGGTCCCTACCCTCCATCTACTGCGGAGACTTCAGCAACATGAGCAAACCGATCAGGCGCGTCGGCGTCATCGGCGCCGGCGTCATGGGCAGCGGCATCGCCTCGCATTTCGCCAATGCGGGCATCGAAGTGCTGCTCCTCGACATCGTGCCCCCGAACCTCACGGACGACGAGAAGAAGAGCAAGGCCAAGCGCAACTCCTGGGCCGCGGGCGGCATCGAGAAGGCGCTCAAGTCGCGCCCCGCCTCCTTCTTCCATCCGGACATCGCCAAGCTGGTGTCGTCTTTCCGGCGCAGGGGGAAATCGCTGCCGCAG
>CAZEAA010000317.1:6901-7122 GCA_964510015.1 uncultured Sandaracinaceae bacterium
CGGTCGGGAAAACCGAGGACGACCTCGCCAATCTCAACAGCTGCGACCTGATCATCGATGCCATCATCGAGAAGCTGTGCATCAAGGGCAGCCTCTTCGAGAAGCTCGACGCCACACTGGATGGCGACACCGTGGTGGCCTCCAACACCTCGGGCCTGCGCATCGAAGACATGCTCGAGGGGCGCAGCGAGCGCTTCAAGAGCCACTTCCTGGTGATGCAC
>CAZEAA010000318.1:0-7097 GCA_964510015.1 uncultured Sandaracinaceae bacterium
TACCGCACCCAGAACGCGAACGACGTCGAGCACTGCCGCGCACTCCATCGCCGAGCCCCTCGCGATCGCGAAATGTCGTGCCCCGTCCGCCGCGGATACGCGACCCGTCGCTTCGGCGATGTTGAGCGGTACCGAGAACGCAGCGCGACGAAGTTGGTCCCGCAGGGCGGTGTGACCGCGGGGAATCCCATTGCACAATTCTGCGGCAATTGACGCGAATTCGATGGAGCAGCGATACACGTCCAGCTTCTGAAAGGTGAGCATGTGGAGGTATCGGCGCTGGCCGGTGGGAGTTGCTTGGGTTGGCGCACGTCGACGCTTGCGAACACGAGCACGAGCACGAGCACGTCAACGAGCACGAGGACGACTACGTCGACGACTACGACTACGACTACGTCTACGTCTACGTGTGGGGGTCGGCAGACTTTGGGCTCAGCGCTCGGCGACCTTGATCAGCTCGCAGCTCAGGCCCAGGAACAGCGCGCGGTACGCGTCGTCCGCGTCACCTCCCTGGGCCACGTGACTCTCGATCAGCATCTTCGCGGTGGCCTTGCCCTGCACCGAGTCGAGCACGGTTGCCCAGGCGGGCGGGAGGCCGAAGGCCAGCGGCGACACGCGCGGGGAGGGGACTCGGAAGATCACGCGCTCTTCGTACGGGAGCAGCGCGGCGAAGAGCTCGCGCACGTCGGCGGCGGCCACGGCTTCGCGCAGCAGGTCGAGCGGCTCGATGCCCAAAGGGAAAGTCTCTTCGTGCGAGCGCAGGTCGGGCACGAAGGCCCACTCGCCGGTGCGCCAGCGGAACGCCTCGAGCAGGCGAAAGCGCACCTGGCTCGCGATGGCGCGGAAGAGCTCGATGGGCCGCAGCACGCCGAGGCCCACCAGCGCGTCGCCGATGCGCCCGCCGTAGCGCGGCAGCAGCGCGAGCGCCATCTCCACTTCCATCCGCAGGCAGTGCTTGTGCGAGACCAGGTACTCGCCCAGCAGCTCGCGCGAGTCCGTGGAGGCCACGAACTCGGGCTTGCCGTCCACGAAGTAGATCTTCTTGCGCCGCACTCCGTCGAAGAGGTGCAGCACGCCCGTGCGGCGCGCCGCGTACGTCTGGAAGAACAGCGGCAAGAGGCGCGTCACGCCGAGGGGCCCGCGCTGGTCGGCGCTGGCCAGCTCCTCGAGGTGCCACTGCAGCGCAGGGGACGTGACGAAGCGCGTGAACTCCGGGAGGCGTGAGATGGCCGCGAAGCTGTCCTCCTCCTTCGACACGCGGGTGCGCGCGTCGATCTGACCGCTGGTCACCAGCTCCACCAGCTTGGGGAACGAGAAGGGGCCGAGGATCTTTCCGTCGGGGCCCAGCACGCGGTAGATCTCGGGCGACGTCAGCACCGGCCGCACCGAGTTCAGCTCCGTGCGCAGGTCCATCTCGCTGGTGTCGAACAGGTTGGTGTCGCCCGGGACGTGGTCCGGGTCGCTGCTGCTGACCGAGCTGATCGGCAGGCGATCGATCAACGCCGCGAGGCGCGTGGGCCCGTGCGCCATGCCGCGCTGCCGCATGATCTCCGTGCAGCGATGCGCGAACGCGCCGGCGGACAGGCGGTCGCGCGGCTGACGCGCCAGCGCCCCGATCAGCAGCTCGCGCACGTCGCGCGGGATCTGGCGGTCGGTGGTGGTCAGCGTCTGCAGGTTCACGTCGCGGATCTGCAGCAGGATCTCGATGTCGCTCGTTCCGCGGAACAGGGGCGCAAGCAGCAGCAGCTCGGCGAACACGGTGGCCAGCGTGAACACGTCGCTGCGGGCGTCCACGCGGTGCCCGACCACCTGCTCCGGCGACATGTAGCCGAGCTTGCCGCGCACCTGGCCCGAGCGCGTCTGCGGCAGGCGCAGCGCGGCCGTGGCGATGCCGAAGTCGGTCAGCTTCACGTGCCCCGTGCGCGTCAGCAGGATGTTCGCTGGACTGACGTCGCGGTGCACGATGTGCAGGCTCTCGCCGCGCTCGTCACGCAGGTTGTGCGCGAAGTCGAGGGCCTCGGCGGTCTGCGCCACGATGTGCAGGGCCACGTCGAGCGGCACGCGCCCTTGCGCTGCGGCCGCGTTCAGCAGGCGGTGGACCGTGGTGCCTTCGATGAGCTCCATGGCCAGGAACAGGGCACCGTCGGCCTCGCCGAAGTCCAGCACCTGCACCACGTGCGGGTGGGTCACGCGCACGGCCAGCTGGGCCTCGGCCACGAACAGCTCCACGAATTCCGGGTCACTCGCAAACTGCGGGAGGATGCGCTTCAGGGCCACGCGCTTCTTGAAGCCGCGCGTGCCTTCTCGGGTGGCCACGAAGACCTCGGCCATGCCGCCCGTCGCGAGTCGTCGCTCTACCAGGTAGGGCCCGATGCGTTGCGGGGTGGCCACACCCGTACCGTGACAGAAATAAAGGAGTGTGTGTATGCTGGTCGCCCTACGATGACCGAACGAAAATCATCCGCACGGACGAGCACGAAGGACACTCTCCTCGGCAAGGTGGTTGCTGGGCGCTACCGCCTCGAGGCTCGGCTCGGCGAGGGCGGGATGGGCGTCGTCTACCGGGCGCGCCACGTCCTGATCGAGCGCGTGGTGGCCCTCAAATTGATTCGGCCGGACCTTCGCGGCGAGACCCACCTGCGAGCCTGGATGCTGCGCGAGGCGCGCGCCGCCAACCGCGTCGATCACGCTCACATCGTAGATATCCACGACGTCGGTGAGACCGAGGAGGGCGACCTCTACCTGGTCATGGAGTACCTGCTCGGCAGCTCGCTCTCGAGCGAGATCGCCAAGGGGCCCATGCCCATCACGCGCGCGGTCGACGTGCTCGAGCAGATGTGCGCCGCCCTCGCGCGTGCCCACGACCTCGGGGTGGTCCACCGCGACCTCAAGAGCGACAACATCATGCTGACGGTGCGCGGTGGCCGTCAGGACTTCGTGAAGATCCTGGACTTCGGTCTGGCCGCCCTCGCGCGAGACCCACGGCTGGCGCCCAAGGGAGCCGTGTTCGGCACCCCCGAGTACATGGCCCCCGAGCAGGCGCGCGGAGAAGACGCGCAGGCCAGCAGCGACCTCTACGCGCTCGGCATCCTGTTCTACGAGATGGTCACGGGCCGCCTGCCCTACCGCTCGAGCGACCGTGACGAGCTGCTGGAGATGCAGCGCACGGCCCCGGCGCCGGACCCGCGCAAGCTGCGCCCCGAGCTGCCGGATGGCGCGCGCAACATCATCTTGAAGCTGCTGGAGAAGGACTCCGCCAAGCGCTTCCGCGACGGTCACCACTTGCTCGAAGAGCTGAAGTCGGTGCAGCGCTCCTTGCCGTCCACGCCGTGGGACCTGCGCATGAGCGAGGCTCCGGTGGGCCCGCCGCCGCCGCCGCCCGCGCCCACACCCGGTGTGGTGGAGTGGAGCCGTCGCGCCGCCAACTTCCTGCGCGCCACCGCGCGGGCGTACCCCAACGGCCGCGCGCCCGAGAAGGTGCAGCAGTCGGCCGACCGCATGTGGGAGCTGGCTGCGCGCGCCTCGCGCCTCGAAGGCGAGCTGGCCTCGCACTCTCGCAAGCTGGAAGCCATCGAGAAACGCGGTCGTGCGCTGCGCGCCGAGATTGGTCGTAAGGTGGAAGAGCTGGCGGGCGAAGAGTCGCGCGCCCTGCGCGAAGCCGCCCTCGAGCGCGAGCGTGCGCACGACATGACCGAGCGCTCGCAGTCCGCGCGCGCCGAGTACGACCGGCACCGCGCCGTGGTGGACCGCGGCGGCGCCGACGCGCGCACCTACGAAGCCCTCGGCGCCGAGCGCGCTCGCATCGAGACCTTCAACCAGGTGCACTCCGAGTACAGCGAGCGCGCGGCCATCAAGGAGCAGTACGGCTCCGGCCTGCGCAAGCAGATCGACGACCTGAAGAACCAGCTGCAGCGCTACAGCGAGGCGCTCGAGAACGACCTCCAGGCCGGGCGCGACCGCATCGCCACGCGCGTGCGCGAGGCCCTCGGCTACGAGAAGGGCTTCCAGGAAGCCAGCGCCGTGCTCATCGAGCACCTGCGCGACAAGCCCGAGTGCCGCGAGCTCTTGGAAGAGGTCATCGAGGCCGGCTCCGAGAATTCGAGCGCGGCGCCGAACGCCTGATCAGGCCTCGGCGCTCAGCTTCACCGTCACGCCGAAGACCTCGTTGAAGAGGTCGGCCTTGCGCTCGGCCGTCCACAGCTCGAGGGACGCGTCTTCGTTGGCGGTCACCCCCACCTGCAGCTGCTTGCCGCCCTGCAGGATGCTGAGCTTGTCCACCTTGCTGCGGTGACCGCGGTCGAGGGCGTCGGCCACGCGCAAGATGGCGGCCATGCGCCGCACGCGCTCGCGCATGCCTTCGTCCAGGGCCTTGAACTTCGGGTGCCGCGTGGTGGGGAAGGACCGCCGGTGGTAGCGCGCCACCTGCGCGATGATCTGGCGGCGCTCGAAGGGCAGGCCCATCACCTCGCTCGACTCGATGATGTACTCCGAGTGCTTGTGGTGCCCCGAGGGGTTCAGGAAGTCGCCCACGTCGTGCAGCAGCGCGGCCAACCGCAGGATGGAGCGGTCTTCGTCCGAGAGCCCGTGGATGGCCTGCGTGCCGTCGAAGAGCTCGAGGGCCAGCGCGCTCACGCGCATCGCGTGCCGCTCGTCGAAGTGATAGCGCCGACCCAGCTGGAGCCCCGCGGCCAGCAGCTTGTCGCGCTCGGTGCTGTAGTCCCAGACGCGGTAGTGCTTGGCCACCAGCTCGGTGAGGATGCCGTCCTTCACGCCCACTCCCGGCGCCACGATGGTCTTCACCTTGGCGAGGCTCGCGATGCGCGTGACCACCTGCAGCGCGGGCACGATGACGTCAGCGCGGTCGGGCTTGATGCTGTACTTCTTCTCGCGCTTGGCCGAGCTCATGCCGCTCATCTCGGCCAGCATCTCCTTGGCCTTGGCGATGTCGATGGTGGGCATGCCCGCCACCTGAGAGCTGGCCGGGCACAGCTTGGCGATGGCCTCGAGGTTGCCACCCGTGCCCACCACCGCGTCCCACTTGCGCAGGCGCAGGTCCTTGCGGTGCGGCTCGAGGACGCGGTCCAGGTACTCGCGCACGAGCTTCTCTTGCTTGCCCGACACCACGCCGTCGCCGTCCAGGAACGCCTCCAAGATGCGCACGGTGCCGATGGGCAGCGAGAACACGAAGTCGGTCTGCTCGTTCTCGATGTGGGTGACCTCGAGGCTGCCACCGCCGAGGTCCATGAGCAGCGCGTGTTCCCCGAGCACCATCTTGCTGCGCACCGCCATGGTGACCAGGCGCGCCTCTTCGGCGCCGTCGATGGGGCTCAGCGTCAGGCCGGCTTCATCGCGGATGCGGTCGATCAGCACACGCCCGTTCTTGGCGCCGCGCGCCGAGGCGGTGACCACGGCGCGATAGTTCTGGACGTCGGCCGCGTCCATGGCGTCCGCGAACATGCGCATGGTCTCGACGGCCCGGTCGATGACGGCCGGGTCCAGGCTGCCCGTCTGGAAGACCGAGTGGCCGAGGCGCACCGGGATGCGCTCGCTTCGGAACGTGCTCACCCGCTGCGGGTCGGTGGCCTGCGCGATCTGGAGGCGCATGGCGTTGGACCCGACGTCGATGGCAGCGAAGAGCGGCATGTGGCCGGAGTATACCGACGGGCGCCGAGAGCGAAACCCTCGTCACCTATTGGTCGTCGTCGTCATCATCGTCGTCGTCGTCGTCATCATCGTCGTCGTCGTCGTCATCATCGTCATCGTCATCACCCTGCGCGGCCTGCTTGGCCAGCGCCGCCTGACGGCTCGCCTGAAACTTCTTCTCGAACTCCTCGTCGCTCTTCTGACCGTCGCGCGCCATCTTGATCATGGTCCACGCGATGTACGCCATGACCAGCGCGGCGAAGAACGGCGCCGCGCTGTAGAGGTAGAAGAGGTACTTGCTGGGGTCCGTGTCCACCAGCAGCGCGTCCTCGCTCACCGTGAGGCCCATGTTCGCGAAGATGGCGCGGTCGCCGCTGCTCACGCCCTCCCACAAGATGTCGCGCGCGACGCCCGTGAAGGTCTGCGTGCCGATCACGCTGCCGTCCACCTGGTTGTCGTAGCTGATTCCGCGGTTGACGTGCAGCAAGAGCGGGACGGGCTGGCCCGGCTGCCAGTCGAGCGGCACCACGGGCACGAACTGCTCCACCTGCGAGACGCTGCCGTCTTGCGTGGTGGTCAGCTGGTAGGCGTGCTCGTAGAGCGCGCGCGCGCCCGTGATGGTGACGTTGCTCGACTCCGGCCGTTGCCCTGCGGCCAGCTGCGCGACCGAGATGGTGGCGCTCCCGAAGTCGAGCGCGTGGCCCATCTGCGGCAAGAGCGCGATGGCGATGCCGATGGGCACCAGCGGGAAGAGCGCGAGCACCTTCCAGTTCACGTCGTCCTTCCAGCTCTTCGGCTTCTTGCCCATCACGCCACCTCCGTCTCTGCCGTTGCGCTGCGCCACCACGACCCCCGTGGCGGTGCAGGCCGGCAGGCTATCACGCGCGAACGCCGCGCGAGCGCTACGGCACGTAGCCGTCGCGCCGCAGGTTGCCGCGCCCCGTGGGCCAGGGCAGGCAGTTCGTCGCCGAGCTCGCCACTTCGTAGATCTGCACCTGCGGCTCGCCGTCTTCGCCGCCCTTCAGGCTGACCACGATCTCGAGGGTGCCGTTGCCGTCCACGTCCCCGATGCTGGGGATGGGCATGGCCCCGCGGCCCGGCAGTGGCAGCTGGTGCAGCAGATTCCCGCCCGCATCCAGGACGAACAGGTGGCTCTCGTCCTCGTCGGGCGAGTAGCTCGCGAACACCACCTCGGGGATGCCGTCGCCCGACAGGTCGGCGGCCAGCACGCCGCCCGTGAGCACGCGGTCGCTCTGCGTGTAGGCGTACACCCAGACCTGCTGGCCGCTCGCGTTCACCGCGTGGATGCGCCCGTCGAAACCCGCGAAGACCACCTCGAGACCAGGGCTCTCGGGGCGCAGGTCCAGCACCGCGACGCTGTTGTTCTGGCCCACCACGTTGGTGTCCTCGAAGTCCCACAGGCCCGCGCGGTAGTCGGGCACGTGATAGGGCGT
>CAZEAA010000319.1:0-7089 GCA_964510015.1 uncultured Sandaracinaceae bacterium
GCGCTGGCCCGCGCCGACCGGGACGCCGAGGCCGTGGTGGCCTTCCGCGCGCTGGCCGACGCGCACGCGGGCACGCAGCAGGCCGGGCACTCGCTCTACCTCGCGGCCTGGCTCTCGCTGCGCCACGACCTGCCGGACGCCGAGGCGCAGATGCGCGCCTTCGTGGACCACCGCGACGCGCGACGCGTGCCCGAGCTGCGCCGCACCGCGCTGTTCGAGCTGGGCCTGAGCGCCTTCGAGACCGGCCGGCCAGCCGATGCGGCCGAGCTGTTCGCGCTCTACGCCGAGGGCGGCGGCGGCATCATGGAAGCCGGGCGTGGTCACTACTGGCGGGGGCGCGCGCTGCAAGCCGCGGGTGACACCGAAGGCGCCGCGATCGCCTACGAGCGCGTGCGCGCCGAGGAGCCGCTGCACTGGTACTCGCTGCTGGCCGAGGCGCGCCTCGCTGCGATGGGCCGGCCCGTGCGCGGGCCCTTCGTGGGAGGGTCGCCCCGGCCGTCGGGGGAATTCGTCCCGCCTGCCTGGCCCAACGTGCCCGACGACGCGCTCTTCTTCGCCAACCTGGGCCTGACCGACGACGCCGCCGAGGTGGTGAGCGCGCGCGCCGACGCCATCCGCAACGAGGCCCCCCGCAATCGTCGCGTGGAGTGCCTGGTCGCGGCGTACCGCATGGTGGGCGCCACGCCGGCGGCGTACCGCCTTGCCGCGCGTCAGGACGACCTGCTGAAGCGCGCGCCCGGCGACGACAACCGCTGGGCCTGGGAGGCCGCCTACCCGCGCCCCTATGCGCGCGAGGTGCGGCAGATCGCGGGCCAGCACGAGATCGACCCGGCCTACGTGTGGGCCAGCATGCGGCAGGAGAGCGCCTACGACCCCGGGGTCACCAGCCACGCGGGCGCCGTGGGCCTCTTGCAGATGATGCCGGAGAACGCGCGCCGCCGCGCTCGCGCCCTCGGCCTGCGCTACCGCAGCGGCATGCTGCTCGACCCGGTCATCAACCTGCGCTTCGGCATCGACGAGATCCAGCAGCACTACCAGCGCTACGACGAGCAGATGCCGCTCAGCATCGCCGCCTACAACGCGGGCCACGCCAAGGTCACCGAGTGGCTCGCGCGCGCGCCGGGCGAGATCGACGTGGACCTCTTCGTGGAGCACATCCCCTTCGACGAGACGCGCAACTACGTGCGCCGCGTGATCAGCCACTACGCGCGCTACCGCTACCTCGAGAACCCCGCGCAGCCCTTCGTGCTGGGCCTGCGGGTGCGGCCGCCAGCAGCGGCTCCCTGAACTCGCCAGCTGTTGATGCGTCCAGGACCGGTAGCCGAGCCACTGCGGGTCACATAGACTGGTCGACGTGACTGCGACCGCTGAGAAGATCCTCGCCGACGCGCTCGCCCTCCCCGAAGAGGAGCGCGAGTCGCTGGCGAATGCCTTGCTGACTAGCCTTCACCGAAACCCCGACGAGATCGACCAAGCGTGGGCGAACGAGGCCGTTCGTCGCCTGGAGAGTGAGGCTCGCGGCGAGACCACCGCGATTTCTTGGGACTCTGCCCAGCGTCAGGTGAAGGCCAAGTTCGGCTTCAAATGACGCTCGAGGTGCTTTCCGAGGCGCTGGCGGAACTCAACGATTCCATCGCTTACTACGAAGGTCAGCACAGAGGGCTTGGGGAGCGCTTCTTGGCTGAGGTTGCGTCGACGATCGAGTTCGCTGTCGAGAACCCTCAGCTGGGCTCATCGCTGCCGCCGCCTGCGACCGCGGTGCGAAAGTTCGTCGTTCACCGCTTCCCTTTCGTTGTGCTGATTGCAAGGAACGATTCAGTCACGCGGGTGGTTGGCATCACTCACACATCGCGTCGCCCCGGGTACTGGCTGGACCGGATCAAGTGATGTAGCCGGCCGCTTTTTTGCTACACGCACCTACATGAGCTTACCTAGCCGCATGTCTCGGACGCTCAAGGCCGGTCTGTCGGTCTCGCTCTTGGTTGCCCTGGTCGCCTGGATCGCCACGCACGACGGCGTGGACAGCACGCTGGCCGCGCTCGGGCGCATGGACACCCGCTGGTTCGTGGCCGGCATCGTGGTGCAGCTCTTGGCCGTGGCCGCCGGGGTGGTGCGCTGGCGCGTGCTGCTCGCCTCGCAGCGCGTGGAGCTCGGGCTGTCGTTCCTGACGCGGCACTACCTGATCGGGCGCTTCGTCGGCGTGTTCACGCCGTCCACGCTGGGCCTTGATGGCTACCGCGTGCTGGCCGCCTCGCGCGAGACCGGCCGCACCGCCGCCTCGGCGCGCGCCGTGCTGATCGAGAAGGGCCTGTCGTTCACCGCCCTCGCGCTCACCAGCTTCGCGCTGCTGCCGCTCGGGGCCGCGCGCTTCTACGGTGTGGGCGGTCTCTTGGCGTCGCTCGCGCTGGGCGTGGTGGCCCTCGGTGGGCTGCTGGTGATGCACCGCCCCGACCTGCTGCGTGCCCTCGCCACGCACAGCCCCGCGCGCCTGCGTGCTCCGCTGAACAAGCTCCTGAGTGCGCTGGCCGCCGACCCGGTCTCGCCCGCTCAGCTCGTGGGCGCGTGCGGCCTCGGCACCGTCACCCAGCTGTGCAGCGCGCTGACCTTCGTGTGCACGGGCCTTGCCCTCGGCGTCTCCGCCACGCTGGTGGAGCTCTTGGTGGTGGGTCACGCCATCGTGCTGGCCATGCTCATCCCCGTCAGCGTGGCAGGCGCTGGCCTGCGCGAAGGCACCGCCGTGGCCATGCTGGGCCTGGTGGGCGTGCCCGTCGGCGACGCGCTGCTGGTGGGCGTGCTGGGCTTCGTCGTGACGCAGCCCGCCGCCATCCTGGGTGGCATCTTCCAGGTGATCGAAGGCGCCCGCGAGCGCGCGTCGTTGGCCCCCGAGGCGCACGCCGGCCTCGGTGTACTCTCCGGCGGATGAGCCACGTCTTCGACCCCGAGGAGCTGCAGGGCATCGTGCAGCGCCACGTCCACCTGCCCATCGAGGAGAACGTCCGCGCGCTGATCGCGGACCTCCAGGTCCACTACGGCAAGAAGGCCATCGACGACAACGGAATCTGGGTGTTCTCGAACGCCGGCAACATCATGGGGACCATGACGCTGCTGCACGCGTCGCTCAAAGAGTACCTGCTCATCTTCGGCACCCCGCACGGCAGCGAGGGGCACAGCGGGCGGCACCGCTGCGAGCTGTGGGACATCGTCATGCAGGGCGAGCTGAGCACTTACCAAGAGCACGAGCTGCGCGCGCGGGTCTTGAAGCCCGGGGACATGTCGTACTTGCCGCGTGGGCGGTCCAACGGTTCGCGCATGGGGCCCGAGGGCTCGTTCATGCTCGAGTACTGCCGCGGCCCCATCCCCACCATGCTGCCCTTCGGCCTGCTGGACAGCTTCGCGAGCACGCTCGACTTCCACGGCATCCGCACCACGTTCAAGGTCTACACGCGCTGCACGCTGAAGTCGCTCTTGCCCTGAGCGAGGGTGGCCTCGGCCGCGCGCGGCGTTGACACGCGCGGCGCCATGATCGACCGTGAGGGGATGCGGCGCGCGTTGATGATGCTCGGGTCTCGGCGGGGCCTGCCCTGGGTCACGACCCTTGCGCTCGTGGCCGCGTGCTCGAGCGCCCCGGCTCCGCAACCTGCAGCGGGCGAGGCCGCGTCGGAGTCGAGTCCCACCGACACCGTAGCGCAACCCGACGACGACGAGCCCCCGCCGACCGAGGAGAACGCCGTGACCCAGCCCCCTGTGCAGGACGATGTGGTGGACACGACCGTCCAGGTCATCGCGACCGGCGCGGCGCCGCCGCCGGCCCAGCCCGTCTTGGCCGAGCCCGCGGGCGTGGTGGACGACGCGCAGTTCGTGGGCCGCTGGATGGTGAGCGGCAGTGTTTCTTCGGGACCGCCCGGCTCACCGGGCGGAGGCGGCGCCATCGGCTGGATGCGTGAGTTCGAGCTGCGGGCCGACCACACCTTCCAGATGAACGCCTACCCTTCCCTCACGGAGCGGGGCACCTGGCGCCGCGTGGGCACCCAGGGCGCACGCGCCGAGCTGGTGTACGACGAGAACTCCCGCCTCGCGGACGGCAGCCCCATCATCACCCCGGTGATCGGTCTCGCCGAAGCCGGACAGCCGCTACGCGCGCTGGACATCGGTGGCCAGCGCTTCCCACGCGTGCTGCCAAACCCGCCGCCCGATCCGGCGATGCCGCCCGACCCCGCCCAGCCCACACGGACGCCCTGACTCTCCGATCAACTCTGCTAGCCTCGGTCGCATGACGACGGAGGAGCGAGAGGAGCCGAGCGCAGCCAGCGTGGAACGCGCGTGTGAGCGCTGCGGTGACTTCGCTGAACTCTACACGATCCACACCAGCAATCTCTGCGAAGCCTGCGTCGAGCGGCTGCCCGACGGAGTCCACGCACCTGCCAGCGCGGGGAAATTGCTAGGCAGCCTGTTGCCCGTGCTGATGAGCGTGCCGGCGGCGCTGCCACTCGCGTTGGCCATCGAAACGGTGACGGAGGTCTCCCTGTGGGTGCTCCACGTCGATCACGTACTGTTCGTCTTCGCGGTGGGGAACGTCGCCAGCTCCTTCGCCCAGCTCGCGCTGGTGGGTCTGTTTCACGCATCTCTCCATGGCAAACGCATCGACGTTCGGGAGGCGTGGCGTAGGGCCGCGCACGTCTTCCCGCGCGCCGCGGTGACGGATCTCCAGTCCGCCGCGATCATGATGCTGGCGTGCTTGGCGCTGCTCGTCCCTGGCCTCTACCTGACGATGCGCTGGATGTTGACGACCCCGGTGATGCTGTACGAAGGCCTGAGCGGACCCGCCGCGATGAAGCGGAGCGCGGTCCTAGTGGACGGGGTGGGCTGGGATGCGTTCATCTGCTTGTGGGCGGTCATGCTGCCACCCCTCGTGCTCGGCGGGCTCGCCACCGGGGTACACGAGTACTTCTTCCCTGGCCAAGCGCCTGGCGTGCTGCCGCCGCTGCGCATGCTCCCGGTCGATATCTTCTTTGGAACGTGGACCTCCCTCGGCATCGCGGCCCTGGTCGCGGTGGTCTACGCCAACCGTCGCTTCCACGTAGCAGACGCCGGCGAAGGCGACCCCGCCCCGTACCCGGCCAGCAGCCCGCGTGCTAACCCTGCGCCGTGACTTCGACCGACACGCCCTCGTTCTTCGCGCGCTTCTGGCTCGCGCTGGTGGTCCCCTTCCGGCTGCTCTTCGACGCGCGCTTCGCGGCCGCCGTCGTGACCGCCCGCAACCCCGCGTTGCCGGCGCCCGCACCCGTGAAGGCCGCCCCCGAGCCAGTCGCGCCCCCCGCGCCGCGCGTCTCGCTCACCGACGCCGCGCCCGACGCCGCGCTCCAGCTGCTGGGCCTGTTCCAGCGCGAGGGTCGCTTCGTGGACTTCCTGATGGAGGACGTGACCGGCTTCACGGACGCGGACATCGGCGCGGCCGCGCGCGTGGTGCACGACGGCTGCAAGCGCGCGCTGGACGCGCACTTCACGGTGGAGCCCGTGCGTGACGAAGACGAAGGCGCCAGCATCACGGTGCCCGCGGGCTACGACGCGCACGCCCTTCGCCTGACCGGCAACGTGGTGGGGGACGGCCCGCATCGCGGTGCGCTCGCCCATCGTGGCTGGCGCGCCACCGACGTGCGCCTGCCGAAGCTCGTGGCGGGGCATGACGGCCGCGTGCTGGCGCCGGCCGAGGTGGAGCTCGCATGAGCGCCCGCTACGCCGTGGGCATCGACCTCGGCACCACGCACACCGCGCTCTCGTACATCGACCTCGAGAAGCCGCCCGCGCCCACCACGCAGCCGCTGCTGAGCGTGCCGCAGACGGTGGCGCCCGGTCAGGTGGACGGGCGCGCGCTCTTGCCTTCCTGCATGTACCTGCCGCTCGCGGGCGAGCTGCCGAGCGGCAGCCTGGCGCTCCCGTGGGACCCGACGCCCAGCGCGCTCGTGGGCACCTTCGCGCGCGAGCTGGGCGCCAGCACGCCGCTGCGCCTCGTGCAGAGCGCTAAGAGCTGGCTCGGTCACTCCGGTGTGGACCGCAGCGCCGCGCTCTTGCCCACCGACGCGCCCGAAGGCGTGCCGCGTGTCTCCCCCGTCACCGCGTCGGCCCGGTACCTCGGCCACCTGCGCGCCGCGTGGGACCACGCCCACCCGCGCGACCCCCTCGCGCAGCAGCACGTCACGCTCACGGTGCCCGCGTCGTTCGACCCGGCCGCGCGCGAGCTCACGCTCACGGCCGCGAAGCAGGCCGGCCTCGCCAACGTGACGCTGCTGGAGGAGCCGCAGGCCGCGCTCTACGGCTGGCTCGAGCGGCGCCCCGACTGGCGCGAGGAGCTGGCGCTGGGCGAGGTGCTGCTGGTGGTGGACGTGGGCGGCGGCACCACCGACTTCTCGCTCATCGCGGTGCTCGAGCACGGCGGCGAGCTGGCGCTCGAGCGCATCGCGGTGGGTGACCACATCCTGCTCGGCGGCGACAACATGGACCTGACGCTGGCCTACGCGCAGAAGACCAAGCTGGAAGCCGCCGGCCACACGCTGGATGCGTTCCAATTGCGCGCGCTCATGCACGCCTGCCGCACCGCCAAGGAACAGCTCTTGTCCGACGAAGGCGCGCCCGCGTCCGTGCCGGTGGTCATCGCGGGCCGCTCCGCCAAGCTGGTGGCGGGCTCGCTGCGCAGCGAGCTCACGCGCGACGAAGCGCTGGCCGCCTTGGTGGAGGGCTTCTTGCCCCAGGTGGCGAGCAACAGCAGCCCCGCGCAGCGGCCACGCAGCGCGCTCACGCAGCTGGGCCTGCCCTACGCACAGGACGCGGCGATCACCCGTCACCTGGCGGCGTTCCTCTCGCGTCAGGCGGGTGCCGGCAGCGAGCTGCCCATCTATCGCCACCCAGGGGCTAGCTTCCTGCACCCCACTGCGGTGCTGCTCAACGGCGGCGTGCTCAAGGCGGGCCCCGTGGCGCGGCGCCTGATGGAGACGCTCAACGCGTGGATCACGGGTGAGGGTGGCGAGCCCGCGCGCGTGCTGGGCGGTGCGGACCTCGACCACGCCGTGGCCCGCGGCGCGGCCTATCACGCTC
>CAZEAA010000320.1:0-1157 GCA_964510015.1 uncultured Sandaracinaceae bacterium
CACCACGTTGGCGCTGCGCCCGGCCATGTGGCTCGGCATCTGGCGCCCCTTGTTCACGTCGCCGGCGTTGCCGTAGACCTGCGCCAGGTACGTGTGCAGCGGGAAGCCGCGCGTGAGCAGGATGGCGCTCTCGCGCAGGGCCGGGAACACCCAGTCCGTGGGCCGCGTGGCAAACCCGCAGGCGATGGGCACGGCCTCTTGCCCCGTGACCGAGCCATAGAATCCCACGGCCCCCTGGCGCTGCTTCGCCAGCATGCGCTCGTCCAGGCGCCGCAAGAGGCGCATGGCGCGGTACATGGCCAGCTGCGTGGGAGCATCCGGCAGGGGCCCGTACACGCCCCCGGCGCCGGCGCCGGGAACCAGCTGACCCACATCGTCCAAGGCCTGAAAGAGGCCGAGCGCGGGGTCCTGGGGGGGAGGCTGCATCTCGCGCGATAGTGGTCCCTGGGTGCGGGTCGGTCAACGTCTCATCCCCTCGGCCAGCAGCTCTCAGCGCGAGCGGGAGGGGCCACCCGCGATGCGAAACCTCGCGGTCAGCATGACGGTGTAGAGGTCGGCACGGTCGTCCGTGTTCGAGACACCGAAGAGCGCGCGGAGAGAGAACTCGGTGTGCTTCCAGCGCATGCCCGCCTCGAGTCCGGGCTGGTACAGCGTGAACAGGGGGCGGTCATCTTCCACGCCGTTTCGGTAGAATTGAATCCCGAGCCGGAAGACGGCGCTCGCGAAGAACCGGCCGCTCCGTGGAAGCAGCCTGAGCATGAAGGTGGCGCCAACACCGAGCGAGTTCGTCCTCAATCCGTCACGCCCCCCGTAGGGAATGCTCTGTTCGTTGAGTTGCTCGCGTAGCGTGACCAGGCTGTCGATCTCGGTACCCAACGTGAGCTGCGGGATGGGGCTGACCAGGATCCCGATGGAGAAATGCAGGGCCGCGCCGGGAACGGTGGGGGGCCGCCCGGGGTGTCCAGCGATTCCGACGCCGAAGCCTGCCAGCAGCTGCCAGACTTCGTGGTCGACCGGGCCACGGCTGAGCGCCACGTCGTCCGCGGGTTCGGCCTCTGCGGGTTCGGCCTCTGCGGGTTCGGCCTCCGCGGGTTCGGCCTCCGCGGGTTCGGCCTCTGCGGGTTCGGCCTCTGCGGGTTCGGCCTCTGCGGGCTCGG
>CAZEAA010000320.1:1257-7080 GCA_964510015.1 uncultured Sandaracinaceae bacterium
GCGGGTTCGGCCTCTGCGGGTTCGGCCTCTGCGGGTTCGGCCTCTGCGGGCTCGGCCAGTGCGGGCGCAGGCGTGTCAGCATCTTCCAAGGGCGCGAGCGGTTGACCAAAGGCGAGCGACGGAGCCAGACCCACCACGGCGATGCTCCATGCGGCGACGCTCGTCCGCATGGTCCGTTCTCGTGCAGTCATCCGCATGTCCTCCCATGACCTCACCATCACCGGTGCATACCACAGCCACGGTTCGAGCGCCTCCGAAGCGCTCGGCGTGCTATCCCCGCGCCATGCGGCAGCCCACAGCGCAGCGGGATGGCCAGCGCAGTGCCCCTCGGCGGCTCGCGCTGCGAGTGGCGTTGCTGTTGGTGGTGCTGCTCTTTGGAGCATGCGGTGAAGACCCGCCGCCCGGCCCCGCCGCCACCGTGCAGACCTTCCTGCGCTTGATGGACGAGAGCAGCATCCGCAGCGGCCCCTCGGGCGAAGTGCTGGCCGACGAGGCCGCGCTGCAAGAGGCCTTCGCGCTGCTGTCGCACAACACCCAGACCCAGCTTCGAGAGCGGGCAGACCTGGCGGCGTCGCTGGCCGGCGGCGAGTACGACGCGTGGAACATCCTGATCCCGGGCCGCTTCCGCCTGCGCTTCGAGCCCGTGACCTTCGACGAGGTCATCCAGGAAGAGCGCCCGCGGCGAGCCACCGTCAGCGTGCGCGGCCGTGCCCCGGGAGAGCAGGCGGACATCCCGCTGGTGGAAGAGGACGGGCAGTGGCGGATCCCGCTGGAGATCCCGCCAGCGGCCGAGACCACGTTCTAGGCGCTGTTCCCGACATCCCCATCGCCCAGCGCAAAGCTAGTGTTGCATTCTTACCGAAACACGCAGATTCGTTGCGTGTTTCGGCTGGCTCTGGACAGTGGAGTAACGATCCTTACACTTGCTCAGATCTGTCAATCTACGCTATTGGATTGCGTGTTTCGGAAAGGGGCAGCCAGTGTCGTCCGAAGAGTTCTTCCAGGTCCACCCCGTCTTCACGCACGAAGAGTATGCGCAGAGCCGCGGCAACACGAGCCCGCGGACCGTTGACAGCCTGCTCCGCAATCACGTCGCCAGCGGACGTGTCGCGCGCGTCCGGCGCGGCCTGTACGTCGCGCCGCCGACGGGCGCGAGCGCCGAGACGGTGGACCCGTTCCTCGTCGCCACGAAGGCCGCGCCCGACGCTGCCGTCAGCCATCACGCGGCCCTTCAGTTTCACGGGCGAGTCTACTCGGTGTGGAGCCAGGTCACCTTTCTGACGACGCACGCGACGCGGGGCTTCCGGTTCGGGCCCGTCGAGTATGTGCCGGTCCGCCCGCCCCAGCCGGTGGCTCACCGCCCCGACATGGGTGGCGGCATCGAGTGCGTCCCGAGCGGTGGTGGCGAGGTGCGGGTCTGCAGCTGCGAGCGGGCGATGGTCGACGTGCTCCACTCGCCGACGCTCGGGGGCGGCTGGGAGGAGATCTTCCGATCGTTGGCGATGGTCGAGTTCCTCGATCTCGACGCCGTGATCACCTTCACGCTCGCGCTCGGCTCGGCGGCGACCACCGCGCGGGTCGGGTACTTTCTCTCGTTGCACCGAGAGCGCCTGTTCGTTCGGGAGGCTGACCTCGCACGCCTCGCCGCGCACGCACCACGGCAGGCGCGCTACCTGGACGCGTCGCGGGACCCGGGGCAGCTCGTCCATCCGTGGAACCTGATCGTTCCCGAGTGGGTGATCGATGCGCGGTGGGAGGAGGTGGCCTGATGCTGACCCGCGATCAGCTGCAGCGCGCCGCGAGCGACACCGGCTTCCCCATCGACTCGCTCGAGAAGGTTTCGATGCTGGTCCGCTTGCTCAACCTGTTCGCCGCGCACCCTTTCGTCGGCCCTCGGGTCGCGCTCAAGGGCGGGACGGCGCTCAACCTCTTCGTCTTTGACCTCCCCCGACTATCGGTCGACGTCGACGTGAACTACATCGGCGCCGCTGACCGCGAGACGATGATGGTGGAACGTCAGCAGCTCGACGTCGCGCTGTCGCAGGTCGCGTCTCGCCTCGGGCTGGCCGTGAAGCGGGCTCCGGGCGAGCACGCCGGAGGCAAGTGGAGGCTCTCTTACACCTCCGCGCTCGGGCGCCCTGCGATCATCGAGGTCACCGTCAACTACCTGCTACGTGTCCCGCTCTGGGATCCAACGCCGCGCGACTCGAGGGAGTTCCTCGGTGACCGCGCGAAGCGCTTCAATCTGCTCGACCCGCACGAGCTGGCGGCGGGCAAGCTGGCCGCGCTGCTCGCTCGTGGCGCAAGTCGGGATCTCTTTGACGCCCGCGAGCTGCTCTCGAGCAGCACCTTCGACCGCGCGAAGCTGCGCCTCGCGCTCGTGGTCTACGGCGGGATCAACCGCGTCGACTGGCGGACCGTGTCGGCCTCCTCTGTGTCCACTACACCTCTTGACGTGAGGCGGCAGCTCTTGCCGATGCTGCGACGAGACATCCGGCCCATGGACGGGGACATCGAGCGGTGGACCTCGGCGCTCGTCGACGAGACGCGGGCGTTGCTCGGCGCGGTCCTTCCGCTGACCGACAACGAAATGCGCTTCGTCCAGCGCCTCAACGGCGACGGAGAGATCGAGGCGGCGCTGCTCACCACCGACAACGAGCTCCGGCGACGCATCGAGGCGAACCCGGGGCTGCAGTGGAAGGCGCTGAACGTGAAGCAGCACGCCGGACTAGCCCCGTAGGGCGGCCCGTGAATGGGCTCTGCCCGCTAAGCGCGCACGCGAAGGTCGACCACGAGCGGGCGGAACCCTTCCTTCATCGTGTAGCCGCCCCCCTTCTCGATGACCCCGCGGTCGCCGTTCACCGCGGCGGCGTTCACGAAGACGATGCCCAGCTCATGGTCGACGGCGAAGCCGCGGGCGTCGTGCTTGTGACCGAAGACGTGCAGGCGGGGCCGGTCTGCGGGCTCCATCGCACGGAGACGGTCGCGGAGGGCAGGGCTGCCAATCGCGATGGGAGCTGGCCGCAGCACGCCTCCGTACTGCACGCTCCGGTCGAGGATGCCGAACGGCGGGCCGTGGGTGACCAGCACGTCGAGGCCCGCGGGGACCCCGGCGTAGAGCTCCGCGAGGCGGGCGTCGTCCCGGAGAAAGCCCACGCAGCGGCGCGGGTCGTCTGGCGCCATGCGCTGCCGCTTTGGGGTCAGACCAGCATAGGGCGAGCCGAAGAACCTCAAGCCGGCGACGGTCGTCGCGGCGTGATCGAGCAGCCGCAGGGGCGCTGGCGTTCCATCAGCGCGAGGGCCATCGTCGAACAGGCTTCGCGCGCAGGCCATCGCCGCTTCCGTCGAGGGCTCGCCGGGCTGCAAGTGGGGAGCCGCGCTTGGCCAGGTCTCGGTGTCGAGCGGCTTGTCGTGGTTGCCGGCAATCGCGACCACGCCATGGGTGTAGCGAGGCGCGAGCGAGCGGAGCCACGCCGCGGCGCCCTCGAGCTCGCCCGGGAGCCCGTCCGTGGTGTGATCCCCCGCGTGAACGAGCAGGTCGCCCGGAGGAAAGAGCGACACCGGCAGGTCCACGTTGTGCGTGTCGGACACCAGCACGAGGCGCATCCACCCCGGCTTGCGCGGGGCGTCGGGCGGCACGACGGCCACGTCGTCGATCGGTCGTGCAGGAGCTGCTTTCTCCTCGGTCACGTCAGGAGGGTAGCTGCTCGCGGCGTGTGTTCACCACCCGGTCGACGCGCGACCTCGCTCGCGCGGTCAGCGTGAGCGTGAGGAGCCGCCGGCCAACACGAGCCCCACGTTCATGACGACCGTGTAGAGGCTCGAGACACGCCCGCCCGCCGCGACGCCGAACGTCCCTCGCAAGGCCAGCTCGGCCCCCTTCAGGCGGACGCCCACATCGAGCCCGGGCTGGATCACCCGGTAGCGCTCCGTGCCTGTGCCGAGGGGGTAGGCGAGGTCGACCTCGAAGCGCTGCGCGCCCACCCGGAACACGCCACTCAAGAAGAAGGGACCTCCGGCCGGGTGCACCCGCACCATGGTGGTCAAGCCGCCTCCGAGTGAGTTCGGGGTGGCGCTTACCAGTTCGTCACTGGAGGGCGTGCTGGCCTCGCTGGCGCGAGGCCGCATGGCGAAGCTCAGGTCGAGATCGAAGCCGAACACCAGCGCGCGCAACGGACTCAGCCGCACCCCGGTGAAGAGACGCAGCGCGGCGCCCGGCCGGAGAGGTCGCGAGTCATCGAAGGTGCTGCGTGTGTCCGTGCCGCCCAAGAAGCCCGAGGCGCCCAATCCGAGCCCCGCCACGACTGCCCACACCTGTCGAGGTTCTTGGCTGCGACCTCCAGTCGAAGGTGCCGTTCCCCCGGGAACCTCTGCATCTCTCCGATAAACAGGTCGTGGCCGTGCCGTGGATGACGACCTTGATGACGATGCCACCACCGGGCGGCCTCGCGCCACCATCATGGCGAAGGGGGAACGGTCCGCCACGGTCGGGTCGCGATCCACGGCGGACCGCAACAGCGTCGTCGCCTCGCGCATGAGATCTTCGGTCAGCGTGCGCGTCGCACCGCGGGGCATGTAAGCCGGATGGACATGGTTTCCCGCCCTGTGCATGAGCATCTGAGCGGCGTCCCACAGGAAGGCCGCCACGAAGACCTGCATGTCGGGCGAGAGGCCAGGGACGTTGAGTGCCCGAATCTCGGCGATGGTCTGGGCGTCCGCGGTGCCTTCGGTCACATCCGAGGCTTCGCGCAGCACGCGCATCAACCCGACGCGCGAGAGCGTGTCGATGACGTGGGCGGCGCGGGCGGCGTCAGTCGGAAGCGCGGGGACCCGGCCATCGTGCAGACGTGCGCGCGCTTGGTTCAAGGCGTCGTGCAGCGTGGCGAGCGGCACCGCGACGGCCAGGCCCTGCACACCCTGCTGCACGTCACCACGGGCGACCACCATGCCGACGACGCGGTCGGCCTCGTCGATGATCGGGCCGCCCGAGTTGCCGGGGTTCACGGACATGTCGAGCTGCACGCGACCGTCGTCCATCAAGCCTCCGACGATGCCGCGCGAGGACTGCGCTTGGCGGCGACTGGCGTCGAGCGGGTAGCCCACGGCGAACACGGGCTGGCGCGTCCGCAGCGTGTGGGTCGCGGGCTGGAGCTCGATGGGCGGGATCTCGCCTTCGATCTGGAGGACAGCCACGTCACGCTCGTCATCCCGATACGCGACGCGGGCGGCGAAGTACGCGCCATCTCCGGGCAGGCGCACCACGACATAGGACGTGTCTTCCACCACGTGCGCGGCGGTCAGCACCAGAGAGTCGTCCCCCGGCACGGCGAAGCCCGTCCCATGCCCCATGTTCGGAATGGCGACCGTGCGCATGCCGCGAGGGCCACGGGCCTGGACGGAAGTCACGTTCTGGACGGCGAAGACACGCACGGTGCTCGCATCCACCGCGCCGAACGTAACCCCCGCAGCGGGCGGGGTGGCTGGCACCGGTGCAGGAGCGGGCGGCTCGACCACGACGGGCGGCGGCGCTCGACGCGCCGAGGCGAACGACGGCGCCAGCCCGGCTGCGGCCATGATCAAGGCAACCAGGCCGGTCGGCCACACGTGGCGTCGCTTCGCACTCATCCCTCGAGCCTCCTGGGTGTTCACCGCGCGGTGATACTACGCGACCACCGTCGTCGCCAGTGCACGCTCCGAGTCGGGGGACCTGCGTCGCTCACACGTCAGATGAAGCAGGTGCCCTGGGGAGCCACGGGTCACACCACCGTGAGCGGGCTCTCCACGAAGTCGTTCGTCCCCGGCACGTGCACGTGCAGCCGATGC
>CAZEAA010000321.1:0-7072 GCA_964510015.1 uncultured Sandaracinaceae bacterium
CCGCGTCGAGCGTGCCGTCGGAGAGCCAGCGTTCCAGCCCGCGCGCCAGCGTCGAGATCCCCTCGATCGGCCGCTGGGCCGTGAACAACGCGGCGCTGTGTGCCGTGATCGTCGGCCTCTGGCCGTGGATCCGCCCGTCGCGCGTGTCGCTCGGAGAGCTTCCGCCGCTGTGGGTGATGGCCGCGCAGCTCTTCTTCTTCGCGGCTCTCGACGATTTTCTCTTCTACTGGATGCACCGCGCCCTCCACACGCGGTGGCTCTTCAAGAAGGTGCACGGGATCCACCATCGGATCCTCACGCCGTGGGCCATCACGGGGCACTACATGCACCCCATCGAGTACGTGAGCACCGCGTCGCTCATGCTGGTGGGCCCGCTGCTGCTCGGGGTGCACCTCGTCCCGCTGTGGATCTGGGTGGTCATCCGGCAGTGGGAGGCCACCGAAGGCCACTCGGGCTACGACTTCCCGTGGAGCCCCACGCACCTCTTGCCGGGCTCGCACGGCGCGGCGCACCACGACTTCCACCACGCCAAGGTGAAGGGCAACTACGCGGGCTTCCTGGCGCACGTGGACCGCTGGTTCGGGACGTACGCGCGGGGCTACCTCGAGGGCAGGGCCGCGCGAAAGGCCGGTGTGGAATCCGCAGCCACGCCCGAACCCTGAGCGTCAGCAGCACAGCGGTTTCGCCCGCGGCCTCCTCCCTGGTACGTTGCGCTCATGCCAGTCGCGCAGAGCAACGGAATCGAGATCGACTACGAGGTCCAGGGCGAGGGGGAGCCGCTGGTGCTCATCATGGGCTTCAGCGCGCAGCGCATCGTGTGGCCGCGCGAGCTCATCGACGAGCTGGTGCGCCACGGCTTCCAGGTGGTGACCCTCGACAACCGCGACGTGGGCAAGTCGAGCAAGCTGAAGCACCTGGGGGTGCCCGACGTGCAGAAGGCGCTGATGCGCTCGGTGCTCGGGCGGCCGCTGCCCGGGCCGTATCGCATCGCCGACATGGCGCTCGACGTGGTGGGCCTGCTGGACGCGCTCGGCATTCAGCGGGCGCACGTGGCGGGCGCCTCGATGGGCGGGATGATCGCGCAGGAGCTGGCCATCGCGCACGCCGACCGCTTGCTGACCATGACGTCGATCATGAGCACGCCGGGTGGGCGGCGGAACACACTCGGTAAGCCGCAGGCCATCCGCAAGCTGGTGGACAAGCCCGCCAAGACGCGTGACGAGCACCTCGGCAAGTTCGTGGAGACCTTCCGCGTGCTGGGCGGGCCGGGCTTCCCCTTCGACGAGGCGCGCATGCGCACCCTCGCGGGTGAGGTCTGGGACCGCGGCATGCACCCGGCCGGTGCGGCCCGGCAGTTCGGCGCCATTCTGGATGCGTCGTCCGACCGGCGCGCGCGGCTGAGGCGCGTGCGCGTGCCCACGCTGGTGATGCACGGCACGCACGACCCGTTGATCCCCGAGCGCGCGGGCAAGGCTACCGCCAAGCTCATCCCGGGTGCGCGCTACGTGCCCATCCCGGGCATGGGCCACAACTTCCCGGCGGCGGCGATGCCGTTCATCGCGGGCGCCATCCAGAGCCACGTGCTGGCCAATCGCCGCTAGGACCCCGTCGCAGGGATTCTGACCGGTTGGCAGCGGTGCGCGAAGGGGTACTCGCCCATGCAGGCGCGCGCCGGCGGTGCTACGCCCCAGCATGAGCGACCCCAAGTCCCCCATCGTGCTCGGCTCCGTGTCGGACGTCATCCAGGTGCGCTTCTCCGACACCGACGCCATGGGGCACATCAGCTCCGGGTCGTACGCCGCGTTCGCCGAGGTGGGCCGCGAGACCTTCTTCAAGCAGATCCCGGGGCCCCGCGCGGACATCCCCTGGTTCGTGCTGGCGCGCCTCGCCATGGACTACCCGTCCGAGGGCCGCTTCGGCCAGCGCATCACGCTCAGCACGCGCGTGGTGAAGCTGGGCGAGAAGAGCATGACCCTCGAGCAGCAGGTGTTCGCGGACGAGAAGCTCTGCTGCCGGCTCGAGGTGGTCATGGTGGGCTTCGATCCGAAGACGCGGAAGTCGGCCCCCATCCCCACGCACTGGCGTGTGGCCGAGCCAGGCGCCGCGGCCTGACTCTCGCGCAGTTCGTCTACTTCTGCAGCTCGACCAGCGGCACGAACCCTCCGTAGATCAGGCGCTTTCCGTCGAACGGCATGGGGTTGTTCGCCATGCGCGGGTCCTCGAACATCTTCTTCATGCCCGCGTCGCGCGTGGCCTTGTCGGGCCACTCGATCCACGAGAAGACCACGGTCTCGTCCTCCTTCGCGCCGACCGCGCGATAAAAGTCCGTCACCTCGCCGTGCGGGACGTCATCGCCCCAGCACTCGAGCACGCGCAGCGCGCCGTACTCCATGAAGATGGGGTCGCCTTGCTTGGCGTGGTCCAGGAACTTCTGCTTGTTGGCGGTGGGCACCGCGATCACGAATCCATCGATGTAGGACATGGGGAACTCCTCGGTCATGGCCGCGAGCGCGGCGGTCAATCAGGCCGTCAATCCGGAACGACGAACGGGCAGGGCGTCAGCCGACAACCCTCGTGCGTGCTCGTGAAGGTCAGCCCCCGAGCTTGCGCTCCTGCACCACGGCGTTGTTCTTGGCGGCGGCGGCGATCGACGCCGGACGTGCGTCCAGGCGGGCGGCGTAGTCCACGAACGCGGGGCGCTCCTCGACCATCTTGAAGCGCAGCATGTAGCGCACCGTGCCGCCGAAGATCACGTCCGCCATGCTGAAGCGCTCGCCCAGCAGCCACGGGCCCTCGCCGATGGCCTCCTCCACGGAGGCCAGCATGTTCTCGTACGTGCCCCAGCCGGCGGAGCCCGGCTTGTAGTCCCACTTCGACGTCTGCGCGTAGCAGGCGGGCTCGATGACCGACGGGGCGAAGAAGCTCCAGCGCAGGTAGGTGCCGCGCTGCGGGTCGTCCACCTTCGGCGCCAGCTCGCCGTACGAGTAGCGGTCCGCCAGGTAGATGCCGATGGCCGCGCTCTCGGTCACGGTGACGTCGCCGTCCACCAAGGTGGGCAGCTTGCCCATCGGGTTCTTCTGGTGGAACTCGGGCGTGTGGTTCTTGCCGCTGAGGATGTCCACGAACGCGAGCTCGTAGGGGATGCCCAGCTCCTCGAGCATCCAGACGACGTTGGCCGCGCGGCTGAAGGGGTGGTGGTAGAGGACGACTGTGTTGGTGTTCTTCGAGGTCATGCGGTCGATGCTAGTGCCCTCGTGCAAGGCTCGAAAGGGCAGAACCGACCTTGCTGACACATTCCTGACATGACCTGTCAACGGTGCCCCCAGCAAGGGACGTGAGTGCTGTACGGTTGGCACGTGAGCGACGACTGGGACCTGCTCAGGAGGGGCGCGAGCGCGCGCTGAAGTCGCCGACCTCGCATCTGCGATACGACCGCGACGACGCATCCACTACTGGAGCACGAGCCACGCGCCGAGCGCGACTTGTCCGACCAGTAGGAGCGGCACGCCGAACTTGAAGCGCGGCTTCTGCGTCTTGTGCCGCACTACGCGCATGGCACCGAACGCACCCAGTGCGCCGAAGCAGGCGGCGAGCCCCAGCAGCGTGCGCTCGGACACGCGCCGCGACCCACGCTTGGCCAGCGCCTTGTCCACCGCGAACACGGCGGCCACCAGCGCGTTGTACGCCAGCAACGCGATCAGCAGCTTCGGCAGCGCTTCGGAGGAGACCATCGCGGCGAGACCTAGCACGAGCGCCCGCGAGCGCAGCCGCGAGGCACGCGTAACGGATCGCGCGTGCACTCGACCCGACGGGGACCATGCCCTCCGCCGTCAGCGTCCGGTCGATCCCCCGCGCCGAGTGGTCCGCTCACCCGAACTACCCGGGCAACCTCTTGCTGCTGGGCTCGCACGAGAACTTCCGCGAGATCAACCGGCGCTTGGTGGTGCAGCTCGGGACCCTCGAGCCGGGCGCGGACCTCAGCTGGCTCGCGCGCCGCTACGACCTGTGGATGAAGGCCATGCGCAGCCACGAAGCCTACGAGGAGCAGAAGCTCTACCCCTACCTGCAAGCCCGCTGGGGTGTGCCCTTCGACGAGGCGCGCGCGGGTCACGAGGCGCTCCACGAGGTGGACGTGCGGGTCCGCGCCGCCTTCGAGGCTCACGACGTGAGTGAGGCCGCCGACGCGCTGCGCCGTCACGAAGAGGTGCTGCGCGCGCACCTCGCGCTCGAGGAGGAGCTGGTCATCCCGCTGCTGCTCGAGCTCCCGCGCGCCGAGTTCCAGCGCTTCACGCACACGTCCATCCGCGTGCTGCTGCGTGAGCTCGCGCCCGTGGCCGGAGCACATCTAGAAAAGGCTCCCGTCGCGTGAGCGGCGGGACGAGGCGGATCCGCGGCCGGCCTCTCCTCGAAAGTGCGGGGCATTTCCTCGTGAGCGCGACGCGGGCTGTGTGATACGACCCGCCGATGCACATCGGAATGAACCTGCCCGTGATGGCGCCCGGCCTCGACCGCGAGCCCTTCCTCGCGTGGTGCCGCGCCATCGAAGACGGCCCCTTCCACACGCTGGCCGCGGGCGAGCGCATCGCCTTCTACAACCCGGACATCATCGCGGCGCTGGGCGCGGCGGCGGCGGTCACGCAGCGCGTCAAGCTCGCGGCCACGGTCATGGTGGCGCCCATGCACGACCCGGTGAAGATGGCCAAGCAGGTGGCCACGCTGGATGTGCTGTCGGGTGGGCGCATGGTGCTCGGTGTGGGCGTGGGTGGTCGCGAGGAAGACTACAAGGCCGTGAGCGCCACGTTCGACAAGCGGCGTCTCACGCGCATGGAGCAGGGCGTCGCGCGCATGCGGCAGGTCTGGGCGCAGGAGACCATCGTGCCCGGCGCCTTCCCCGTGGGCCCGGCGCCGGTGCAGGCCGGCGGGCCGCCCATCCTGGCTGGCAGCCTCATGGCCAAGAGCATCGAGCGCGCCGCGCGCTGGGCGGACGGCGTCAGCACCTTCGACTTCGGGCCTACCGCGCCCGTGGTCAGCTTCCAGATGAAGACGGCGACCGAGGCCTGGGCTCGCGAAGGGCGCGACAAGAAGCCCTATTTCCAGGTGGCTTGCTGGTATGCCCTCGGGGCGGACGCCGACGCCGGTGGCGCGCAGATCGTGGACTACCTCAGCCGCTACTTGCGCTTCCTCGGGCCCAACGCCCACAACCAGATCGGGCCCATGGTGCGCGCGCGCTCGCCGGAGGCGCTCCTCACCATCATTGGTGAGCTGGAAGACATGGGCGTGGACGAGCTCCTGCTGGTGCCCACGTCGGTGGCTCTCGACCAGATCGAGCGCGTGGCGGACCTAATCGCTCGCCGTTGAGGTAACATCGCGGGCGTGGATGCCTCGGGATCGCGCCCCCCTCCGATGCCCTCACGGAAGCACCGTGGGCTGCGCGCGTTGGGCAATCCGCTCGAGTGGACGGACATCGAGAAGACGATCCTCATCTTCTTCCCGCCCATTCCGTTCACGCTCTTCTACATCTTCCGCATCCGCAACCTGCTCGCGAACCCCACGCTCGAGCCCTACATCTCGCGGCCCGCGCTGGGGGTCACGCAGCACTTCCTCTACTTCATCGTGGCGTCGTTCGCGGTGCTCATGCTGCTGTGGCTCGGGCTGCGGCGACGCGTGGGGGAGCACGACCTGTTCGTGCGCGTGGTGATCCACTCGTGGTTCGTCGCGATCGCCTTCGGGTCCTACGCCGTGGGGCCGTTCTCCACGCCGGTGCTGTTGGGCTTCATGGCCGGCGGCATGGTGGTGTTCCTGCTCTTCGACGCGCGGCGCGCCTCGCAGGGCGCGCTCGTGGGCATGCTGGTGATCGTGGGCACCTCGCTGCTCGAGCGCGCGGGGGTGCTCACCTACGGGCCGGTCTTCTCGCACGTGGTGTTCGACGGTCGGCGCCCACCCGACGTGTGGATCTACCTGAACCTCGCCTTCACCATCGTGCTGACCTCGGCCGTGCTGGGGGGCATCGGGCTCGCCATGTCGCTGGCCCGCGCGCGGCGGGTCGAGCTCGACGAGCTGCTGGCCACCGACGTGCTCACGGGCCTCGCCAACCGCCGCAAGTTGGAGGAGCTGCTGGAGCACGAGGTCACGCGCGCGCGCCGCTTCGAGACGCCCCTGTCGGTGGTGATGATCGACCTCGACCACTTCAAGCAGGTGAACGACACGCACGGCCACCTGGCCGGCGACGCGGTGCTGTCGGCCGTGGGTCGCACGGTGCAGAGCGAGCTGCGCGAGGTGGACGGCGCCGGGCGCTACGGCGGCGAAGAGCTCCTGCTGGTGCTGCCGGGGACCAACCTCGAAGGGGCGCGCGCTGCCGCCGAGCGCGTGCGCGCGGCCATCGCGGCGCAGGTGGTCGAGCACGACGGTCAGCGGCTGACGGTCACGGCGAGCGCGGGCTGCGCCACGCTGGACCCGCGACGTCCACGGACTGCGGGCGAGCTGGTGCAGGCGGCGGACGCGGCGCTGTACGCGGCCAAGGAGGCGGGCCGCGACCGCGTGGCGCTCGAGTCGGGCGACGGTCTACGGCGCCGGGCCACCGCGTAGCCAGAGCGACGTCTTGTAGCGCAGGCTGGCGAGGCGGAGGGCCAACGTCACCCGCTCTCCGCGGCGCGCGCTCGTGTCGATGCGCAGCGTAGCGCGGCCGCTGGCGTCACGGCTCTCGGCGAGCGCGGCGAGACTCACCTCGTGGGCTACCTCGTCGTCCAGCAGCACGCTCAGGGTTCCGGTCTTCGCGCTGGCTTGGTCGAAGCGCACGATGAATTCCAGGCTGTCGCTCAACGCGACGTCGTCGAACGCGATGGTGCGCGCCCGCCCGCGCGCGTCGGTGCCGAGGTGCAGGTCGGGCACCCCGTCCGGGCCGAAGCGAGCCGGCGTGGCGGTGGCCAGGCCCGTCAGCGTGACGTCTCGCTCGTAGCTCGCGCACTCCCAGCCCTGGTACTCCCAGGCCAGGAAGTCGCAGGGGATCTCGGCGCCGCGCAGGCCCGCCCGCAAGGTCACCCGCGCGTGCTGCACGGCCTCGGGGCTCGCGACG
>CAZEAA010000322.1:0-7046 GCA_964510015.1 uncultured Sandaracinaceae bacterium
GCGGCCGCGGGCGCGGCCGGCTCGGGCTCCACTTCTTCCGGCTCCTCTTCGGCTTCTTCGGTCGGCTCGTGCGCGTCGCCTGCGAGCGGGTTCTGAACGCTGTCCGGCCGGTCGCCGATGCGGTAGCCCATCCCGAGCGCGATGCTGTGCGTGTTCGCGTCCAGCACGTTGGCACGGCAGGGGTCGTTCATGCCGCTGCGCACGCCGCAGCCTGCGCTGGCGCCGGGCGTGCCCACCGACGAGGGACGGAAGCCGTAGCCCGCGCGGAACGACAGGGCCTGGTCCAGCACGCGGACCTCCGCGCCCAGGCGCGTGACCACCACGTTGCGCTGCCCGTAGTCCTCACGCTGCGGAAAGCCCACCGCGGCCGCGGTCAGCTCGTTGTCGGGCGTGGCCACCAAGAACGGCCCGGGATGCGCGGCGTAGTTGTACCAGGTGAGGTCCATGGCCACCGTCACCGTGGGGTGCGGCTCGGCGCTCACGCCGACGGCCACCTGCCGCGGCGTGTACCACGCGGCCGACTCGACGAAGAGCTGGATGGGGATGGACAGGCCCAGCGCGCCCGCGTCGATGTTCACGGGGTTGCGCAGGTCGTGGTAGAGCGCGCCTCGGTAGGCGAGGCCGAAGTGCAGCCACGGGGTGGGGTTCGCCGTGGCGCCGATGTAGATGGCCGCTGCGGGCTGCAGGTCCCACTGGAAGATGACCTCCGAGGGCTCGTCCGACAGCACCTCGATGTCGGTGTTGATGCTCAGCGCCGAGTGGATCAGGATGCTCGCGCCGAGCCCGAAGCTCAGCTCCGGGATGGGGCTGAAGCCGATGCCCAGCGCGATGCTCAGCGCCTCGAGCTGCTCGCCGTACAGCAGCCAGTGCGGGCGCTGGTTGAGCGTGCTCTGGTCCAGCGTCATCGGGTTCTGCAGGCCGATGCCGAACACCATGCCGAACGAGAGCCCGAAGGGCAGGTGGTTGCAGAAGCCCATGGTCACGCGGGTCTGGTTCCGCAGGGGCTTCGGCGTGGGGTAGTCCTCGTCGGTGGTCGGGTCGGCGTCCGGGTCACCGGCCACGGGCGGGCTCGCGTCCTCGGCCTCGAGGTTGTACATGGTGTGGCGGATGTCCACGCCCAGCTGGCTGTTCTCGCAGCGCGAGAGGTTGGCCGGGTTGTAGTAGGTGGCCGAGAAGTCCACCGCCGACGCGGTGCCGGCGCCGCCCATCCCGTTGGTGCGCGCGCCCACGCCTTGCACGTCCTCGGGGGCGTTGGCGCTCGCGCGTGGGCTCGGGGCCAGCAGCGTGAAGGCCGCCGTGGACAGCGCGGTCACAAGGGCGCGCCGCGCGGTGAACGCACCGCGCATCTCGGAGTTTCCCATGGTCAATCCACCCGGCTCAGTTCTGTACGGACGAGAGCTCACCCACCAGGCGGTATACCGCGCCGAGGCCGCCCGTGTCGTCGTTGATGAAGCCCACCACCCCGTCGAGCACGCCCTCCACGTCGTCGCTGGTGACCTCCACTTGGTCACCGGCCATGCACATGGGCGCATCGGTCACTGTGGCCACGTCGGTGAAGACGGTGCCGAAGGTGCTGATGGGCAGCTCACGGCTCGGCAGCGGACCCTCCGAGATGGCGTCTCGGACGATGCGCAGGATGACCCCGGTGCTGTCGCCGGCCAGCAGCTCGTCCAGCGTGGTGACGAAGCCGCGCCCGCTCGTGCGGAGCTGACCGCTGACGGCGCCCAGGTAGCGGAAGAGCGCGCTCATGTCGCCGTCGGGCAGCTCACTGGTCAGCAGCGCCGCCAGGATCTGCATGAGCGGCCCGTAGGTCTCGGTCTCGCTGGAGGTCAGGCGCGGCGTCAGCAGCCCCGTGACCCACTCCTCGAGGCGCGGCCCTTCGTCCGTGGTCTCGAGCGAGCTGGCGACGCGCACCACGGTCGCGAAGTCGCGGTCCAGCAAGAAGTCCACGGCGCCGCTCTGCGCCTCGCCCACGTAGCAGAGGTACTGCGCTTGGGGCAGGTCGGCCGCGTCCTGCACCACCTCGAGCCCCACTTGCATCAAGGGCAGCAGGTTCGGGTTGTTCAGCCGCCGCCGCCCGGCCTCGGTGCGCGTGACGGTCAGGCCGCTCAGCACGTGGTCCAGCATGTGGTCCAGCTGCGGCTTGGCGCCGGAGTCGTTGATGCGCGTCACCATCTCGCGCAGCGGGAGCAGCGTCTCGCGCAGCATGGACGTGTAGTTCTGGGTGCCCGTGCGCGTCCGCACCGTGCGGGTCTCGGTCACGCGCTCGAGGCTGTCCACCACCACGTCGGCCATCGTCTGGTTGGCGTTGTCGCTCGCGGGGACGGTCACCATCAGCTCGAGGGTGTCCAGCAGCTTGTCGGCGCCGCCGCTGCGGATGAACTCGCTGATCACCGGCAGCAGCTCGCGGATGACGCTCTGCGTGTTGGGGTCGCCGTCCTCGTCGCGCAGCGTCTCTTCGTGCAGGAACTTCAGCAGGTTCACCAGCAACCGCAGCTGACCGCGGTCGTTGAACAGCTTGGCGAGCGGGATCAGCGCGTCCAGCGAGCCGCTCTCGGCCAGCCCCTGCAGCGACCCGAGCTCGTTGAGCACCGCCTGCCCGTTGTTGCAGCCGATGGCGCTGAGCGCACCGTTGGCCACCGCGTTGGCCACGCACTGGACCCACGAGAGCGGGTTCCACCACTGGAACTCGCACGAGTTGGCGAACACGCCGTCCACCACGCCCAGCACGTTGATCACGTCGCAGACGGTGCCGGGATCGAGGTCCACCAGGAGGTCCAGGATCTGATAGGCGACCGTGCCGCCGAAGAGGTTGCCGCAGTCCGCCGTGTAGAGCAGCTCCACCACCTGCTCGAGGATGCTGCGGTTGTCGGTGCCGGTGTTGACCGCGCCGATCCAGCGCGGCTGGTCGTAGTTCACCCGTCGGCTCGCCGCGAAGTTGGGGTCCGAGGCGCTGCAGGTGTTGCTCTTGTTGAGGTCGACGTAGTCGATCATCCACGCCACGCGGCGCAGGAAGTCGGGCTGCTCGTTGCGCACCTCCACCAGCACGTCCAGCAGCACGCGCGCCGTGCTCTGCCCGCTCGTGTTGCTCGAGTCGAGCACGTCTTCGACGAGCGGCACCAGCTGGATGCCCAGGTCGATCAGGGCCGGGTCGGTGATGCTGATGTCGGTCTGCGTGTCGGTCAGCCGAATCAGGTCGCCCACGGAGACCAGCAGGTCCTCGGCCAGCACCGGGTTGTCCACCACCAGCGTCGCCATCGTGTCGAGGAACGCCTTGGGGCGGTCCACCTTCGCGATCTCCGTCACCATGTAGGCCACGTCCGCGAGCGGGTTGTCCTGCGCTGGATAGGCGCGGCATGTGTCGGTGCCGTCCTCGCACACTTCGGGGTCACCGAGCACCGCGGCCGCCACGCCGTTCAGGTCGTGGTGCAGGTCGGCTTCCAGCAGCCCGCGGACGATCTGCACGGCCGCCGCCAAGCCCGTGCGCTTCGCGTCGTAGTATTCGTAGATCAGCTCGCCATCGGCATCCACCGCGCGGCCGTAGGCGTCGCGGCCCTCGGTGTCGGCGGTGCCCAGCGCAGGCAGGTCGATCTCGGCGCCGCTCGCGTCCACCGGCACGCCGTCGGCGTTCACGTCGGCCGCCCCGTCGTTGTCCTCGTCCACGAAGTCGCCCAGCAGCGAGCCGCCCACCTCGCGCACGCGCGGGTTGCCGTGAACGTCCACGCGCGGCACCCAGGCCGCGGCGCCCGTGCCGATGGCGAACACGAAGCCGCTCTGCGTCAGCAGCGTCTCTTCGAGGCTCCCAATCGTCAGGCCGCTGCAGGCGCTCTCTTCGTCGCTCACGTCGCTCAGGTTGCGCTCGGCCATGTAGAGCAGCGAGTCCAGCGTGTAGTCCACGCCGTCGTTGTGCCCCGCCAGCAGCGCCAGGTCGTGCACGCGGTCCGTGAGCTCGGGGTCCGACAGCAGGCGGCTCACTAGCGTGATGGCCATCGAGCTCTCGAGCACGGTGCGCGTGTCTTGCAGCGACATCGCCGACTCGATGGTCAGCCGCTCGGGATCGAACTCGTCGCTGATCAGCAGCGCGAGCGCCTGCGCCACGGCCTCGGTCATGCGCGGCAGGTCGCCGTTGTCGATCACCGGGGCCAGCACCTCACCGAGGATGGCGGGCACCTGCTCGCGCACCTCGCCGTCCACCAGGTAGTCGAACGTGGTGACGAAGTCCTCGTGGTGCTGGGTCAGCTGCGCGACGTACGTGTCCGGGCACGTGGGCGACTCGCGCAGGTTGGCGAGCAAGATCTGATAGACCAGCTCTCCCAGGCTCTTGGGCGTGGTCGTCCGTGGGTCCCGGAAGTCCGGGGCGGCGGGCGAACAGCTTGGCAATAGCGCGACGAGCAGCGCGGCAACGAGGAGCGAGCGAATCCGCAGCATGTTTACCTAAGGTGACCGGAGACGTCGCACAGGGTAACGAATCCCCAACGGCGCGACCACCCGGTCAAACCTTTTCCACGGATTTTTTCGTGCTCAGCAGCCGTCGGCCAGGACGATCTCGCCGATCCGTCACGGGCAGCTGGCCGCCGATTCGATGGTCACATCATCGATGTACAGCGTCTGCCCTGTCAGCGCGTTCCCGCCTCGTCCGATGTTGAACGCCAGGATTGTCTCTTGGCCAATGGTCGCGGGATCGAGACATGCCGTGAACTGCGTCCACGCACTACCCGGGACAGCAACTGTGGCACCTGGGGCGACGGTGACTGTGTACGTGGGGTTCGCAGAAGGATTCCGTGCCCAATAGCGCACCACGGGCACTTGCCCCTCGGCGACCGTCGGAACCTGGATGACGTGGCTGACGCTCCAGCTGAATCCGTTGAACGCCGTGTTCGCGAAGCGATAGGTGCTGTTGCCACTATGCGCTTCCGATGCGTTGGCGAAGACGTCCGAAGTGAAGGTCCCCGTCGTCCCAGTGAAGCTCCACGAGCTGCCCGAAGTCGGCGTCTCGAAGCCACCATCGAGCCAGCCATCCCCCGCACAGTTGGGGTCCGAGACGTACGTCACGTTGTCGATGTCGAAAGTGACGTTGAAGACGTTCGCGCATGCACCGCTGACGGTGCGCCGGAACCGTAGGTCCCGCACCGTGCCGTGGGTCCAGGGAGGCAAGCACATGGTGAAGGTTTGGGCCCCACCAGTGCCACGCAGGCGAGTCCACTCCACTTCATTCATCAGTAGGGGCAAGTACTCGCCTGCGGTCCCGGTCACGGTCATCGAGATCGCGGGGTTCGCCGCCAGCGGGGTGTTGGGCAGTGACAGCGTGGTGGACGCGTTGACCGTCTGGCACAGGTTCGTGAACTGGAGGCGCATTACGCCCCCAGTGAAGGTCGTGCCCGAGCCAGCCGTCCAGCCGGTGCCGCCCGACGAGAAGGTTCCGTTGGTCACCAGGCCGGGTACGGGACACTCGCCGGGTGTGGCGACCGCGAACTCGATGTCGTCGACGGAGACCGGAACGCATGCCTGTCCTGCGCTGAAGCAGGAGCCACCCGTTGCCGCGTTGGGAATGATGGAAAAGTCGATGCCGCCGCCGTACGCCGCAGCACCCGCGCACACTCGCGCCGTGCGTGTGGCGTCCGTGGAGAACGTCAGCGGTTGGATGGAGTCACCCAGGCGAACGTTCGGGTAGGCATCGCACGTCTCGAAGCCACCGCCCGTGTTCGACAGCGCGTGAGCAACCAACACGAAGGGCTCTGCATCCAAGTAGTTCGGCATGGTCACGGCCTGCGTCGCGGACGACGCACCGCAGATGCCGAATTGGCGGAACTCGAGGGAGCCGTCCATCGCGCCGAAGGTGTCGGTCTCGAGGACCGCCTGGTTCACGGTCCATGGCGTCGCGTCTTCGAAGGTGTAGGCAGCCACGCCGCCACCGTTCCGTCCGCGCCCGAACCAGGTGCAGCCTGCTCCCTCGTCGTCATAGCCTGGCGCGCAGGTGCATGCCGGCACGGTCAGCTGATCGTTGCAGATCTCGTGCGTGCCACAGGTGCCGATGCATGCGGCTTCGCATACGGCGCCGTTGAGCACCCAGCCTTCGCCGCAGGCATCGCACGCTTCGCCGGTGAACGGGAACGTGCACGCACAGAAGGGTTCGCCGTCTGGGTCCACGTCACACGCTCCATTGGCACCGCAGTCGGGTGCGCTCGCCTGGCCGCAGACGTCGATGCACAGCTCGGCTGGGTCGCCCGCGAAGCCGTCGGGGCACGCGCACGTGCCCACCCCAAAGAACGGAATGCAGATCGCGTCGGTGCCGCAAGTCACCCCTTCACAGGGGTTCGGGGACTCGCCTTCGCCAGGCGTCGTCGGAAGGTCGGACCCCTCCGTGAACACTGCCGTGATGCAGGCGCCACCCTCGACGCAGAATTCGTCGGGCGCGCAGGCCTCGAGCATGGCGCCGCTGCAAGGCGTGGCGTCGAGATACATGTAGTAGAAGCGCGTGCTGCCCTTCACGAAGCTGGTCCACGCAACTCCCTCGGCCACGACTTCGTCGGCGTCATCCAGGGCGTACACATGGGCCACGAAGTCGTCGGCGACATCCGGGAGAAGCGCGAAGGTCACGGGCCATTCGGCCATCGGCACAGTCTCCGCGTGCAAGGGCTCGGTCTCGCCCGGCTCGAAGAACTCCACCCGCATGGCGACGGTCGCGGTCTGCACCGCACCGCTGGCGTCCACGTAGAGCGTCACCTGGGTGCGGGAGTCACTGCCGCAGCCGGCAAAGACGAGGGCGAGCGCCAGCGAGAGCGCGGCGCCGCGAAGGAAGGAAGAGGCAAAGCGGGTCATCATCAAAGCTCCACCGTCACGGTGTTGGCATCGAACGCGAGGGGCCCTTGGGTACCGCCACCGCCAGCCACCCCGACGCCGATGCCGACCGCGGCGCCGACGACGACTGCGCCGATGATCGTCCAGAACCACCACTTGCGCGTGACGGGCTGACGCTCCGACGGATTCGGAGGCGGGGCATCGCCTTCACCCGAAGCGGACGCGACCCCCTCGGGCGAGAGGTCGGG
>CAZEAA010000323.1:0-7040 GCA_964510015.1 uncultured Sandaracinaceae bacterium
GGACGTACCTCGCGGTCGCCGTCGATGGACGCATCCTGCGCTTCGACGCCGACAGTGGGGCGCTCGTTCGTGACGACCCCTTCGCTGTCCTGGGTTGGATCACGGCCATCGCGTTCGTGCGCTAACGCTCAAGACACTTCCTCGTCTGCGCCCTGCGTGAATGTTCGACAGAGGAGGCAACTCGGCCTCGTCATGGAACGCTTCAGAGCGTCTACGCGGACCGGCGACGCCTCCACTCGAGGGCCAACGTGAGCAGGGGCAAGCAGGCGATGAGCGGGAAGACGTAGAACTCGGGGCGTGCGAGATCGAGGCCGCGAGGGCGGTACACGCCGCCCGCCAGCGCGCAGGAAGCGAGATAGAGCAGAAGCACCGCAGTACCGCAGGCGCGCCAGAGCCGGAGGTCGACCGACGCGTCGGTCCGCGGGGCATCCACGGACACGGCTTTCGGGCGGCGCTCGGCCGGGACCAGCACGCCGATGAACCGCTCGTACTCCCATGCGCAGAGCAACAGCGTCCCCAGCCACATGAGCGTGGTCATCACCCCGGTGAACACCGCCCCCGTGCTCCAGCACAGCACCGTGATGGCCGTGAAGATGGGCAGCGCCATCAGCGCGCCCAGCGTGCCGAAGGTCTGCGTCATGAGCAGCGTGGCCACCACCAGCTGGAGCACACCGACGAAGCGATAGAACCCGCCGGTGGCGTAGAACGCGTGCAGGAATTCGTGGAAGGGCCCCACGTTGCTGGCCTCCGTGAAGCGCTGGCCCAGCACCTTCTTGAGCCCCGCCGGCAAGAACGCGAAACCGAGCAGGAGGCGCAGGTTCACGACCAGCAACGTCGCCCCCCGCTGTCTGCGAACACGGTCGAACCACGCGCGCACGGCTAGGCCCGCTTGGCCAGCAGCGTACGGAAGCGCGCCACTTGGGGCAGGAAGCCGTAGAGCAAGCTGACACCCAAGAGGATGGCCGCGGGCACCCGCACGCCGAACAGCGCGCCCCCCGCCACCAGCACGACGGCGGCCACCAAGCCCACCAGCGCCTTGGCCCGCGACGCCGCGAAGATCATGCGGCCCAGGTGCCGGTAAGCCGAGTCGAACGACACCATCAGCACGGCCGCGATGCCCACGAACAGGCCGATGAGCGACGGCGAGGTGCGGAAGAGCAACAGCGAGGAGAGCGCCACCAAGCCGCCTATGGTGGACGGCACGCCCGCGAAGTAGTTGGGGTCCGAGCCCTCTTTGTTGAGCGTGAAGAACACCAAGCGCGAGATGGTGAGCACGCTGTAGACCGCGCCCACCACGATGCCCTCCTTGCCGCCGATGCCGCAGGCGAGCGCCACGCCGGGCGCGATGGCGTAGTTGATGCCGTCGGCGATGTCGTCGGAGTAGACCCCGAAGCGCGTGCCGCCCCACTTGCGCGCTGCGGCTCCGTCGAGGCCGTCGAACGCGGCGCCCACCAGCAGCAGGAGCAAGCTGGTCTCGATGCGGCCCTGCGTGGCGAAGTAGATGGAGGCCACGCCGCACAGCGCGTTCACGCCCGAGAGCGCGTCGGCGATGAAGCGCTTCTTCAGGATGCCCAGCTGGAAGAGCACCACCAGCGCCGTGAAGGAAACGTTCGCTATCAAGAGCGCGCTGACCAGCTCGCGCGTGACCACGCCCTCGAGCCGCCCGAGCGAGAGCAGCAGCATGGCCAGCACGGTGGCGTCGGTCATGGTGGTGCGGACGCGGTTCTCGGTGGTGCGGCGCTTCACGAGGAAGAGCACCATGGAGAGCACGTCCAGCCCCAGCTTGGTCAACACCAGGGCGGGCGGCAGCACCGAGAACGACGCGAGCGCCACGGTGACCAGCAGCGGCAGGTCCGTCAGGCGGTCCACCAGCCGACCTGCGTCCGTGTCGAGCCCGTGCGCGCGCGCCACGATGCCGTCGAGCGCGTCCAGCAGGCCGAACACACAGAACAGCCCGATGACGGCCCCCGTGGTGCGCAGCGGGGCCACGCCTCCCAGCAAGCCGGCGGCGATGAGGGGCGTGACCACCAGCAGCTTGAGCGCCGAGAGCACGTGCGGATGCACGGGGATGGCCCGCCCCACGCGCGTCTCGAGCGTCTCCACCCCGATGGGCTTCGGCAGAAAGCGTTCGACGGGCTCGGTCATGAGCGGGCCCGCGCGTCAGTTCCCGCGGTGCACGATGGCCGCGGTGGCGACCAGCTCGTCCAGCAACGCCATGGTGGCGCGCCCCGACGACGCAAACGGATCGAGCGCCGCCCTCTCCGAGTACTTGAGCAGCAGCGCCGCGTTCACCTTGGCGATGTTCACGTGGCCCATGGTCCAGTGGCCGAAGCGACGCTCGGTGATCTCCTCGTAGACCAGCAGCCGCACCTGCTTGTGACGGGGGTCCTTCACGATGTTGCCGTAGAGCTCGCAGACCGCGTCGCGCCCGCCCTCCAGCACCTGGATGAACACGTCGTCACTCATGCACAGCATGCCGGTGATGCCGTGCTTGGCGTTGTTGCGGCGCGACTGCTCGAGGATCGAGTCCATGGTGACCGGCGTGAGGGGAGCAGCAGCGCGGCTGGCGTAGAGACAACGTACGAGCATCTCGTCCTCAGTTCTTCAGGTTGATGAGCGACAGGAATTCACGGCGGAGCGCGGCGTCCTTCAAGAACGAGCCGCGCATGACGCTGTTGATCATCTTGGTGGCGTCGTCCTTCACGCCGCGCCAGTGCATGCAGAAGTGGTCGGCCTCCATGACCACCGCGAGGCCGTCCGGGGTGACCTTGTTCATGAGGACGTCGGCCAGCTGCGTGATGGCCTCCTCCTGAATCTGCGGACGCGACATGATCCACTCGGCGAGGCGCGAGTACTTGGACAGCCCGATCAAGTTCGAGTGCTCGTTCGGCATGAGGCCGATCCACAGCCGACCCATGATGGGGCAGAAGTGGTGGCTGCACGCGCTGCGCACCGTGATGGGGCCCACGATCATGAGCTCGTTCAGGTAGGACGCGTTCGGGAACTCGGTCACGGCCGGCGCGACGGCGTAGCGCCCGCGGAACACCTCGGTGAGGTACATCTTGGCGACGCGCCGTGACGTCTCTCGGGTGTTGTGATCGCTCTCGGTGTCGATCACCAGGCTCTCCAGCACGCCCTGCATCTTCTCGGCGACCTCGTCGAGCAACGCCTCGAGGTCGCCTGGCTCGAGGAAAGCCGAGATGTTGTCGTTGGCGTGGAAGCGATGCTTGGCGCTGACGATGCGAGCGCGGATCTCGGCCGACACGGGAGGGCGAGGAGCTTCGTCTTCTGCGCGCTCGCGCGGGGGCGGCGCGCCTGGGGGTGGCTTCGAAGAATCGGTCATGCCGCATCGTGATAGCACGGCCAGCGGCGGCGTCGCGACCCCCCCGCGACGCGAAGGACTCAGCTGGGGAGCTGGTCTTCGATGTAGGCCGGCCGGATGCACGCCAGCCCCGTCAGGAGCTGCACCCCCGTGAGCGCGGTCAGCACCACGAGCGGGACCGTCCAGCCGCCGGTCAGGTCGTAGAGCGCGCCCACGCCGAAGGGGCCCACCGTGGCGATGCCGTAGCCCACCGCCTGCGTGAAGCCGGAGAGCGCGGCGGTGCCCTCACTGGTCCGAGCGCGCAGGCCAATGAGCGTGAGCGCCAGCGGGAACACCGACGTGCCGACGCCGACGATGACGGCCCACAGCACGGCGCCCTCCACGGGCGCGAAGATCAGGCCGAGATAGCCGACGGGGTAGCAGGCCATCAACACGAGCAAGAGGGTGCGCTGGGTCTCGCTGCGCGCCGCGTAGGAAGGCACCCAGAACGAGAACGGGATGGCGATGGCGGTGATCAGCCCGAGCAGCAGGCCCGCCACGTCGGCGCTGAAGCCCGCGTCCCGGTACACCTGCGCGAACCAGCCGAAGACCGCGTAGGCCTGGAGCGACTGGAAGCCGAAGAACGCAGCCATGAGCCAGCCCAGGCGGGTCCGCGCCACGTCGCGGAGACCGATGCGTTGCGTGGGGCCAGCCGACCGCGTGTCACCCCGCGCAAGCGCCACCCACGGCAGCAGGGCCACGATGGCCACGAGCGCCCACACCCCGAGACCCATGCGCCAGCCCTGTTCCGCGAACTGGCTCGCGACGGGCACCGTGGTGACGGACGCCGTGGTGAGCCCGATGGCCATGGACGTGGTGTAGACCGCCGTCATGCGCCCCACGTGGTCGGGGAAGTGGCGCTTCACGAGCGAAGGCAGCAGCACGTTCGCGGTGGCCATCCCCGCGAGGGCCAGGAGCGAGAACAGCAGGAACAGGGGCGTGCTCGCGGTCCAGGCGCGCAGAAGCAGGCCCAGCACCACGGCCACCAGCGCCGCGAGGGTCACGCGGTGTCCACCCAGCGCGCGCGCCGAGCTGGGCGCCAGCGCGCCGAACACCGAGAACGCGATCACCGGCATGGAGGTGAGCAAGCCCGCCGTGGTGGGGCTCATGTGCAGGTCGCGGATGATCTCCTGCAGCACGGGGCCCACGCTGACGGCGGCCGGACGCAGGTTGAACGCCACCGCCACGATGCCGATCACGACGAGCGCCTTGCCGGCAGGAAATTCGGGTGGGTTCTGGCTCTCGGTCACAGCGAGGAGAGGAAGTCCCAGAAGATGGGCGCCGCGAACGAGTCCTGGCGCGAGTGATCCTGCTGGCTGGTCTCGCACCAGACGACGGGTGTGCCGACGTTGCAGCCGTCGTACGCGACGCAGGGCTCCGGGTCCGTGTCCGTGGTGGTGTCGTCACAGCCGTTTGCGCTCACCCAGAAGTCGCGGGTGGGATAGCCCGAGTTGCCGATCAGGACGGTGTTGTCGTTGGTGTCGTGAATCTGGAGCACCGCCACCTCGCCCACGCAGTTGCTGCCAGGGGAGCCCCCCGCGATGGTCGCCACGCCCAGGAACTGGTCGCCGCGCACGCACGCGATGCGGTGCGCAAAGAAGGCTCCGCTGCTGTAGCCGGTCAGCATGCGCCGGTCGGTGTCCGTGCAGAACGACGCCTCGACGTCGTCGACCATGGCGTCGAAGTACGGCAGGTCGGTGGTGTTGTCCCAGCAGTTGTCGGCGGCGCGGCCACGCACGTGGATGGCGTCCGTGCCCGTCTGGTTCTCGACCGGGACGTTGTTGCTCTCGCGGTCCGGATTGCTGGAGCAGCCGTGCAATTGGTAGACGACCGGGTACTCCCGGTCCGGGTCGTAGCCCGTCGGAAGGCGCACGAAATAGGCGCGTTCGCCCTCGCCGGCCACCGCCACGGACTGCTCCACCCAGGACCCGAGGGCGATGCTCGCGGCTTCCCCGCAGCCCTCCCCGTCGCTCCCTCCGCCACCGTCGTCGTTCCCGTTGCCGCCATCGCCATCGCCGTTGCCGGCGTCGCCCATGGGGTCGCCGGACGAGCCTCCGCAAGCGGACGCGAAGAGAGCGAGCAGGGTCGCTCCGAGCAGGGGGATGCGCTTCTCCATGGTGCTACCCTACCCTGGAACGACCCCGTCTGGTGGCTCAGCGAGCGGGCCGAGCCCGCAGCGGGTGCTGGGGCCCGAGGCCGTCGATGATGGGCTGCGCGGCCGTGCGCTGCGCGGTGGCCTCGGCGCGCTGCCGCGCCCGGTCGAGCGCGCGTGCGTAGGCGACGCGAATGGTGGCCACCACCTCGTGGTTCTCCCCGTGGAAGGCGATGGCGTGCTCGAGGGCCAGCGCGCAGGCCGTGCGGGTGCTCTCGGCGGCGGTGTCGAGGCGCGCGCGGGTCACGCAGTCGGCCGCTTCGAGGCGGACGGTGACGGCGTCACGCGGGACGTCCGGAGCGATGCGCGGCGCGAGCGCGGTCAGCGTGGGCTGCGCAGCCGCCAGCGTGTCGGCGCCCGCGGCGAGCGACTCGAGGAGCGGCACGGTCGCGAGCCCACAGCGGTCGCTGCTCGGCCCACCCACGCACATCAGCCGCGAGAGCGTGAGGGCCTCCGCCGCGCGGCCACCCAGCAACAAGACCCGCGCGCGAGCGAGGACGTAGGCCACCGAGTCGGCCGTACGGGAGCCCTCCTCGAGCTGCGTGAGCGCCTGGTCCACCCGGCCGAGCGCGGAGTTGGCGGCAGCAGCGCAGCGCGTCACCTCGAACGACTGCTGCGTGCACGCGACGTCGGTCAGCGGACGGCTGCCGGTCGTCGCCGCGAGGGCCAGCTCGGCGTGTCCCTGAGAGAGGTGCAGCTCACAGGTGGTCGCGGCCAGCATGCACACCATGTTGGCCGAGTTCTCCTTGCGCCAGTACTCGCCCTCCGGGTCGTTGGCCGTCGCGCGCATGGCGTCGCTGGCCTCCGTCAGCACGGTCACCGCGTCGGCGTAGCGGCCGCGGTGGCGGTAGGCATCGGCGAGGGCCGTGAGGAACTCACGTTGCTCCATGGGGTTCTGCGAAGCGCGAACGACCTGCAGGTTCGGCTCGATCGCGGCGATGACCGCCTCGGGTCCGGCGTTGAGGCTCTGGTAGATCATCTCGCGCGCGTTCTGCGCCTCGAAGTCCTCCGGGTTCATCACCGCCTCGGCGACGTCGCCGGCCGGGCCCGGCACCATGCGCTCCAGCAGGCGCGCCACGTACTGATGGCGCGTGTGACGCGTGATCAGATAACCGTCCCCCACCTCTTCGATCAGCACACTGCGGACGAACTCCGCGAAGGTCCCCTCGTCGGAGGGTGCGGTCTCGGTCCGCACGGCCTCCGCCAGGATGTCGAAGAACATCTGCGTCACCTCGCGCCACATGCCGAGGCGCGACTCGTCCAGCCCCACCACGTGCGTGCGGGTCTCGAAGCCCTGGTCGTTCGAGGCGATCTGCCACGACACGCTGGTGAGCCCGTGCGCCACGATGCGCAGCGCCGAGCGCGCGAAGTCGGCGCGCCGCTCCTGCTGGCGTCGCATGGCCACGGACGCCTCGCGGTACTCCGCAGCATCCTCCTCCGAGAGGTTCTCGGGCAGCGCGGGCTCCGGCGCATCCGGGTCCGGCTCACCCAAGCGGTCGAGCAGCGACGAGACCGTGGGCGAGTCCA
>CAZEAA010000324.1:0-7010 GCA_964510015.1 uncultured Sandaracinaceae bacterium
AGCGGGCCTTGCGCGATCGCGATCCGGAGATCCGCGCGGCGGCGGCTCGCTCCCTCGGCGCCGTCGGTGACGCGCGCACCCTCGCGGCCCTGCGCCGCCTGCGCCCCGACGCGGTGGCCTACGTGCGTGCCCAGGTCGGTCACGCCATCGCGCGCCTCTCGGGGGTCTCCACCCCGCGCGCGCGCATTCGCGTGGGCGGCATCAGCGTGGCCGACGGCGTGGTGCAGCCGCGCGAGACCACGGAGTTCGTGCGCGCCGAGTCGGGCCGCATGCTCACGTCGCTCTTCCGCACGGAGGTCCACTCGGTGGAGCCGCCTCGCCCGGACGACCACTCGCCCGACGCCGTGCTGCGTGGCGCGGACGGCGTGGTGTTCTTGCGGCTCGAGGTGGCGGTGGTCGCCCTGAGCTACACGGTGGAGAACAACATCGCGACGGTGCGAGCCGAGGTCCAGCTGGCGCTCACCAACGACCCGGGCCTCATGATCCGCGCGGTGGACACCTCCAACGCGAGCGTGCGGGCCAACGTGAACACCCACAACGTGGAGCGCCAGCGCCAGCAGATGATCGAGGCCGCGCTGCGCTCCGCGATCAACGGCGCGGCGCGCAACCTCGATGGCGGTATCGAGGACGTCTACACCGCCCGCTGAGAGCGCGTCATCAAGAGGTCTTGGGAGCGGGGTCGCCCGCGGTATCGTCCGCCGTGGTGGCTGCACGCTCCCACCAGCGCTGGTCCGGGTCGGGCGGCGTCAGGAGGCCGTGCCGCTTGCTGACCAGCAGCACCAGCCCGCAGGTGAGGAAGATGGGCAGGCTGAGCCACTGCCCCGTGGTGATGACGTCCGAGAACGGCTCGGGCGTCTGGTGCTCCTTCCAGAACTCCACGATGAAGCGGGCCACGAAGTACAGCCCCAGCAGCGTGAAGAACATGGCGCCCGGGCGCATGCGCTGCGCGTGCTTCCGGTTGAGCCACACCGCGATGCCGATCAGCGCGAAGCCGAGGGCCGCCTCGTAGAGCTGCGTGGGGTGCCGCGGTGTCTGGTCGATCTGGTCGAAGATCACGGCCCACGGCACGCTGGCCGGCATGCCCAGGATCTCGCTGTTCACGAAGTTGCCGATGCGCACCCACGGGAAGACCCACACGGCCGCCAACATGGTGGCGTCCACCAGCTCGAAGAAGTTCAGCTTCTTCGCGCGCGCGTAGGCCCACACCGCGAAGATGCAGCCGAGCCCGCCACCGTGGCTGGCCAACCCCGAGCGCACGTCCAGGATGGGCAGGAGGTGGTCCCAGTCGGGGGTCCGCCAGAACCGCACCAACACCTGCGTGTCGTAGAAGATCATGTGGACCGCGTGGGCCCCGATGATCATGCAGAGGGGGATCCAGATGGACAGGTTGTTCGCGTGCTCCTCGCCGAAGCCGCGCTGCTTGTAGTAGCGCGGGAGCACGGTCGCCCCCCACAGGATGCCGATCGCGAAGCAGACGCCGTACCAGCGCAGCTCGATGCTGCCGAGCTCGGCGATGATGGGATCCGGGTTCCAGTGGAAGGACATGCGCCCTGATAGCGCATCGGTCCGTCATCGCCAAAGCAAGTCCGAACCAACTGTGTGGCGAGCCACTGGCCACTCCAGGCGCCACCCCTGGCGACTCGGGCTTTTCACCCAGGCTGGACCGCCCGGTGCCGCGTTCGGATGCCGGATCACACTTGACGCAGCGCGTCGCCCGCTACGCAGTGCGTCATCGGCGACGCGCCGTTTTGCCACACCGCGAGGCCAAGGTGGACGTTCGGACACGGTTCTGATGCCCAGTGTGAAACGGTTGCAATGCAGAAACGTCATCAAGGCAAGCAACTGCCGCTCCTTCGAGCCGAGAAAGACGAGTCATTTCCACGGAACCACCCCAAAACACAGACAGCACCACATCGTTGGCACACGGATTGCTTAGAGTTCCGGTGCCTCCGCTGAACAGGAGATGCGTCATGAAGAACTCCCCCCTCTACAACCTTGCCATGGTCATCGCCGAGCGCGGAAGCGACTGGGAGAACTGGGTCGACCAGTTCCGCCACGACGCCGACGACGTCTGCCTGATGATCCAGCAGCCGGGTGAGACGGTGTCGGAGCTCGCCACGCGCGTTCGCAAGCGCGTGGACGCCATCCAGCCCTACGAGGCCCTGACGCAGGCCGTGGTGGTGAGCGGTGGCCGTGTGGACCAGGAGGCCGTGGCCGCCCGTTCGCTGGCCATCCGCGCCGTGGTCTCGCCCATGGTGCGCGCCGGCCAGGGCAGCGTGGTGCTGGCCAGCAACGCCAAGGACCGCATCAGCATGATGGGGCTCGCCTCCACGGTGGCGTCCATGATCCGCGGCACCGGGGTGGAGATCGTCCCGGCTGCTCAGGCCGCCGTCGCCCGTCCGGCCGCACTCGCCCGCGTCGCCTGACTCGCTACAGGCCCAGCGCCTCGCGAACGATCGCCGTGGTGAACGCCCGTCGCAGGTAGAAGCCACGCGGCTGCTCCCACGACAGGGTCCCGTCCTCACTCGCGATGACGCGACGCACGCTGGCGTTCGCAGCCTTGGGCCGCACTTGCAGCACCTCTCCCAGACGCGCGTCGAGCGTGGCCAGCTCACCCGCGGCCACGCGCTGCGCCACGGCTTCCCAGTCGGCCCGCAGCTGGGCGATCTGACCCGGCGTGGGCGACCAGAGGAACGCGCTGCCCACGCGCCGGGCTCCGAACGCCACGGTCGGCTCACTCTCGATGGGCACGAACAGCACGCGGGCCAGCCGCCGGGCCAGCACGCTCGCCTCGAAGTCGGTGTGCGCGAGCTCGCCGAGGGGCACCGTGCACACGAAGGTGGTCTCGCGCGGGACGCCATCTCGCCCCACCGGCAGCGTCTTGATCTCCACGCCCAACCCCGGCAGGTCCGGTCCGCGCGAGGAGCCGGCCACCGCGCCGAGCGCCTGCTCTACCAGCTGCCCCACCCGCCCCTTGCGACGCGTGCCGCCCTCCTGCTGGTCGTCCCATGCCGGCCAGCCCAGCTGCGCCGCGAGCTCGGCCAGCGTGAGCCCCGCGATCGCGTTGGCCCGCGCGATCAGCTCCGCTTCGCTGGTGGGTTCGCCGCCCAACGCAGCTCACACGCCTTTCTGCCGAAGAGCCGCTCGAGGCTGGCCAGGAAGCCGTCCGTGGGCTCCACGTGCAGCCCGATGGCGGGCAGGTCCACGGCCCACAGCTGCGCGTTCGAGAGCGTGAGCGACACCGGCACCGGGCCCGGGTGCGCTTCCAGCGTGGTGCGCAGCGCCTGCAGTTTCTGGCGCGAGAGCTCCTCCACCGACAGCTGGACCACCACCGACGTGGTCTTCTGGGCGAGCGCGCTGGCCAGCAGCTGCACGTCGTTGAGCACGAGCTTCGGCTGCTCCGGCGCGTCTTCGTCCGCCATGCGGTCGCGCTCGAGCTGCACGCGCCCCGTGAGCAGCACCGGCTCGCCCGACTTCAGCCGCGCGCGCGTGTCGTTCTGCTCCAGGATCTTGGGCCGGACGATGACCTCCACGCGACCCACGGCGTCTTCCAGCTCGAAGAAGGCGATGCTGTCGCCGCGCTTGGTGCGCCGCTCGCGGTAGGCCTCCACGGAGCCGCCCAGCACGATGGTGGTGTTGCCGTCCACCGACGCTAGCGTCTCGGTGTCGGCGTTGCAGAAGCGCCGCAGCTCCGCGGCGTAGCGGTCGAGGGGGTGACCGCTGACGTAGAAGCCGAGCGAGGCCTTCTCGCGCTGCAGCTGGTCACGCGAGTCCCAGTCTTGCGCCGGCGGGAACGTGCCACCGCCGCGCGCGTAGGTCTTCGCCGTGTCGGCCTCGGCCAAGAGCCCGAAGAGGCTGGTCTGCCCGCTGGCTTGTTCCGCGGCGAGGCGCTTGCCGCGCTCGATGGCTTGCTCCAGGGCCGCGAACGCACGCGCACGCGACACTTGCTTCGGCGCGTGCACGCCGTCGAAGGCCCCGCACTGGATGAGCGCCTCGACCACGGCCTTGTTCACGCGGCGCAGGTCCACGCGCGCGCAGAAGTCGAAGAGGTCGATGAACGGGTCCTGGTTCTGGATCTCGTCCTGGCGGGACTCGAACACGGTGTCGAGCGCGGCGCTGCCCACACCCTTGATGGCGCCGAGCCCGAAGCGGATGCGCGGCACTTGCGGGTCGTGCACCACGCCCTTCTGGCACACGGGCTTGTCCTTCGGCCGGCGGATGTCGCGGCCTTCGTCGGGCGAGTACACCACCGAGAAGTCGATCTCGGACTCGTTCACGTCGGGCGGCAAGACGGTGATGCCCATGCTGCGGGCCTCGGCCACCGTGCGCACCACCTTCTCGCTCTTCTCCTTGTCGGCGCTGAGCGTGGCGCAGGTGAACTCCACCGGAAAATGCGCCTTCAAGTAAGCCGTTTGGTACGTGATCAACGCGTAGGCGGCCGAGTGCGACTTGTTGAAGCCGTAGCCCGCGAAGAAGGCCATCAGGTCGAAGATGTCCTCGGCCGTCTTCTGCTCCACGTTGTTTTTGGCCGCGCCGGCGACGAAGGTGGCCTTGTGCTTGGCCATCTCCGACTCCTTCTTCTTGCCCATCGCGCGGCGCAAGAGGTCGGCGCCGCCCAGCGAGTAGCCGCCCATCACCTGGGCGATCTGCATGACCTGCTCCTGGTAGACGATGACGCCGCGCGTGTCCCGCAGGATGGGCTCCACGCTCGGGTGCGGGTACTCCACGCGCTGACGCCCGTGCTTGCGCTCCACGAAGTCGTTGTGCATGCCCGCGCCCATCGGACCCGGACGATAGAGCGCCACCGCGGCGACGATGTCCTCGAAGCAGTCGGGCTTGAGCTTCTTGAAGAGCTCCTGCATGCCCGTGGACTCGAGCTGGAAGACGTTGGTGGTCTCGCCCGAGCACAGCAGCGCGTAGGTGCCACGGTCGTCGAGCGGCAGCGCGCTCAGATCGAACTCGCCCTCACGGTCCGGCCGCCGGTTGATGAGCCGCACCGCCTTGTCCAAGACGGTGAGCGTGCGCAGCCCCAGGAAGTCGAACTTCACGAGGCCCGCCGCCTCGACGTCGTCCTTGTGGTACTGCGTGACGTAGACGCCTTCGTCCGGGCAGAAGACCGGCACGTGGTTCCAGATGGGGCCCTCGGACATGACCACGCCCGCGGCGTGCATGCCGGCGTGACGCGTGAGGTTCTCGAGCCCCTGCGCGATGTCGATCACGTCGCGCGACGCGGCGTCCGTGTCGTAGAGCGTCTTGAGCGCCTCCACCTCTTCGAGGGCCTTGTAGATGGGCGTGCTCTTGCCCGCGATGGGGTCCGGGATGAGCGCCGCGATGCGCGCGGCGTCCCCTGGCGAGAGCCCCTTCACGCGGCCCACGTCCTTCACCACGCTCTTGCTCTTGAGCTGGTGGAACGTGGCGATCTGCCCGACCGACTGGTGCCCGTACGCCTTGCGCACGTAGTCGATGACCAGCTCGCGCTTGTCCATGCAGAAGTCGATGTCGAAGTCCGGCATCGACACGCGCTCGGGGTTGAGGAAGCGCTCGAACAGCAGGCCGAAGCGCAGGGGGTCGAGGTCGGTGATCTCCAGCGACCAGGCCGCCACCGAGCCCGCACCCGAGCCGCGGCCGGGGCCCACTGGGATGCCCTTGGCCTTCGCCCACTTGATGAAGTCGGCGACGATCAGGAAATAGCCCGGAAACTTCATCTGCACGATGACGTCGAGCTCGAACTCCAGACGCTCGCGGTAGGGCTTCGCCTTTTCCTGCCGCAGGGCCTCGTCCATGCCGGGGGTGAGGACGTACCGCTCCAGCCGCATCTCCAGGCCGGCGCGGGCCTGGGCGCGCAGCTCCTCCGGCTCGTCGCGGCCCTGGGCGGTGGTGAAGCGCGGCAGGATCGGGTCGCGGGCCGGGGCGATGAAGGCGCAGCGCCTGGCGACCACCAGCGTGTTCGCCACCGCTTCCGGCAGGTCGGCGAACAGTGCTTCCATCTCGGCCGCGGACTTGAAGCGATGGTCGGTGAGCAGCCGCCTGCGGTCGCCCTGCGCCACCTGTGCGCCCTCGGCGATGCAGATCAGCGTGTCATGGGCGTCGTAGCTGCGCTCGTCGAGGAAATGCACGTCGTTGGTGGCGACGAGCGGGATGTCCAGGCGATAGGCCAGCTCCACCAGCCCCGCCTCGCTCGCCTGCTCGTTCTCCAGCCCGTGCCGCTGCAGCTCGACATAGACGCGGTCGCCGAACGCCGCCCGCAGCCGCCGCAGCAGGGCTTCGGCACCCGCCATGTCGCCGCGCAGGACAGCCGCACCGACCGGGCCGGCGGCACCGCCGGTGAGCAGGACCAGCCCTTGCGCATGCTCCTCCAGCAGCTCGACCGTCACCTGCACCGGCCCGGACGGATCGCCCTCCAGATAGACCCGGCTGAGCAGCTTCAGCAGGCTGCCATAGCCGGCCGCATCCTTGACCAGCAGCACCACCTGCTCGGGCTCCGGCGGGCGGCCGGGCGGCCGCCGCACTTTCTCGTCCGGCGCCAGCGCCAGGATCGTGCCGACAATGGGCTGCACGCCGGCCTTCTTGGCGGCCGCACAGAACTCCATGACGCCGAACAGGTTGCCGTTGTCGGTGACGGCGACCGCCGGCATCCCCTCGTTGCGGCAGGCCTTGGCCAGGGGCTCGTAGCGGACCGCACCTTCCAGCAGCGAGTAGGCCGAGCGGACGCGGAGATGGACGAACGAGGCGTGCGGCATGAAGCTTCCCGTCTGGCCGACCGCCAGCATAGAGCACCCGCCGCATCACGCTTCAACGGCGCCCTGCCGGTCGTCCACAGGATTCTGCCGGGCCGCGGCGCGCCGGAGGACGACCGCCGCGCCATGCCGGCGGGGAGTGGCACGCGGGTGGCCGATGCGCCCGCCTCTTGCAGCGCAGCATGGAGCGCTGCAAGCTTCGACCGGAGATGCCGGCCCGGCCGGCTCCGGCCAGGCCGAGGAGTGCCCGATGCTCGACGAGCTGCTGGAACG
>CAZEAA010000325.1:0-7002 GCA_964510015.1 uncultured Sandaracinaceae bacterium
GCTGAGCGCCCTCCGGCAGCCGCGCGGCCCCCGAAGGACGCGCCAGCGCGAGCGCCCCGAGGATGATGATGAGCGCCTGCAGCAAGAGCGAGAGGTGCGGCACCAGACGGCGAAACGGGCTCTCGGCGCGCAGGTCACGCAGCGCCGACTCCCACAGCAAGGTGGACCCCACGCGGCGACGCTCACGCCTCCGGCGGAGGATGTAGAGCACCACCAACGGCACCAGCAGCCCGAGCCAGGCCAGCTGCAGCGGGGCCGCGAAGTTCATCCGGCGCTCCTCAGGTAGCGCAGCAGGGCGTCCTCGAAGTGCTCGTCGGGCACCAGCACGTAGCGCACGCCGCGCTTGCGGCAGTAGTCGCGTGCGCCTTGCAGGAAGGCCTCGAGGCGGCCTCGGTACGCCCGCAGCGCGCGCGCGTCGATGGTGACGTTGACCTCGGCGTCGCTCTCGGCGTCCACCAGCGTGAGGTCTCCGCCGGGCTGTGGGTCCAGCTCCTCGCGGTCCAGCACGTGGAAGACCACCACCTCGAAGCGGGCGGCCAGCAAGCGGTCGATGGGGCGCTGGTAGCCGCCGCGATCGAGGAGGTCGCTCAGCAGCACCACGAGGCCCGGACGGGGGCGCCGCGCGAGGAAGCTCTCCACCGCGCGGCCGAGGTCGGTGTCGCCAGACGGCTCGAGCGACACGAGGTAGCGCATCAGCGCACCCACCTTCGCGCGCCCGCGCATGGCCTCGAGCGGCCGCCCCAGCGCGGCCGCGTAAGGCTGCACGGCCACGCGCTCGCTGCCCAACAGGCCCAGGTAGCCGAGCGAAGCGGCCACCCGACGAGCGACCTCCAGCTTGGACGGGCTGCCGACCGCGAGCGACGCGGAGGTGTCCATCAACAGGTAGACGTTCACGTCCTCTTCGGCCGAGTAGAGCCGCAGCACCAGCTCCTCGAGACGCGCGTAGGCGTTCCAGTCGATGCGCCGGACGTCGTCGCCGGGGAAGTACGGACGGTGGTCCGCGAACTCCACCGAAGATCCACGCCGCAGGGAGACGCGGCTCCCGCCCGCGCTGCCCGCGTAGCGCCTGCCGATGAGCAAGCGCAGCTTCCCGAGGCGCGCCAAGAAGGCCGGGTCGAGCAGCGCGCTCGGGGCCTCGCTCACGTGCCTTCACCTTCGGGTGGGACGTCTGGGCTGTCTTCGCCGTCTGCGGCCGGCGCTTCTCTCGCTGGGGGCACGGCGTGCGCGATGGGCGGCGCGGCCACCTGCGCCACCGGGGCGGCCTCCTCACCCACGCGCCGCAGCAGCGCTGCGCGCGCCTCGTCCACCTGCTTGACGATCACGCTCACGTTCCGTGAGGCCGCGGCGTACAGGCCCACGCTGAGAGCCGCGTACATGCCGGCGAACGGCAGCATCATCCACAGCTCGGAGAAGCGACGCTCGGCGGCCAACACCAGCCCCGCCAGGACGGCGATGGGTGAGAACGCCATCACGAAGGGGATGCGCTCGTCCAGGTGGTCGAGCGCGCGCGCGTCGAGGATGAGCGCCGTCATGGAGGGCAGCACGACCAACGCGGCCACCGTCCCGAACAGCACGGCACGGGCGGCCACGCCGCTGCGGCTGCGGATGCGCACGAGCGTGCCCAAGCACACCAGAAACGCCGCGAAGGACACCATGGCCGCCCCAACCGAGGCGAAGGCGATGAGCTCGTCGAGCGGCCCGCCGTGCGCGAGTTGCCTCGTCACCGTGAGGCCGGCGAGCATCAACAGCGTGAAGATGGTCATGAACCACACCCCGAAGCGCATGGTGGGGCGCGCTCCCGGGCCAAACACGCGCCGCATGGTGCGGCGGAGGAGGCCGCCCTCGGGTCCGGTGGTGCGCGGAGGCAGCGGCGGCTCGTTCACGAACACGTTGGCGTAGAAGTAGAGCCCGCAGAAGTACATCCCGAAGACGACGGCGAAAGTCTCGAGGACGTCCGTGATGGAGCTGATGGCGGTGGTCACGCAGGCCAGCGCGACCGGTCCCAGCATGGACCCGAGCGCCCACAGCTTGAGCGGCGTGCTGCGGTCCTCGGCGGCGGGCCTCACGCCGGCGATGGCCGCGGCGAGGCAGAACCACACCGTGGTGCCCACCAGGTACAGCGGCAGTACACCGGTCGAGAAGAGCGTGTCCAGGGAGGACCAGCGCTCCACGAGCGCCTCCGTGAACCAGAAGGGGCCCACCTCGGTGAGCTCCCACGGGCGCTGCATCTCCGCGCCGAAGATGGTGAAGAAGATGGACCCGAAGAAGACGATCACGGGCCACGTCACGATGGACACGAGGATGGCCATGCGCGAAGTGGGCACGTGCGCCGACACCGCGACGCCGAACGCGACGGCGGGCGCGAGGGCCACCAGCACGCTCAGGAAGGCCACCAACACGTACGAGGGCGCGACCCCGCCGAAGAGGAACACCACACCCGCGATGGGCGCGAGCGCGATGAGCACGAGCGCCAGCGACGCGTAGGCCGCCGCGAACTTCCCCACCACGATGCGGGACGCGTCCATGCCCGTGAGCAGCAGCGACTCGTAGGTGGCCGCCTCGCGCTCGCTCGTGATGCTGGAGGCGCCGTAGACCGGACCCACGACGCTCAGCACGCCGAGGGCCAGGGAGAAGAAGGTCTGGAAGATGACCCGCCCGGCGCTCGCGGGGGAGATGCTCCCGTCCACGACGGTGGCGCCGATCAACAGCACCATGGCGGCGATGGCGAACGTGCTCAGGTAGAGGAAGCGGATGTAGAGCTTGGTGCGGAAGATGCCGCGCAGCTCCTTCACCACGATGGGGTTCGGGTCGTCGAAGGTGGCCCGCACACGCGCGATGAGGCGCTTCATTGCAGCTCTCCCCGCGTCACCTCGAGGAACAGCTGCTCGAGGTCGTCGCGCTCTGGCTCCACGCGCACCACGCGCAGGCCGCCCCGCACCGCCGCGTCGACGAGGTCGGCCACCACGGCGGCGTCACCCACGTAGGACACGCGCACGTCGCCATCGGGGCTCCGGTCGATGGCGCTCACCCCGGGCACCGCGCGCAGCACCTCCACGGCATCGGCGTCGACGGCAGCGCCGGTGCGCAGGAAGCGCATGCGAAGGACACGCTGGGGCTCGGCCTGCCGGTCGAGCGACGCCACCGAACCGATGGGCCCCGCGGCGCGCACGCGCCCCGCTTCGAGGACCACCACGGAGGTCACCATGTCGCTCAGCTCGGTCAGGATGTGGCTCGACAGGATGACCGTCTTGCCCATGGTGCGGAGCTGCTCGATCAGGTCGCGCATCTCGATGCGGGCGCGCGGGTCGAGGCCGTTGGCGGGCTCGTCGAAGATCAGCACCTTCGGATCGTTCAGCAACGTGCGTGCGATGCACAGGCGCTGCTTCATGCCCTTGCTCAAGCTCGACACCATGCGGTCGCGCAGCTTGCCGAGGTCGGTCAGCTCCATGACGGCGCTCATGGTGCGCGTGCGGGTGTCGCGCGGGAGCCCATAGGCCGCCGCGAAGAACTCGAGGTACTCGCCGACGGTGGTGCGCTCGTACACGCCGAAGCCATCGGGCATGAAGCCGATCTTGCGGCGCACGGCGGCGGGGTCTTCCTGCACGTCCACACCGTCGATCAGCACGCGCCCGTAGTGGGGCTCCAGCAGCGTGGCCAGCATGCGGAGCGTGGTGGTCTTACCAGCGCCGTTGGGCCCGATGAAGCCCATCACCTCGTTGGCCCCCACGCTGAACGACACGTCGTTGAGGACCTGCATCTTTCCGAAGAAGTGGGAGACGTGCTCCACGCGAACGATGCTCATGGGCTCACCCCCTCATCCACCGGAACGGGTGGTGGTGGCGTTGGCACATAGATGGGCGAGCTGGCCTCGCGGCGCGCGGCCACGAACACGAAGCGGCGCTCCCACTCGAGCGTGAAGCCCTCGGCGCTGGTCCCCTCCCCGTCGCCGTCGAGGCGGGCCCACACGCCTTCGCGCGAGGCGCCATCGAGGATCACCGACATGGCCGCCCGCAGGGACGGAGTGGCGTCGGCCGGCAGGCCCATGGAGAGCGCCACGGACTCCACCTCGGGCGCGCTGCCGCGTGGCATGCGCAGCTCCCAGTCGGGCAGGTTGGCGAGGAGCTGTGTGGGCTGCTGCCGCGACTCGCCCGGCGCGAGGTCACCGAGCAGGTACACGTCGCCCGCGCCGTTCATGTAGATGGCGCCACGCAACGGCGTGCTGCCCGTGTTGACCACCGTGACCCGCAGCGGGTCGTCGTGCCGGATGTCCACCCGCACCACGCCGCCGGTGTCGGCCACCGCCTGCTCGCGGGTGACCACGGTCTCCCACAAGCCGCCGCGCACGCCCGTCAGCGCAATGCCCCCCGCGCGCGGCTCGGTGACCACGCCGCGGCCGCCGGTGCCGGGCTCGAGCAGCGTGGCCCGGATCCCCGCCGCCGGGACCACGTCGAAGGTGCTCGGGCGCGTGAGGTAGTAGCTGACGTAGCGCGTGTGCACCCCGTGCGCGTCGCCGCTCGGCAGCTCCAGCAGGTCGACCGCGCGGGCACGCATGCGCACGCCCTTGCTGAGGTAGGCCGCGCTGGCCATCACCACGAGGCACACGAGGGCGATCAGCGGCGTGGTGAGCAACGCCACCGTGGGCCGCCCCTGACGCTCCACGTAGCGGAAGTTGATCGGTCCGATGGCGAACACGTAGAGCAGCAGCAAGATGGCCACCGCGCCGAGCGCCGGGCGGAACGACTCGTTGGGGTCGAGCGCGGTGCGCAGCGACGACGCGTCCGTCAGCAGACCACCGAGCGCGTGATGCGGCCGCATGGGGCGCGCGAGGTGAAGCAGGACGGCCTGCACCAGCTCCTGCGTGGCGAGCGGGTTCGCGTCCGCGGCGTTGGCGTCCCAGGCCAGCAGGAACGTGGTCCCGAAGCCGAGCGGGCGGGAGAGCCCGAACAGCTCGGCCTGCGTGCCGGTGGTCCCCTCCATGTGGATGCGGGGCGCCTGCTCCCACGAGCTCGAACCGCTGGGTTGTTCTCCTTCGGCGAGCGGCCGGCACACGGTGGGACCCAACAGCTCCTGGACCAGCGGCGCCGCGCAGTCCTCGGGGCGCCGCGGCACCAGCACCAGTCGGCCTCCAGCGGCCACGTGCGACACGAGCGCTCGCCGCGCAGCGCCCTCGAGCTTCTCGGCGTCCTCCACCGTGGCGATCACGATGGGATAGGTCGACCAGCCCGCGGCGTCGTCGGGGACTCGCGGGTCGCCGCTCTCGGGCGCGAACGTCACCTCCGACAACGCGAGCGAGGTGGCATAGCCGCCCGAGGCGCTCGTGGTGCTCAAGCCGAAGAGGTGGCCGCGCATGCGCGGCGGGTTGGCCAGCACCACCAGCCCCGGGTCGCCGCGCAGCATCATGTCTTGGCGATGGCGCTGGGTGGGGATGCCGGCCGGCGAGTAGGTCAGCGCGAGGTGCTCCGTGCCCTGCGTGAGCAGCATGGTCATGCGCACGTCGCGCGACTGATGCGCGGGCACGTCCACGCGGACACGCTGCGGCACGCCGCGGTCTTGCCAGCCCTCGGGCTGCACCAGCAGGTCGCCGCTCAAGTCGCGCCCGGTGTGGTTGGTCACCGTGACCCGCACCGGAAACGTCCCCGCGGTACCCACCGACTCGGACGTGAACAGCGGCTCGGCGGCCAGCGTGACGGCGCGCCGCGCAGGCTGTGTGGGGTCCTGTGCGAAGGCGAGCGCGGGGCAGAGCACCAGCAGCAGGAGCGCGAGCGTGCTCCCCTTCATCCGGCGATCCCGGCCACGGCGGGAGACGCGGTGGGCACCTCGTCGATAAGCTTCGCCAGGATCTGGTCCGTGGTGACGCCGTCCGCGTCGGCCTCGAAATTGGGGATCAGGCGGTGACGCAGCGCCGGCGCCAGCACCCGCTGCACGTCGGGCAGAGACACGTGCGCGCGCCCGTTCATGAGCGCCACCACCTTCGCGGCCAAGAGCACGCTCTGCGCACCACGCACCCCGGCGCCGTAGCGCAGCCACGAGCGCGCGGCGTTGGCCGGCGCCTCACTCGACGGGTCGGACATGCGCACGAAGCGAGCGACGTAGCGCGCAATGGGCGACGCGACTTGCACGCTGCGCACCAGCTCGCGCTGCGCGAGGATGCGCGCGGCGTCCACCACCATGGGGACCTGCTCGCTGACCATGCCCGTGGTGCGGTGCAGGATGGCCACCAGCGTGTCCTCGTCGGGGTTGGGCACCAGCACCTTGAAGAGGAAGCGGTCGAGCTGCGCCTCGGGCAGCGGATAGGTGCCCTCCATCTCGATGGGGTTCTCGGTGGCCAGCACGAAGAACGGCGCCTCGAGCGCGTGGCGCTTGCCGGCGATGGTCACGCTCTGCTCGGCCATGGCCTCGAGCAGCGCGCTCTGCGTCTTGGGCGTGGCGCGGTTGATCTCGTCGGCCAGCACCAGCTGCCCGAAGATGGGCCCACGCTGCAGCTCGAAGCGCTTTCTGCCGTTCTCGTCCTCCACCACCATCTGCGTGCCCACGATGTCGGCGGGCATCAGGTCCGGCGTGAACTGGATGCGCGCGAAGCGCAGCGACATGGCCTCCGCCAGCGTGCGCACCAAGAGCGTCTTGCCTAGGCCGGGCGCGCCCTCGAGCAGCACGTGACCTCCGGCGAAGAGGCAGATCAGCACCTCCTCCACGACGGAGTCCTGGCCCACGATCACCTTCGCCACGGCGTCGCGCAGGCGCGCTACGTCTTCGCCGAAGCGGGCGAGGGCGCCTTCATCGGGCTGTGCGGACTCGCTCATCGGTCACCTCCAAAGAACTCACGAACGTGGTCTTGATACTCGCGCGGGATGGGGGCGCGCTCCACGCCCTGCCCGCCGCTGCCGGCCACCGCGGGGCCTCCGCCGACGACGTCCCCTGCGGGGGCGCCGCTGCCTTCCGGATCCACCCACTCCACCCAGGAGCGTGACGGCGACCCCGCGCGGCGCGTGGGCCGCACACGAC
>CAZEAA010000326.1:0-7000 GCA_964510015.1 uncultured Sandaracinaceae bacterium
CAGTGGGAACGCGGTGCCCAGCAGCGCGTCGGTGTCCGGGTCACGCAGCTCGAGGCTGTCCGTGTAGGTGTTGGTGTCGAAGCTGAACGTCATCCGCACCACGTAGCGGCTCTCGGCGCCGGTCGCGCTGGCCACCTCCCCCCAGCTGTGGTGGCCGCCCGCGTACGCGAGGTCGCCCAGGTCGCTCACGCAGGTGCCGTGGTCGCCGTCCACCACGCCGAAGCGAAGCAGCTCGTAGCCGTAGCAGCTTCCGCCGTTGCAGACGCAGAACTCGCCGCCGTCGGCGCAGTAGTCCGCGGGCGCCGCGCTCACCAGCGCGATCTCGAAGCGCCCGTCCTCGCTGCGGAAGCGATGCACGCGGGTGTCCATGCGCTCGGGCAGGTCCTCGAGGCAGGCCGCCAACAACGTGTCGGGGTCCACGGCCGCGTCACCCGTCCCCGCATCGGAGAGGTCGTGACTCGTGGAGCAGGCAGCGAAGACGAGGCCCAGCGACGAGGCCGCGAGGAAGCGGAGAGCAAGCATCCGCGTAGGTTAGCAAGGGCCTGCGCCCTCCTGCACCCGCGCGCCGCGGGGTGAACGATGCCCCGACCTGCGTGCTAGGTTCCCGCCATGCGTCGCGCCCTCGCCCTCTCCTTCCCCCTCGTGTTGGCCAGCCTGGTGCTCGGCTCGCTGGCCCCGGCCTCCGCGCGCGCGGAACAGGCCGAGCGCGCCTACGTGGGGGTGTACCTGCACGACGTGACGCACTTCGATCAGCGCAACGGGACGTTCGACATCGACGCCGACGTCTGGCTCAAGTGGCACGGCGACCTCGACCCCTCCGCCCTGCGCGTCCAGAACGCCAGCGTCGAGCTCGAGACCATCGACCTCGGGGAGACCAGCGACGGGGACTGGCACTCGCACCGCTATCACCTGCGGGGCACGCTGCGTGGCGAGTTCCCGCTGCACCGTTTTCCCTTCGACGTGCAGACCCTGGGCATCCAGTTCGAGCTGCCCGGGGTGAGCACGGAGCTGGTGCCCGACCTGGCCGGCAGCGGCATCGCCTCCACGTTCAGCGTCACCGGCTGGCACTACGAGCCCAAGTTCCAGCCGCGGGTTCGCAACATCGTCTACGCGTCGGACCTCGGCACCATCGAGCAGGAAGGTCGCTCCACCAAGATCTCGCGCGTGGGCTTCGAGGTGACCCTCGAGCGCCCCACCATCACCATCGCGGTGAAGCTCTTCCTGCCGCTGGTGCTGCTGCTGCTCATCGCGCTGATCGCGCTCTACCTGTCTCCGGACTTGGTGGACGCGCGCACGGGCATCGGGGTCACCGTGCTCCTGGCGTGCTTCGCGTTCCAGTTCACCGTGGCCGGCACCATCCCCGACGTCTCGTACCTCACCGTGGTGGACGAGCTCTTCATCCTGGCCTACGCGCTCTCCACGGTGACGCTGGTGGTCACGGTGGCGGCCTACTGGCTGCACCGCACGGACCGCCTGCCGGTGGCCATCAAGGTGGACCGCGCGTCGCGCTACGTCATTCCCGTGATCGCGGTGCTGGCGACGGCCGCGATGCTGAACACGGCGCCCGCACCTTCGGCTCACGCGGCGGCGCACGTGGAAGAGCAGCCCAGCCGCCCCAGCTCGGCGCGTGACGTGCTGCGCATTGGGACGCTGCAGCTCAACTCCACGTCGTTCGGGCTGCTCGGCGCCACGCAGCGGGCGGGCCTCACCCGCGTCACCGAGAGCGGCGAGACCGTTGGTCACCTGGCCGTGGACGCTCCCACCGTGGCCAGCGAGAGCATGGAGTTCCACGCGAACGGGCGCCTGCGCATCCACTGGACCCTGCGCCCCGACCTGCGCTGGTCGGACGGGCACGCGCTCACCTCGGACGACTTCCGCTTCGCGCTCGAGGTCTCGCCGGATCCGGACCTGGTCTCCATCGAGACGCCGGACCCCAGCACGCTTATCCTCACCTACGCCGACGCGCTGGCGTATGCCCTCGAGGGCTTCGCGCCGCTGCCGCGCCACGCGCTCGAGTCCGCGCTGGCGGAAGACGGTGGCTTCGACGCCATCCGCGAGGCCCGCCGCACGCAGGTGTTGCCCAGCGCCGGGCCCTACCGCTTGGCGAGCTTCACCCTCAACGAGGCCGCCGTGCTCGAAGCGAACCCACACTACGTGGGGCGTGCACCGTCCATCCCGCGCATCGAGCTGCGCGTGTTCGAGGACGCCGAGGCGCTCTCGGCCGCGTTCGAAGCCCACCGCATCGACCTGGTGGTCCCCGGCGCGCTGACCCCGGAGGTCGCCACGGCCATGGCGGCGCGCGACGGGGACGCGGTCATCGTGCGCCCGGCCGAGGACCTCTACGCGCTGGTGCCCGACGCCGGCTCCCCGCTGCTCGCCCGCCGTGCCGTACGGCAAGCCATCTGGCAGGCCATCGATCGGACCTCCCTGGCTGCGGCGGTTTTCGGTCCGCAGGGCGTCGCCGCCGACACCCCCCTGCGCGGTCTCGCGGCCGCGCCCGATGACCAGATGGCCTTCGATCCCGTGCTCGCGCGCGCCGCGCTCGAAGAGGCGGGAGCCGTGGGCGCCAGCATCCCGCTCACGCACATGGCGCGGCCGCTGGACACGCACATCGCCACCCTGGTCCGCGACTCGCTCGTGGCCGTGGGGCTCGTGGTGGAGCTGCGCGAGGTGGAGCCCGGCACCCCGGCCGCGCGCAATCGCGACCACGGGGGCTTGATGCTGTCGATGATCCGCGGGGGCGACGACGACGCGGACCCGCGGCGCTTCTGGAACCTGCCGCGCGTGAGCGGGCGCTTCGACCCGAGCGCACGCACCTTCGCGTTCGACGAAGCCACCTCGCAGATCGTGGACCGCTGGTCGCGCGCGCTCTACCGCGAGCGCCGCGCACAGCTGGGCCAGCGGATCGACATGGCGGTGGCCCACCGTCTTCCCCTCCTGCCGCTGGCGTTCGGCACCGAGCGCTTGGCCGTGCTGCCCACGCTGCGCGGCTGGGACTCGGGAAAGCGCTTCGGCGACACCGCCGCCGACTGGCACTTCGAGGAGCCTGCCGCCGCGGAGTGAGCGGCTCGGTGGCGCGCCTCAGGGCTCGCGCTGCGACAGCGCGCCCAGGTAGTCGCGCTTGCCGAGCGGCACGCCGTTGTGCCGCAAGATCGCGTAGGTGTGCGAGAGGTGGAAGTAGAAGTTCGGCAGCACGTGCTCCATGAAGTAGTCCGCGCCCGACATGATCTTCCCGTTCCAGCGCGGCTGCGTGATGGTGCGCTCGGCCACCCCCTCGAAGTCCTGCGCGCTGAAGGTGCCGAGGTAGTCCACCACGGACCTCACGCGGGCGCGCAGCTCGTCGAGGCTCTGCTCGGTGTCGGCCTGCACGGGAGCCTCCTTGCCCGTGATGCGCGAGGCGCCGAGCTTGGCGGTGTCGCACGCAATCAGGATCTGGGTGGATAGCGGCAGCTGGTCGGGCGCGAGGCGGAGCCCGGCATACACACTCGGGTCGAACTTCTTGGCCTCGGCGTGGGCGGCGGCCTTCTCGAGCCAACCGTCCATCTGACCGAGCTGCTTCTGGAACTGGCGAAACGTCTGAAAGTACATCTGGCCGAGGGTACACCATGACGGGTGCCATCCGCGGGCCATGCTGCTAGCATCCTCCTCGTGAAGCACTCGGGGCGTCCGCCGAAGGCGGGCTGAGAAGCACCCGTAGAACCTGATCCGGCTCATCCCGGCGGAGGGAAGTGTTCATGACCCCGACAGCGTGGTCCCCTCTGCCCCTTGCTCTTCGGAGCGCAGCGAGGTCGTTCATGTCGCAGTCCAGTTCGTCTCTCCCTTTGCGCGGTGCGCACAACCCCTCGAGCCTGCGGGCGGGCACCACGCCCGGCTCGTTCGCGAACGCCCCCAACATCGGCGGGGCCCTCGCCTTCTCGTCGCCGGACACGCCCGGCATGCCGCAGCCCAGCAGCAAGACCGCGTGGGACTTCATGCCCAGCGACTGGACCCTGGTGGACGGCCGCTGGACCCCGCCGGCCGGCTTCGAGCCGCGCACGCAGCTCGAGTTCGCGCGCCTCGGCGAGATCACCAAAGAGATGCGCCGCGTGGCCGAGCGCGAGAAGCACCTCACCGCCGAGCAGGTGCGCGACGAGGTGGCCGCGGGCCGCATGATCATCCCGGCCAACCGGGTGCACCTCCAGCACAACCTGGACCCCATGGCCATCGGCCGCGCCAGCCTCACCAAGGTCAACGCCAACATGGGCGCGTCGCCGGTGTCGTCCGGCACCTCCGACGAAGTGGAGAAGCTGCGCTGGGCGGAGCGCTGGGGTGCCGACACCGTGATGGACCTGTCCACGGGCGGAGACCTCGACGCCACGCGCGCGGCCATCCTGGCGGCGTCCAACGTGCCCATCGGCACCGTGCCCATCTACTCCATGATCATCGGGCGCAAGATCGAGGACCTCACCCCCGAGGTCATCTTCGAGACGCTGCGGCACCAAGCCAAGCAGGGCGTGGACTACATGACGATCCACGCCGGCGTGTTGATGCGCTACGTGCCGATGGCCCGCAACCGCGTGACCGGCATCGTTTCCCGCGGCGGTTCGCTGATGGCCGCCTGGATGCTCACGCACCGGGCCGAGAACCCGATGTACACGCACTTCGAGACCATCTGCGACATCATGCGCGAGTACGACGTGTCGTTCTCGCTGGGTGACGGCCTGCGCCCGGGTGGCCTCGCCGACGCCACCGACGCGGCCCAGCTGGGTGAGCTCACGCGCCTCGGCGAGCTGACGGAACGCGCTTGGCGCAAGGGTGTTCAGGTCATGGTCGAGGGCCCGGGTCACGTGCCCTTCGACCAGATCGAGTACAACATGAAGCTGCAGCGCCAGCTGTGTCATGGCGCGCCGTTCTACGTGCTCGGGCCCCTCGTGACCGACGTCTTCCCGGGCTACGACCACATCACCAGCGCCATCGGCGCCACGGCCGCCGGGTTCCACGGCGCGAGCATGCTGTGTTACGTGACCCCGAAAGAACACCTCGGCCTGCCCAAGCAGGAGGACGTGAAGCAGGGCTGCATCGCCTACAAGATCGCGGCGCACGCGTCGGACGTGGCGCTGGGCATCCCCGGCTCGCGCGACTGGGACGACGACCTCACGCGCGCCCGCGCGGCGCTCAACTGGGAGCGGCACTTCGAGCTGGCCTTCGACGGCGACTTCGCGCGCGCGCTGCACGACGAAGACCTGAGCGTGGACACCGACTTCTGCGCGATGTGCGGCCACGACTGGTGCTCGGTGCGCATCAGCAAGGAGATCATCGAGTTCGGCAGCGGCAAGGACCCCGAGTTCGTGCGCGAGCGCGTGGCCAAGAGCCCCGGCCTCAGCCCCGAGCAGCAGGCCACTCTCGAGGCGCGCGGCCACCTCTCCCCGGACGAGATCCACAAGCTGGCGCAGGCCACGGCGGGCGTCGTCGCGGCGTCGGGCAAGGACAAGGCCGACTGCCACTCGGACTACGTGGACCCCGACGCAGCAAAGCGGCTCTTGGCCGATAAGCTGGTACAACTTGGCCGCAAACCCGGCGCCAGCGCCGAAGTCTAGGAGACAGAGTCGATGAAGAAGTTCCTGATTGCGATGACCGCCATGGCCCTCATGCTGGGCGGCTGCGGCGGCGGCGGCGAAGCCGAAGAAGGCGGCGAGGGCGAGGAGACCTCGGGCGGCGAGCACGACGAGCACGGCACGCCGGACGCGAGCTACGAGGGCGCCGTGACGTCCACGGACGTGAGCGGCGGCCAGCAGGTCTACGCGGACTTCTGCTCGGGCTGCCACCAGGAGGGCAACGGCGGCTCCGGCGCAGCCCCCGCCGTGAACGACATCGGCTGGAGCCCCGCCCGCATGCGTCAGCAGATCCGCGAAGGCGAAGACAGCATGCCCGCGTTCAGCGCGAGCGTGCTCTCGGACGAGCAGCTGGAGTCGCTGATGGCCTACCTGGTGTCCACGAACGGCGTCGCGAACTGAGTGACCTGGCGGCCCATCCCGCGCCGCGCTGCGCACAGCGGTCAGCCCGCTGTGGTTGTGCGTGGCCGCGGGAGGCCGACCGTTCCCACGAGGGTGTCGAGGTCACCGAGCGGTTGACGTCATGGCTGTGGATCGCAAGGCGAACCGGCGAAGAAGTCACTCTCAAGGCAGTCTTGCTCGTCGGACGGACTGTGGTGGAGAGGGCGCTCGTGGTGTCGGGGGTCCTGGCGATGGGGTACGTCAGTGATACTTCACGGTCTGCAGGTGCGGTCCGACGTATCCGACAGCGACTCGCGCCACACGCTCGCTACTCCCGTCGGAGGCAACGGCTTCTACCGCCAGAAACTTGTAGTAGAGACGTCCGCCGGGCCCGCCCGTGAACTTGGTGTGGTCCGACCAGCGTTCTTGGGGGAATGGCTCGGGGGTTGGGAAGTCGCGCTGCGGGCCGTACTGGCCGTGTGTCAGTGTTGCATTCGACTCTGGACTGGACGTGACATCCGGTCGGAAGCCTGCGCCTTCGGTCCACGACTCAGCGGCGCGTTGAAGAGCGCGGAGGTGACGCAAGATCTGTGGAAAGTAGGGTTCCGCCCCCGACAGCGCCAGGAGCTGATCCTTGGCAAGGTCTCCGAGGACGAGCCGCGGAAAGGCGTCGTCGAAGCTTCCCACCAGGACCGTGCCGCTCTTGCATGCCGCGGCAATACGCATCTCGAAAAGGCGTCGGTGCTTCTCGACGCCCTCCGGCGAGTCAACCGTGACGAGCTGCACGCGTTCGGTCCACACGTGCTCGTCCGTTGCCAGCGTGAGTACAACCTCGATGGGCTTGACGGGTGTCCACTCAGCCCGGTGGAGATGCACCAAGACGCCGTCAACCAGCGCTGCAAGCCCGGCGCCTGCTGCTCCCTGCCCGCCCACCGTCGCGTCCACCGCTCGCTCCCCCTCTGCAGCTGCAAAGAGCCCGTCAGGACCGTCGATGTAGGGGGCCTTGCTCAACCGAGACGCGACGAGAC
>CAZEAA010000327.1:0-6997 GCA_964510015.1 uncultured Sandaracinaceae bacterium
CCTCTTCGGGCACAGCAACGGGGGCTTCATGAGCTACCGCATGGCGTGCGAGGCGTCCGACGTGATCACCGCCATCGCGAGCCTGAACGGCATGCCGCCCGAGGACCCGAGCGAGTGCGACGCCGAGCTCCCGGTCAGCGTGGTGCAGATCCACGGGACCGCGGACGAAGACGTGCTGTACGACGGCGAGCCCAGCAGCGACGGCAGCGGGTACCTGGGCGCCGAAGAGGCGGTGGAGCGCTTCGCGGCGGCCGCGGGCTGCGACGTGGATGCCGCGGAGGTGGGCACGCCGCTCGACCTCGACGACTCGCTCGCCGGGGCCGAGACCACGGTGCTGGACTACGAGGTGGGCTGCGACCGGAACCTGGGGGCTTCGCTCTGGACCATCGAGGGCGGAGGGCACTTGCCCGTGCGCTCCGACACCTTCGTCCCGTCCGTGGTGCAGTGGCTGAAGGGCCACTCGCGCTGAGCCCAGCGGCCGCGCGTCACTCGAGCACGAACGCGCGCACCCCACCGAGGTCCATGGCCGAGCTCATGCGGTCGCAGCCGCCCCCTGGCCGTGGGGACAGGTCCGCGACACCCCGCAGCACGGCGCGCACCAGGTTGGTGAGGCCTTCGTCCATGCCGGACGCGATGTAGATGTCGGCCACCAGCTCGTCGAGGGCGCTGATGGGAACGGCCCCACCCATGCGCCCCTCGATCGTGTACTCGCCCTGATCGAGGCGGAGCTCCACACGACCATCCAGCATGGGGAAGTCCAGCTCCACGCCCAGCATCTCGATGGGCAGCGTCACGGACACAGCCTCCGCATGGAGCACCCCATCCTCCACACGGGCCTGCGTGGTGGCCTCGAACTGATAGCCGGGCAGCGGATCGAAGCTCTGGCCCGGCACGAGGCGCTCGTCCGTCCCCACGTCGACCGGCCCCTGCCCCAAGCGAAAGCGCAGCGTGACGTGCGGGTCGTTCTCCCAGTCGTGCAGGTCGCCGACTTCGGCGATCAACAAGAGCTTGCCCTCGTTGACCATGGACTGGACGATGGTCGACACCGAGTCGGCGCCGAACACCACCAGCGCCGCCCCAAGGCTCGATAGCTGGTTGTCCACGCCCGTCTCGCCCTCGGGGCTCACGTAGTCCGGCTTGAAGCAGCCCTCCACCGCGGGCGCTCCCATGTGGTCGAGGCCGTCCAGGTTGAAGCCGCGCACCGTCCCGTCTTCTTCGGGCTGGGTCACGAAGTCCACGCGCGCCATCACGAACGTGGCCGTCTCCCCGGGGCCTTCGGAGGCCACGCACGCGGGCAGGCCCAGCAACGCTGCGACACACCCGAACAGCCACCACGCTCGCGCGCTCATACGCATGAACGACAGCGTACCCGAACTTCAGGGTAAAGTGGGCGGCCCCCGAGCGCATCGGTGGCCCCCGAAAGAGAGACCCCCGTGACCGACTTCCAACGCCTAGTCCTGACCCGTCCCCACGACCACGTGCTGCTCATCGGGCTGAACCGCGCCGACAAGCGCAACGCCTTCGACCTGCAGATGCTCAACGAGCTGGGCCAGGCCGTCACACTCTACGAAGACGACCCCACGCTGCGCTGCGCCGTGCTGTACGCCGAGGGCGCGCACTTCACCGCGGGCCTCGATCTCGGTGAGGTGGGTCCGGCCGTGGAGCAAGGACGGGCGCTGTTCCCCGACGGCGGCGTGGACCCGCTGAACATGCGCGGGCGCCTGCGCACCAAGCCGCTGGTCATGGCGGTGCAGGGCTACTGCCTGACCATCGGCATCGAGCTGTTGCTGGCCTCCGACGTGCGCATCGCCGCGTCGGACACGCGCTTCGGGCAGATCGAGATCAACCGGGGCATCTTCCCGTTCGGCGGCGCCACGCTGCGCCTGCCGCAGGTCGCCGGCTGGGGCAACGCCATGCGCTGGCTGCTCACGGGCGACATGTTCGACGCCGCCGAGGCGCTGCGCATCGGGCTGGTTCAGGAAGTGGTCGAGCCCGGGCAGCAGCTCGAGACCGCCACGCGCATCGCCAAGATCATCGCGGTGCGCGCCCCCCTGGGGGTGCAGGCCACGCTCGAGTCGTCGCGCACCATGCTGCACCAAGGGCCCGACGCCGCCGCCGACGCCTTGCTCGGGCAAGCGCGCCGCTTGATGGCCAGCGAGGATGCGGCCGAGGGGCTGCGCTCGTTCCTCGAGCGCCGCGAGGGCGTCTTCCAGGGCAAGTGATGGACTTCCAGCCCATCCTCGAGTCGATCGCCAGCGAGTGTGCGCCCCTCACGCGCGAGGGCGCGGTGGCCACCTACATCCCTGCCCTGGCGCGCGTGGACCAGCGCCAGTTCGGCATCGCGCTCCGCACGGTGGACGGCATGGAAGCGGCCGCGGGCAGCGCCACCACGCGCTTCTCCATCCAGAGCATCTCGAAGGTGCTCTCCCTCACGCTGGGCATGCAGCGCCTGGGCGAGCGCCTGTGGGAGCGCATCGGCCGCGAGCCCTCGGGGGACCCGTTCAACTCGCTGGTGCAGCTGGAGCACGAGCACGGCGTGCCGCGCAACCCGCTCATCAACGCGGGCGCCATCGCGGTGGCCGACCGCCTGGTGAGCGGCGACGCCCACGCCAAAGAGTCCCTGCGCGCGCTGGTGTCCGACCTGGCGGGCACGCCCATCGCGTTCGACCGCGAGGTGGCCAACTCGGAGGCGGCCACGGGCTTCCGCAACTTCGCCATGGCGAACTTCATGAAGAGCTTCGGGAAGCTCGACAACCCCGTGGACGAGGTGCTGGACCTCTACTTCCACCAGTGCGCGCTGAGCATGAGCTGCGCCGAGCTGGCCCACGCCTTCAGCTACCTGGCGCGCGACGGCCGCCACCCGGACAGCGACCAAGTGGTGTTGGACCCCAAGCAGACGCGCCGCGTCAACGCGCTCATGCTCACGTGCGGCACCTACGACGCCGCGGGCGAGTTCGCCTTCCGCATCGGCCTGCCGTGCAAGAGCGGCGTGGGCGGCGGCATCGTGGCGGTCATCCCGGACAAGCTCACGCTGGCCGTGTGGGCCCCCGGCCTCGGCCCCACAGGCAACTCGGTCGCCGGCATGCGGGCGCTCGAGCTGTTCGTGGAGAAGACCAAGCTCTCGGTCTTCTGACGCCGCCACGCGCGGGCCAGACGCCCTCTACCCGCGGCGAAACACGTTGCTGCCAATCGGGTCGCGCGGCTGGCGCGTGGCGTTGACGGGCACGTCTTCATCTTCGTACCCGAACGACACGCCGCACAGCACCAGCTCGTTCGCGGGGATCTCGAGCTCGGCTTGCAGCAGGTTCGAGTAGGCGCGCAGCGCGGCCTGCGGACACGAGCCCACGCCGCGCGAGGTGAGCGCCAGCATGAACGTCTGCACCCACATGCCCACGTCCAGCGCCACGCCCAGCCCGAACGAGCGGTCCATGCACACGATGGCCACGTGCGGCGCGTCGAACAGCGCGAAGTTGCGCGCGTGCGCGTCCACGCGCCCCTGCTTGTCGTCGCGCGCGATGCCCATCTTGCCGTACATCTCGACGGCGCAGGCCACCTGCCGCTTGCGGTAGTCGCCGACGAAGTCGTCGATGGGGTGCTCCATCTCTTCGTAGCGCCCCTCGGCGAAGGCGCGCAGCATCCCCTCGCGCACGCGGTCACGCGCGGCGCCCGAGGCCAGGTATACGCGCCACGGCTGCACGTTGCAGTTGCTGGGCGACTGCTGCGCCAGCGCGAGGCATGCGTCGATGACGTCCTCGGGAACGGGGTCCGCCTTGAAGCCACGCACCGAACGGCGCTGCCGCACCACCTCGTCGAAGTCCTTGCTCATGAGCGCTTTCCCTTGTTCAAGATGGCCGTCACGGCGTTCACGTTCTCGGCCGAGCCGTAGCGCGAGCCGAGCGCCACGTTCTCCGCGGCCGTCGCCTCCGCGAGGCTGGCCTCCTCGCCGTCGATGAGCAACCGCTTGCACGCGGCCACGGCTCCGGGCGGCGCGTTGGCCACGTCGGTGGCGATGCGCAGCACCTCGTCATCCAACGCTTCGCTCGCGAACACGTCCGTGACCAGGCCCCACTCGGCCGCCTTCTGCGCGCTGATGGGCTTGCCGCGCAGGACGAGCTCGCTCGCGCGCTGCCGCCCGATGAGCCGCGGCAAGGTGAACGAGCTGCCGTACTCGAGCACCAGCCCGAGCTGCACGAACGGCGTCTGGAACGTGGCGCGCTCGGCCGCGTACACCATGTCGAAGTAGGGCAGGATGGTGACGGCCATGCCCACCGCGGGCCCTTGGATGCAGGCGATCAGAGGCTTCTCGAACGCACGCAGGTGCTTGGCCATGTGGACCAGCGCAGCCGGCGGCGTCTCGCCGTTCGCGAGCTGCAGGAAGACGTTGATGTCCACGCCCGCGCTCCACATGTCGCCCGTGGAGGCGAGCACCAGCGCGCCCACGGAGGCGTCGGCGTTGGCCTCTTCGAGCGCGGCCACCAGCGCGTCGGCCAGGTCCCCCGAGAGCGCGTTCTTCTTCGCGGGGCGGTTGAGGATCAGCCGACGGACGCGACCTTGATCTTCGCGCACGAGGACGGGGGCGGTGGACATCGGGTGGTTGTAGAGGATCTCCACCGAGCAGGCTATCGCGACGCGCTCCCATTGTTCTCGATCACCAGCGCCACCCCCTGCTGGCCTGGCACCACCTGCGCCGACGCGTGCGGGTGCCATGCCGGGGGCTCCGCGATGAGGTCGCGGCGAAGGGCCAGAGGGGTGATCCCGCAAGGAGTGTTGGGGTTGTTTGCGTAGCCACGCTCGACCCACACCGTCACCGCGGTCGGCCCCTCGAGTTCCATGGTCCACTCCGCGGTGACGTCGGCATCCGCAGAACAAATCACCCCGAGGAGGAACCCGCGATGCTGGAGGGTGCCCGGCTGCTGCTCACCGAGGAGCAAGAGCGGATGCTCGCGTAGGTGCGCCGTGATGACGGACGCGGGCACGCGGATGTCCACCCGCGTGCGAACGCCGGCGGACTCGGGCGGCCTACGGCAAGCGAGCACCAAGACCACACACAGGACGCACGCAGCGAAGGCCGCGGTGCTCCGGGCGCTCACGTCACGCGTCGAGTGCATGCGGGGAAGCGTACGCGTTTCGAGGGTCTCTCGGCGACGGGAGTCCGCGACGAGCCCACGAAAACCTGCTACCTCCCGGCCCGTGGAGCTGCTGACCCTCGATCCGCTCATCCTCGCGTTCGCGCTCCTGGTGACCGTGATCGCGGCGACGGTGCAGGGCACGGTGGGCTTCGGCTTCGGCATCGTGAGCGTGCCCGTGCTGCTCCTGGTGGACCCACGCCTCGCCCCGGTGGCGCAGCTCTGCGTGCAGCTCCCGCTCAGCTGCCTGATGCTCTACCGCGAGCGCGAGCACGCGGACTTGAAGAGCGTGGCCTTCATGACCCTCGGTCGCCTCCCCGGCACCGCCGTCGGCATGTTGCTGATCGCCGTGCCGGAGGCCGCGCGCAACGGCGTCATCGGCACCATCACGTTGGCCGCCGTCGCGCTGCTGTCCACGTCGCGCAAGGTCGCGCGCACGCGCCGTACCGAGGCGGCCGCGGGCTTCTTCAGCGGAGCGGCCGACTACCTCTCGGCCATGGGCGGGCCGCCGCTCGCGCTGCTGTACAAAGACGACAACGGCCCCACCGTGCGGGCCAGCCTCGCGCTGGCCTTCACCGTGGGCAACGTGATGACGCTGGCCGGGCGCCTCGGTCGCTCGGACTACACCGCGCTCGACGTGCAGCTGGGGGCGTTCCTGTTGGCCCCCACGGTGCTGGGCCTGTGGCTCAGCCGCTTCCTGATGGGACGCGTGGAGGGGCGACCGCTGCGCATCGCCATCCTCACCATCTCGGGCGCGTGCGCCGTGGCGCTGCTGGCCAAGTCCGTGCTCTGAGACGCGAGCGTCAGGAGCCCGCGCGGTCGCGTGCTTCCTGCTCTTCGATCTCGCGCATGACCTCGGCGGCGTCCATCTCGAGCGACTTCGGCCGCGAGACCTCGTCCTCCAGCACCACCTCGAGATCAGCCACGCCGCTTGCCTTCCGCAGCAGGGGCTCGATGACCAGCGTGCGGATGTAGCGCCCGCCCACGCTGTACGCGGCCTTGCCCCGCAGCCGCAGGCTCACGCGCGTGGGGCCCACGTGCAGCAGCTCGACGCCGCCGCCGTCCGCTTCGAGGAGCGGCCGCAGCACTTCGTCGATCGCGGTCTGGACGCGCTCCTTCATGCCCGGAAACAATCACCAAAACGGGAGGTAGTCAACGTCTTGACGCCGCGTCAGGAAGCGGGAGGCACCAGCGTCTTGCCGCGGGGGGCCGTCTGCTCGTGGTACTCCTGGATGGAGCGCACCGTGATTGGCGTGGTCCGGCGCGCCTCGATGGCCTCCACCACGGCGCTCGCGGCCGCGATGGTGGTGAAGTACGGAACCTCGCTCATGAGCGTCTGGCGACGCAGCGAGCGGCTGTCGCGGATGGCCTGCGCGCCCTCGGTGGTGTTGAAGACCATGGCGATCTCGCCGTTGCGCAGGCGGTCCACGATGTTGGGGCGCGCCTCACCGACCTTGGCAGCCAGCTCGGCGGGGACGCCGGCCTTCGACATGACGTCACGCGTACCGCTGGTGGCCACCACCTCGAAGCCCAGCGCCACGAGCTTGCGACCCAGCTCGGCCGCGGCGGTCTTGTCGGCGTCGCGCACGCTGATGATCACCTTGCCGCTGTCGGGCAGCTCGGTCTTGGCGCTCATCAGCGCCTTGAGGAACGCCTCCGGGAAGGTCTTGGCTATGCCCATGACCTCGCCGGTGGAGCTCATCTCCGGCGTGAGGATGGTGTCCACGCCAGGGAACTTCACGAACGGGAAGACCGACTCCTTCACCGCCACGTACTCGGGCACGATCTCGCGGGTGAAGCCTAGCTCCTCGAGGGTCGCCCCCGCCATGATCTTGGCGGCCAGCTGAGCGAGCGGCACGCCGATGGCCTTC
>CAZEAA010000328.1:0-1838 GCA_964510015.1 uncultured Sandaracinaceae bacterium
GGCATGGGTGGTCACGCCGCGGGTGAGGTGGCTAGCTCCATGGCCGCGCGGGCGGTGCGCGAGACCCTGGCCGAAGAACAAGACCTGCTGCTGAGCTACGAGCAGGGCAACGAGACCTCGCGTCAGGGCATCCTCGAGCTCATGGAGAAGGCCAGCCAGCGCGCCTGCTCGTCCGTGCACCAAGAGGGTGTCCGGGACGAGAGCAAGCGCGGCATGGGCACCACCCTCGTGGCCCTCACCATCATCGGGAACCGCGGCTTCATCTGCCACGTGGGGGACTCGCGCATCTACCTGTACCGCCAGGGCGCCGTCCACCAGCTGACCGAGGACCACTCGCTCATCAACGAGCTGCTCAAGCGAGGTCGCCTGACCCGCGAGCAGATCGGGAAGATGAACTACAAGAACGCGGTCACGCGCGCCGTGGGTGTCTACGAGAGCGTGGACGCGGACGTGTTCGACTTCGACGTCCTGCCCGGTGACCGCTACCTGCTGTGCAGCGACGGCCTGCACGACTATCTCGAAGAGAGCGTGCTCGCGCGCATGTTCGACGAGATCCCCGAGGACGAGCTGTCGCAGCGCCTGGTGCAGCTGGCCAACGACGGGGGCGGCAAGGACAACATCACCGCCCTCGTGGTGCGCGTCCCCGAAGACACCAGCGGCGTGGACAAGCTGGTTCGCGAGGTGAACCTCAAGCTGGAGATGCTGCACAAGATGCCGCTCTTCCGCTTCGTCACGTACCAGGAGCTGGTGCGCGTCGTGAACATCACCGACGTGAAGACCTTCACGGCCGGCCAGACGGTGGTCAACGAGGGCGACGAGGGCGAGGAGATGTTCCTGGTGCTCTCGGGCAAGGTGAAGATCCACACGGGGGAGACGCTCATCGCGCACCTCGGGCCCGGTCAGCACTTGGGCGAGATGTCGCTCATCGACAAGGCGCCGCGCAGCGCCAGCGTGACTGCGGAAGAAGACAGCCGCCTGCTCATCATCGGGCGCCGCGGCTTCTTCGACTTGGTGCGCAAGAACCACGACATCGCGGTGAAGCTCCTGTGGAGCTTCTTGGGCGTGCTGAACCAACGCCTCCGCACCACCAGCCGTGAGCTGGGCGAGACGCGCGACGAGCTGCACCGCGTGTTGGTGGCCCGCGCCAGCAACCCGCCGCCGCCGCCGCCTCCCAGGTCGTCCTTGGGCAGCGCCCCCCCCGGCAAGCCCGACCAAGACTGAGAAGAAACGTGTACCTTCACGCCATGTCGTCAGCGCCCCGCGCCTCGTTCCGCTCGCCTCGTGTCCGGTCCCTCCTCGTCGCGCTCGCCGTGGCCGCATGTTCGAGCTTTGCTCCGACCGCGCGCGCCCAGGTGGTGATGGACGACTCGCTCGCCTCGGTGTCGGCCATCACGGGCCCCGCCTATGCGGTGAACGCCACGCACGGCGTGGTGGCGGGTGACACGCTCTACCTCTCGTTCGCCACGCTGGACGTGAACACGGGGGAGACGCTCACCATCACCGGGCCGGCCAACGTGGAGCACGTCGTCATTCGCGTCACCGGGGCGGCGGCTGCCCAGTTCGATGGCGCCGTCACGCTCGACATCGACGGCGCGTCGCTGATCATCGAGAGCGCGCTGGGCATGACCATCGGCGAGGCGGGGACCTTCACCGTGCCGGTAGACCTGGTGCTCACCTCGGCGGACTACGTGCGCGCGTCGTCGGGCGACCGCTTCCAGGCGCCGCCCATCGCCAGCGAAGAGGTGCCGGACACGGCCCCCGCGCACCTGGGCTTCCTCGCGGGCACGCACGGCACCATTGTCATCCTGATGGGCCTCGGGCAACTCGCCGAGTCCACG
>CAZEAA010000328.1:1848-6232 GCA_964510015.1 uncultured Sandaracinaceae bacterium
CGGGCACGCACGGCTCACTCGTCCTCTCCGCCGCCACCCTATCGCTGTCGGGCCACCTCCGCATCGTGGGCGGCACCGTCACCATCACGGGCGCCACGCTCGAGGCCGAGCAAGTGGCGCTGATTGGCGCGACGCAGGGCGAGGTGGCGCTCGCCACGTTGGACGTCTCCAGCATGACGGGGGCCGGCATCATCGCGCTCGCCGACGTGACCGTGGACTCGGACGACGACGCCTTCGTGCACCCCACCGGCTGCGGAAACGGCTGGGTCGACGACGGCGAGGCCTGCGACGATGGCGTGGCGATGAGCGCCACCGACCCCGACGCGTGCCGCCCGGGCTGCATCGCGCCGCGCTGCGGAGACAGCATTCAAGACTCGAACGAAGAGTGCGACAACGGGGCGTCCAACTCGAACACGGTGGTTGACGCGTGCCGCACCAACTGCCGAGACGCGGGCTGTGGTGACGACGTCATCGACACCGGCGAGGTCTGCGACGATGGCGCCATGAACTCCGACACCGAGGCGGAGGCGTGCCTCACCACGTGCGCCTACGCCGTGTGCGGCAACAGCGTGGTCGAGTCCGTGGAAGAGTGCGACGACGGAACCGGCAACCTCTCGGACACCGAGCCGGACACGTGTCGGACGAACTGTCGCGCGGCCCGCTGCGGCGACGACGTCATCGACACCGGCGAAGAGTGCGACGACGGAGCGGACAACTCGGCGGGCGCGGCGGACGCGTGCCGGGACGACTGTCGGCTGCCTTCGTGCGGCGACCGCGTGGTGGACACCGGCGAGTTCTGCGACGACGGCCCGTTCAACTCCGACGAGACCCCGGGTCGCTGCCGCGTGGACTGCCAGAGCGAGAACGGGCCCCTCGAGCTGATCGGCGGCGCCTGCGAGGTGCCGCGCACGCCCGAGGGCGAGTGGCCGCTGGGCGCCTTCGTGCTGGCCGCTGTCGCCATCCTCGTGCCGCTACGTCGCCGCCTCAGCTGAGGCCGCCCCGGCGGCTTCGTCCTCCCGCTGCGAGTCTCGCGCGCGTGGCGTCAGCTGCAGCGGGAGCTGCTGCAGCGTGCGCGTGAACACGCTGGGCCGGTGCGTGGCCGCGTCCTCGCCGGGCGAGAACGCCTCGGTCTGGGCGAGCAGCTCGCTCAGCGCGATCTGGATCTCGCGGCGCGCCAGGTGGGCACCGATGCACAGGTGGGCGCCGTAGCCGAAGGTCATGTGCTGGCGCAGCCCCTGCCGGTCCGTGCGCAGCTCCGTGGGCGCCTCGAAGCGCTCGGCGTCGCGGTTGGCGCTGGCCCACAGCAGCATCAGGCGCGCGCCCTTGGGTAGCGACACGGGGCCCAGCTGGACGGGCTTGGTGGTCACACGGAAGTGGCCCTGGAACGGCGCCTCGAGGCGCAGCATCTCCTCCACGAACGGCGGAATCGCGTCGGGCTCGCGGCGCAAGCGCGCCTGGAGCGCGGGGTCACTGGCCAAGCGGGCCACGCAGCTCCCGAGCGCGCTGGCCGACGAGTCGCTGCCCGCGATCAGGATCTGCAGGAGGATGCTCAGCGCCTCCGCCTCGCTGAGGGCGTCGTCCCCCTCGGCGTGCGTGGCCTGCACCAGGCTGCCGGTCAGGTTGTCCTGGCTTTCGTTGGGCATCCGCAGGTGCTTGCGGAACTCGCGCTGCACATAGGCGAAGAGCTCGATGCCGAAGTCCACGTGCTCGCCCAGCTGCGCGGGGGTGTTCACGCCGCTCAGCAGCGCCACGGCGTGGTCGCACAGAAACTTCACGCGCCGGTGGTCCTCCTCGGGGAAGCCCACCAGCCGGAGCGCGATGCGCATGGGCACCACGTTGGCCACGTCGTGCATCCACTCGCACTCCCCCTTCGCTATGGGGGCCGCGAGCAGCTCGTTCACCATGCTGCGGATCTCGTCGTCGAGGCTCTTCTGGAAGCGTGACGAGAGCGCCGCCGTGGCCAGCTTGCGGTGGCGCGTGTGGATGGGTGGGTCTTCGATGGCCAGCACGTCCACGGGCCCCTGGCCGCTCGGCAGCTGCCACGTCTTCGCGTTCTTTCCGCCGCTGGACAGCAGGATGGCCACCAGGTTCGACGAGTACGTGCTGGTGTCGAGCGCCACCTCGCGCACCAGGTCGTAGGTGCTCACGCAGTAGTAGTCCGCGCCGGGCACCTTGTAGACCGGGGCCTTCCGCCGCAGCGTGTCGTAGAAGGCGTACGGGTCGCGCAGGGTCTCGGGCGCGAAGGCATCGAAGCCGTCGATGCCCACTGGGCGCGGTGCGGTCACCCAGGGGGCGACACGCGCGCGCAGCGACGCGGGCAGCAAGGCGAGCGCGTCCTCGGCGGACAGTGACCGGAAGCGCGCCGCGGAGCGCACGGCCAGGCGGGTGACCTGGCGACGGAGATCCTGTTCGGTCGTGGCCATGCGGTCACTATGGATCCAAGCTGTACTAAGTACAAGTGGGCTCGAGAACGCCGGCGCGCCATACTCCGGCGCATGTCGGGCAAGCGACCTCAGCTGGACCGCGAGAAGGTGCTGGCGAGCGCGCTGGCGGTGGCCGACCGCGAGGGCATCGAGCGGCTGACCGTGCGCATGCTGGCCACCGAGCTGGGAGTGTCGCCCATGGCCATCTACTGGCACTTCCCCAGTAAGGCTGCGGTGCTGGCCGAGCTCGTGGACTTCGTGGTGAGCCAGTACGAAGTGCATCCGGGGCACGGGGGCACGCTCCGCGAGCGCGCCCGCAAGACGTTTCGCACCATGTATCAGGGCCTCCACGACCATCCCGGGATCATCGCCCTCATCTCGCAGCCCGACACGCGCGGCAAGGTGTCGCTCGGCGTCATGGATGCGCTGCTCGCCCAGCTGGCCGCGGAGGGACAGACCCCGCGCCAGGCCCAGCAGGGCTACCACCTGCTCATGAGCTTCACGCTGGGCGCCATCACCATGAGCCACGCGGACGGAACGCCCACCCGCGCCCAGAAGGTCTTCGAAGCGAACCTCGAGCGCCTGCTCGACGTGGTGCTGGGGTAGCGTTGCCCCCCATGCCCACGCCCCGGAACATTCGCACCCGTTGGCAGCGCCGCTTGGCCTCGGTCCTCAGCGTCCTCAAGCGTCCCGGCTTCTGGGCGCGTGTCCTCCCGCTGGCCGCGCTCTACGGCCTCACGGTGCATGCCCTCGCCAACGTGCCCACGCTGGCAGCCCCACAAGGGCTGCCGCGTCCCCAGGCGCTCTACTACGCCTTCCGCTTCTTCGCGCTGGACGGCGACGGCTTCTTCCCGCGCTCTGCCGTGCCCCGCGAGAACGCGCTCGTGTGGTTCGTGCTGTTCGCCGACCCCGCGCTCACCATCGGCGCGGTGTTCGAGGTGCTGCTGCGCTTCTGGCGCCTCGTGCAGTCCGCCGACACGCGCATCGCGGCCATGGACCGGCCGGTAGTGGTCTGCGGCTTCGGCACGCACGGGCGCATCGTCACCGAGTACGCCGTCCGCGCGGGCCGCGACGTGGTCGTCGTCGAGAGGGACGTCCCCGACGTCGAGGCCATCGTGGTGGAGGGCCGCAAGCTGCCCGTGGTGGTGGGAGACATGACCTCGGCGTCCATCTTGCGAGCCGCGGGCTCCGAGCGCGCGGAGGCCATCTGGTTCACGGCCGGCGACCCGCTCACCAACTTGAAGGCCGCCGTGATGGCGCGCGAAAACGTCCCGCCAGAGCAACCCGGCACGCGCGCGCTCGTGCCCATGGTGGACGACGACCTCGCCGAGGAGTTGCTGCTGCAGTGCCTCGGCGACCGCGGCATCGAGGCCTTCCGCCAGTTCGACTCCGCCGCCGAGCACCTGGTGCGCCTCCCCGACGTGGCCAGCATGCTGAGCCGCTGCGACCTGCTCGGCATGCGCGTGGCCATCGTGGGCTTCGGTCGCTTCGGGCGCGCCGTGTTCCGCGCCTTGCTGCAGGCGCCGGTGTGCGAGCACCCCGTGGAAGGGGCCGCTCCGCGCACGGTGGAGGTCGTCGACCGGCAGGGGACGTTCCGCGCTCCCCATGCGGCTCGGGACGCCGAGGCCGCTGGCTGGCTGCTCACCGAGTCGCCTCATCGCGACGCCGAGGCCTGGACCGCAGACACGCTGCGCACGCCGCCCACGCTGGTGTTCTTCTGCACCGACGACGACTCCCTGAACCTGCGCTGCGCCGCGCTCCTGCGCGAGGCCGGCGGCGAAGGCATCGAGATCGTGCTGCGCATGACCAACCCCATCCGTGAGGGCGAGCAGCGCCTGCGGGGGATCACGGTGCACAGCGTGGCCGAGCTGTTGCGCGCGAAGTTGGAGCAGACCTTCAGGCCTTGAGGGCGAGCAGCGCGGGTCCCGCGTGGTGCGAATGGGTGAGTCATGCGTGCGTTT
>CAZEAA010000328.1:6242-6987 GCA_964510015.1 uncultured Sandaracinaceae bacterium
TCCGAGACGCCAACCGGTCATCGCGTAAGCCTTGCTGTGTCCGTTCACGATCACCGTGCGTTTGGCGATCTCGGGGTGGGGAGGGCGCGCGTATGTCGCATGTTTGCGTTGCTTGGCCGTGCGCTGTGCCGCGCCGTTGGCACACCGCGGGTCAGTCCCGTAGACCGCTGCGCCCGGAGGTGAGCGTTGCCACATGCCCTCCTGGAGCTGGTGGAGGTTGTGGGCATTGACGGGGAGTTTTGGGGACAAGAGCGATGCAGCTACTCGCCGTTCGCCATACGTCGAATGAGGCCGAGAGTGGCCCGACAATCACCAAGAGCAGTGTGATCGCCGCCGCGTAGCTTGTGCCATTTATATCCCGTCCCCTTGTGGTTCATCTCTCCGACATACTGAGCGTAAGCGACCATTGCACACATCCACGTTCCAGAAGGAACAAAACCACCTCCATGAAACATTGTCGTCTGGCGCAACAGGAGACTTCTCAAAGAGTCCCTGGCAACGCGTCCATCGGCCCCCAGCGTCGTAGGCACTCGTTCGTGACGAGGACATCGAGCGGAGGGATGGCGTTGGCTTGAGTGATGCGGTCGGCGATGAAGGTGGTGGGGCTGATGCCGAGCTTGCGCAGGGTGCCGACGGTGGACTGCATGGTGTCCCACGCCTGGAGCCCCTGCTCGGAGCGCGGTCCGAAGCTGATGTCGCGCTTGCGCACGCGGGCCTTGGCGCCTCGCTCTTGACCGTTGTTCTC
>CAZEAA010000329.1:0-6933 GCA_964510015.1 uncultured Sandaracinaceae bacterium
GCACCGCGCGCGCGTCGAGGCGTGGATGCGCGAGACCACCATCGCGTCGCAGCCCTTGCGGCAAGCGGTGAGCGCGCACGCCGTGCTGGACGTGGGCGGCGAGACCCTCGAGACGTCCACCGCGAGCTTCCTGGTGGGCGCCGAAGAGCCGCAGTGCGAACAGCAGGTGGAGCGCCGCACCGAGAGCGCGCTGCGCCGCGGCGGCGAGCTGAACCCCGTGGTGGACCTCGAGAAGTGGCAGGGCGTGGTGGCCTATCGCGGCCGCGTGGCCGGTGTGCTGGTCGAGGCGCCGCACTTCAGCGCGCTGGTGTCGCTGTCGCCCGAGGGGGCGCAGCGCGAGGAGTGGCGCGAGCGCGTCTGGTCCGACAACGAAGAGTGCGCGCAGTTCGCGTGGGCGTACCTCGAGCACCCCTGCGCGCCCTAGCGCGCGATGCGGGTCTAGCTCAGCGGCTGGCCAGCAGCTCGTCGTACAGCGCGTGGTACTCGGCCGCGGCGGGGCCCCAGCCCACGGGCTGACGCATGCCGGTGAGGGCCACCGCGCGAAAGCGCTCGGGCTCGCGGTAGAGCGCCGTCACGCGCAGGAGCGCGGCGGAGAAGGCCGCGACGCTGGGCTCGTCGAACACCACACCCGTCGCGGTGCCGTCGGCCAGCGCCTCCGGGGTGGCGTCCACCACCGTGTCGGCCAGACCCCCCACGCGGCGCACCACCGGCAGCGTGCCGTAGCGCAGCGCGTACAGCTGCGTGAGCCCGCACGGCTCCACGCGCGACGGAACCAGCAGCGCGTCCGAGCCGGCTTCGATCAAGTGCGCCAGCGCCTCGTCGAAGCCCACGCGCACGTTCACTTGGCCGGGGTGCGCCTGCGCCAAGCCACGCAGCGCTTGCTCGAGCGCGGCCTCGCCCGTGCCCAGCACCACCAGCTGCGCGCCCTGTCGCAGCGCGGGCAGGATGGCCTCGGAGAGGAGGTCCAGGCCCTTCATCCAGGCGAGCCGTGACACCACGCCGAAGAGCGGCGCGTCCGGCGTCTGCGCGAGGCCCATGCGCTTCTGAAGCGCGGCCTTGCACGCGGCCTTTCCGCTCATGTCGTCATCGCTGTAGGTGGCCGGGAGGTGCGGGTCGCGAGCCGGGTCCCACTCGCGCTCGTCTATGCCGTTCACGATGCCGCTGAGCACACCACGGCGCGCGTGCAGCAGTCCGTCGAAGCCGCAGCCGAAGCCACCCGTCTGGATCTCCTCGGCGTACGTGCGGCTCACCGTGGTGATGCGGTCCGCGTACACGAGCCCGGCCTTCATGAACGAGAGGCGCCCGTAGAACTCCACGCCCTCGTGGTGGTAGGCGCGGTAGGGCAGGCCCAGCTCGCCCACCACCGCCGCGTCGAAGTTCCCTGGATAGGCCAGGTTATGGATGGTGTGCACCAGCTTGGGTCCACCCGCCCCTTGGCGCAGCCGCTCGTACGCGGGCAGGAGCCCCGCCTGCCAGTCGTGCGTGTGCACGATGTCCGGGCGCGTGCCGCCGTCGAGCCCGCGAGCCAGCATGCTGCCCGCCCAGCAGAGCGCCGCGAAGCGCCGGTGGTTGTCGCTCCAGTCGTGGCCCCGCTCGTCGCTGTACGGTCCGCCGTCGCGCGTGTAGAGGCCTGGGCAGTCCAGCACGTAGGCCGGCAGGTGGGGCGGCACCAGCTCGCCGCTCAAGATGCGCGCGGGCCCGCCGCCGAAGAAGTTGTGGTCGGTGAACAGCACGCGGCTCACCCCCAGCGCCCGCATGACCGACGGGTAGCCGGGCAACAGCACGCTGACGTCCACGTCGCGTTCGCGCAGCGCGAGGGTCAGGGCGCCGCCGACGTCGGCCAGGCCGCCGGTCTTGATCAGCGGATACAGCTCGGAGAGGACGTGGAGTACGCGCACAGCGCTAGACCGAATAGCGCGAGTTCGCGGCTCGGGCCAGCACGCGTCGTGCAGGCTACCGCTGCCTCGCGCGGTTGGCAGCGACCTGCGCGGCCACCCGCGGGTCCTCGGGTGCTTCGCCACGCACGACGGCCCACGTGTACGTGGTGAGCACCTTCTTGGCTTGACTCACGGGCTTCGCCTGCTCCGCCGCCGCTTCGACGACGAGCAGGGCGTCGACGACCGGCGCGATGTCGCGGACTCGCTCGCGCCAGCTGACCCACGTCTCGAGGACGTCCAGCGCGCTCTCGAGGTGCGGCGACGTCGGTGCAAGCGCGCTCTGAAAGACGGGTGTGAGCGACGCGAACGGGAGCTTCGCGGGCGCTTGGAACCAGATCCAGACCACCGTGTGGAGCGCGCGCCACATGCCGTCGGCCGCGGCGCGGTCCTTGCCGGTGAACCTCGCCACATCGACGACGCCCGCGCGCAGCTCGATCAGACCGCGTGCGTTGGCGGCGTTGTTGCGCACCTCCTTCACGGCCTTCGGCCCGACCGCCCCGTCGAGCAGCGTGAGGGTCTCCTCACGGGAGTCGACACCCAGGCTGACGAGGTCCGCGATCCACGTCGCGGCGCGCCCGCCGGGGTTGTCACGCTTGTAGCCGAGCCCGCGTGGCTTCTCCCCGAGGAACGGGACGAACATGGACGCCCGAAGCCCCATGTCTTGGACCACCGGGAGCGGGAACGCGTACTGCGAAAGGCCGCTCGTCATCGCGAGCAGCGTCTCCACGCTCGGGGCGGCCACGAACGCGCGTCCTTCGGTGCGTGCTCTCTCCGCCCGCTTCTCGTCCTTGGCGTTGCCTGCTGCGAGCTGCTCCGGCGTTCGCTCACCGTGCATGCCGATCACCACGCTGGCGAACGCGGCGATGGAGTCCGCGCTCCCGTTGCGTTGGAACTTCTGCACCTTGTCGAGCGGGTACCAGGTGGTCCCACCCGCGCGCAGCGCCGCGGTGCCATCGTGCTCCACCCACGCGATGGCAGCGGGGTTGCTCAGGCGGACCACTTCGCCGAGGAAGGCCCCGTACGCGCGGCTGAACGGCTCCTTCGCGATGCGCGCCTCGAGCGTGGTGAGCGAAGCGACCGTCAGCGGCAGCCCCACGGTCGCGGCCAATTCCTGCATCTCATTGGCGATGGTCATCCCCGTGCAGCTTCCCGTGAGTCAGAGGGCCGTGATCATCTCGCGGCTGATCAAGCACACCCCGCCCGGTGTGCGCTCGAAGCGCCGCGCGTCGAGCTCGGGGTCCTCGCCCACCACCAGGCCCTCGGGGATGTCCACGCCGCGGTCCACGATGACCTTGGAGAGGCGCGCGTGGCGACCCACGTTCACCTCCGGCAAGATCACGGCCTGATCCAGGCGCGCGTACGAGTTGATGCGCGCCTGCGTGGACAGCAGCGATCGGCGCACCTCGGAGCCGGACACCACCACGCCTTCGGAGACCAAGCTGTCGATGGCCATGCCGCGGCGGTTCCCGTCGTCGAACACGAACTTGGCCGGCGGGAGCTGCGAGCCCTGCGTGAAGATGCGCCAGTTCGGGTCGTACAGGTCCAGCTCGGGCACCACGCTGGTCAGGTCGAGGCTCGCCTCCCAGTAGGCGTCCAGGGTGCCCACGTCGCGCCAGTACGAGCCGGTCTCCGTGCCGCTGCGCTGGCAGCTCTTGGTGAACTCGTGCGCGTACAGCTTCGCGGTCTTCACGAAGCGCGGGATGAAGTCGCGCCCGAAGTCGTGTGTGGAGTCGTCGTCCAGCGAGTCGCGCACCAGCGAGTCGTACAGGAACTCGGCGGTGCACACGTAGATGCCCATGCTGGCCAAGGACACGTCTGGGCGGCCCGGCATGCAGGGCGGGTTCTCGGGCTTCTCGAGGAAGCTGATGATGCGGCCCGTCTCGTCGGTGTCCATCACGCCGAACTCGCGCGCCTGGTGGCGTGGCACCTCCACGCAGGCCACCGAGCAGTCGGCGCCGCGCGCCACGTGCTCTTCGATCATCTCGCCGTAGTCCATCTTGTAGATGTGGTCGCCGGCCAGGATCACCACGTACTCGGGCCCCTCGGCGCGCAGGATGTCGAGGTTCTGCCAGACGGCGTCGGCGGTGCCGCGGTACCACATGCTCTCGTCCACGCGCTGCTGCGCGGGCAGGAGGTCCACGAACTCGTTCACGTCGGCGCGCAAGAACGACCAGCCGCGCTGGATGTGGCGCAAGAGGCTGTGCGACTTGTACTGCGTGAGCACGTAGATGCGGCGCAGCCCGGAGTTCAGGCAGTTGGACAGCGCGAAGTCCACGATGCGGTACTTGCCGCCGAAGTGGACCGCGGGCTTGGCGCGCCGGTCGGTCAGCTGCTTGAGCCGCGAGCCACGCCCTCCCGACAGCACCAGGGCCACCGAGCGGGATGCGAGTCTGCGGTTGTCTCCGTTGCGTGACATGCGTGTTTCCTGTTTGTACAAGGCGCGATCCGTGAGAGGACAGCGGGCGCGGCAGAGATATAGTCCGTCTCTGCCCTCGGGCGCCACTCTTCGGCCGGAGCTTCCCTGCATGACGCCATCTCGCCTTCGTTCGTCCATCGCCCCCGCCGACGCCGCCGACAACTCTCGCGTGGGCATGGAGCCGGACGACCTCGAGCAGGCCGTGCTGGACCACCTCTACTACACGTGCGCGAAGGACCGCGAGTCGGCCAGCACGCGCGACCTCTACACGGCCATGGCGCACGCCATGCGTGACCGCCTGCTGCACCGCTGGTTGGCCACGCGCCGCACGTACCGCACCGGCGACGTGAAGCGCGCCTACTACCTGTCGGCCGAGTTCCTGCTGGGCCGCGCCATGAGCCAGAACCTCTACAGCCTGGGCCTGTACGAGACCGCGGAGCGCATGCTCGCCCACGCCGGGGTGAAGCTCGCCGACGTGCTCGACGAGGAGCCCGACCCGGGCCTCGGCAACGGCGGCCTCGGGCGTCTCGCCGCTTGCTTCCTGGACTCGCTCGCGGCGCTCGAGCTGCCCGGCTTCGGCTACGGCATCCGCTACGAGTACGGCATCTTCGAGCAGGCCATCGTGGACGGCCGGCAGGTGGAGCGGGCCGACTCGTGGCTGCGCGAGGGGAACCCCTGGGAGATCCCGCGTCACGCGCTGGCCGTGCCCGTGAACTTCTACGGCCGCGTGGAGGTGCACCGCGACGACGCGGGGCGCGACTGCCGGCGCTGGGTGGACACCAAGACCGTGGTGGGCGTGCCCTACGACCTGCCCGTGGCGGGCTTCGCCAACGACACGGTGAACACGCTGCGCCTCTGGTCCGCGCGCGCCTCGAACGAGTTCAACCTCGAGGTCTTCAACGCAGGAGACTTCCGCCGCGCCGTGGAAGAGAAGGCGCTGTCTGAGGCCATCAGCCGCGTGCTCTACCCCGCGGACCACTCGGCCGAGGGCCGCGAGCTGCGCCTCAAGCAGCAGTACTTCTTCTGCGCCTGCGCCATCCACGACATCCTGCGGCGCTTCCGCGAGAACAACAGCGACTGGCGCCTCCTGCCCGACAAGGCGGCCATCCAGCTGAACGACACGCACCCGTCCATCGCCATCGCCGAGCTGATGCGGCTCCTGCTGGACCGCGAGCACCTCGACTGGGACGTGGCCTGGGACATCACGCAGCGCACGTTCGCGTACACCAACCACACGCTCATGCCCGAGGCCCTCGAGAAGTGGCCCGTGGCCATGTTCGAGCGGCTGCTGCCGCGGCACCTCGAGATCCTCTACGAGGTGAACCACCGCATGCTGCGCCGGGTGCACCTGTACGCGCCCATGGACAACGACTTGAAGGCGCGCATGTCGCTGATCGAAGAGCACCCCGAGAAGCAGGTGCGCATGGCCCACCTGGCGGTGGTGGGCAGCCACAGCGTGAACGGCGTGGCCGAGCTGCACTCGGAGCTGGTGAAGACGCGCCTCTTGCCCGACTTCGCGAACCTCTGGCCCGAGCGCTTCAACAACAAGACCAACGGCGTCTCTCCGCGGCGTTGGTTGATGGTGCCGAACCCGGAGCTGTGTGCGCTCTTCGACCGCAGCGTGGGCCCTGCGTGGAGGGGCGATCTGCGCAAGCTCCGCGAGCTCGAGGCCGTCTCCGAGCAGCCTGCCCTGCTGGACGAGCTCGCGCGCATCAAGCGGCTCCACAAGCAGCAGCTCTCGGAGCACCTCGAGACCCACAGCGGGCAGCGCTTCGACCCGGACTCCATGCTGGTGGCGCAGATCAAGCGCATCCACGAGTACAAGCGCCAGCTCCTGACCGCGCTGCACGTCATCGCGCTCTACCAGCGGCTCAAGCGCGACCCGAGCGTGAGCGACCCAGCGCGCACGTTCTTGGTGGCGGGCAAGGCGGCGCCCGGCTACCTGCGCGCCAAGCACCTGATCAAGCTCACCAACGACATCGCGAGCATCGTGAACGAAGACCCGGCCACGCGGGACCGCCTGCGCGTGCTGTTCGTGCCCAACTACTCGGTCACGCTGGCCGAGCACATCATCCCGGCGGCCGACGTGTCGCTGCAGATCTCGCTGGCGGGCACCGAGGCCTCGGGCACCGGCAACATGAAGCTGGCCATGAACGGCGCGCTCACCGTGGGCACGCTCGACGGCGCCAACATCGAGATCCGCGACGCGGTCGGTGCTGGCAACTTCTTCCTGTTCGGCATGGACACCGCGGCCGTGGGCGCGCTGCGCTCCTCGGGCTATGCGCCGCAGCGCTTCATCGACGCGAGCCCCGTGCTGCGCGAGGCGCTCGAGCTGCTGGCCGCGGGCTGCTTCTCCCCGGACGAGCCCGCGCGCTACCACGACATCGTGAACGACCTGCGGCACCACGACGAATACATGACCTGCGCCGACTTCGACGACTACGTGCGCTGCCACGACGAGGTGGCCGCCGTGTGGCAGGACCGCGCCCGCTGGCAGGCCATGAGCCTCGCCAACATCGCGCGCATGGGGGGCTTCTCGAGCGACGAGACCATCCGCCGCTACGCCGACGAGATCTGGGG
>CAZEAA010000330.1:0-4072 GCA_964510015.1 uncultured Sandaracinaceae bacterium
GGGGGTCGCGGCGGGCACGGACGCGCTGGCGCGTCCTCCCGGGACTCCCTGAAAAGCGGCACTGCGCTTCGCTCCGTTTGTTTTTGGGGGTCCCCCGAGACCCTTGCCGACCCCCGCCCCGCCCCGCCTCCGGTGGCGCGTTGGCGTGCACGGAGCGAGTCCATCGTCGGAGCGCGGGCGAGACGCACGGAGCGTGGATGAGATCCACTGACACCCGTTGAGTCCCTCCTGCGCTCCCGAGCGCTCACCTGAGCTCGCCGTTGGACTGCGTCGAGGCCCTCGAGCCTGCTGAACCCCCAACGTAGTCGTACTGGTAGTCGTCGGCGTAGTCGTGGGCGTGGTCGTGGGCGTGGACCTACTCGTGCTCGTTGACGTGGGCGTGGTCGTGGGCGTGGGCGTGGACCTACTCGTGCTCGTTGACGTGCTCGTGCTCGTGCTCGTGCTCGCCATCGTCGAGGCCGGACGCCGGACGCCGGACGCCGGACACCGGACGACGACGGCCCCCTCACTCCCATCTCCCCAATTCCCCAATCGCCCGCCCTGCGGATTTTTGGACGTCGTCGCCGCAGTTCTATAAGGGAAACCCCACATGCCCAGCTCCGCCCGAATCCAGCGCCCGAGCGCCCCACCCTCCGCGTGGCGCACGGTGCTGGCATTCATCGGCTGCGCCGCCGCTCTCGCGCTCGCCCCCACCGCGCGCGCTCAAGTCGAAGCGCCCAGCGGCGTGGACGACAGCGCGGACCCGGCGCGCGCTCGCGAGGACACGCTCGAGACGGCGCGCGGCGTGGGCATGGGCTCCGGCGCGCGCGCCACGGCCACCGGCACGTCGGCGCTCGCGTACAACCCCGCGAACCTCGCGCTGATGCGCCTCTATCACGTGGAGGCGGGCTTCGGGTACGTCGCCGGGCGCAGCGCGTTCACGGTGGGCTCCGCCGTGGTGGACTCGATCAGCAACAGCCTGGCGGCGGGCTTCAGCTTCCGCGGCTTCTTCGGCAACGGCCGTGACTACAATGGCTGGGACGGTCGCCTCGCGCTCGGCATGGCCCTCGCTCCGCAGATCGCGCTCGGTGTCTCGGCTCGCTACGTGCGCATGACGCCGCGCGACACCGACGACAACGACACGCCCATCGGCGAGCACGCGCGCGGCTTCACCCTCGACGCGAGCGCCACCGTGACGCCCATCGAGTGGCTGCACATCTCGCTGATGGGCTACAACCTGATCGACCTCGACTCGGCGCTCACGCCGGTGCAGGTGGGCGGGAGTGTGGGCGTCTTGCTGCCGGACTTCGGGCTCGGCATCGGCACCGACCTCCTCGTGGACCTGAGCACGTTCTCGTCGGCGCAGGTCATCGCGGGCTTCGGCGTGGAGTACACCGCCGCGGAGCTCGTGCCCATTCGTCTCGGCTACCGGCGTGACCGCGGTCGCGACACGCACACGCTCAGCCTCGGCGTCGGCTACATCGCGGACAAGTTCGGCGTCGACTTCTCGATGCGCCACGACGTGCGCGCGCTCCCGGGCAACCGCCTGACGGAGCTGCTGGTCACGTTCCGCTACAACGTGCAGTAGCGCACTGCGGCCCCTCGAAGTTCACAAGCTGTGGATAACCTGTGGGACACCCGTGACGCGCACCGCGCGACCCAATCTGAACACGCGCGCAGCGAAATCCTTCACGCGCTTCGGGGCACGAACGGAACCGGCGCGCACGTCATCCACATGTCACACAGCTGATCCACAGCGTCTCTGCGGGCACCTCCACGAGCACGCGTTCGACCCTTGTTTCATGATGTATTCCGCACTCTTCGACGTTGCTCTGCGCGTCACTCACGGTGAGCTCGTGACCCCTCGAAAGAAACTTGTCTGCGAATCGTTCGCGATCCTCGTGAGTTAGGATTTTCCTCCTACGAACCCGTAGACGCCCGAATCGTGTACTGCTAGTTTCGCGATCCCTTCGGTGGGGATGTCCAGAGTGGCAGCCGCCGGGTAGCAATCCACTCTCCTCCCGAACTGCACGCATGACGTGGCGCACGACTCTGTGTTCCACGTGTGGGTAACTGCGCGCATCGTCTTGCAATGTGAAGGTATTTGCCCATGAACGACCTGTGGGAATCGACCCTGCTTCGTCTACAAAGGACGATCTCTCCGGAGGCCTTCGAGAGCTGGATCGCCGACATCGAGTTCGGCGGGCTCCTCGACGGGCAGCTCACGCTGCGGGTTCCCAACAGCTTCCAGCTCGAGTGGGTGCACAACAACTACGAGTCGCTCATGCTCGAGCTCTGCCAAGACGAAGCGCGCTACACGAGCTATGACGCGCCCACCTCCATCGTCCTGACCATCGACCCGAACCTGCAGGCGCGCGCCACCGCGGCGCGCAGCGTGGAGCCGGTGCGTGCGCCTTCGCAGCGTGCGCCGCTCTCGTCCATCCCGGGTCGCACGCCCACGCCGGCCAACGGTGTCCTCGCGCCGCGGGGCACGGGGTCGCACTCGTCGCTGCCGCAGCCGCCGCCGGTGGCCGACCTCAACCCGATGTACAGCTTCGACAACTTCGTCGTCGGGCCCAGCAACCAGCTGGCGCACGCGGCCAGCGTCGCCGTCGCCTCGTCCCCGGGCACCCGCTACAACCCGCTCTTCATCTACGGTGGCGTCGGTCTCGGCAAGACGCACCTCGTGAACGCCATCGGCCACACGGTGCTCGCCAACAACCCCGGCGCCAGCATCCTGTATCTGTCGGCCGAGCGCTTCACCAACGAGTTCATCTGGTCGCTGCAGAACCACCGCATCGCGCAGTTCCGCGAACGCTACCGCAGCCACTGCGACGTGCTGCTGATGGACGACATCCAGTTCCTCGCCGGTCGTGAGCAGACGCAGGAAGAGTTCTTCCACACGTTCAACGCGCTCCACCACGCCAACAAGCAGATCGTGGTCACGTCCGACGTGTACCCGCAGCAGATCCCCGAGATGGAGGAGCGCCTCATCAGCCGCTTCCAGTCCGGCATGGTCGCCGACGTGCAAGCCCCCGAGGTGGACACGCGCGTCGCCATCCTGCGCACCAAGGCCGCCGGCGAGGGCATCCAGCTCAGCCAAGAGGTGGCGCACTACCTGGCGCAGGTCGTGAAGAGCAACGTGCGTGAGCTCGAGGGCACGCTCACCCGCTTGGCGGTGCTCGCCGAGCTCCGTCAGCGCCCCATCGACATGGACCTCGCGCGCGAAGCCACGCGCACCGTCATGCCGCAGCTCGAGCAGGTCACCAGCGTGGAGGACATCCAGCGCGCCGTCTGCGAGTACTTCGGCGTCCGCATGGCGGACTTGAAGGGCAAGAAGCGCACGCGCTCGGTCAGCCACCCGCGCATGATCGCGATGTACCTCTGCCGCGAGCGCCTGGGCACCAGCTACCCGGACCTCGGCAGCCGCTTCGGGGGCAAGGACCACACCACGGTCCTCAGCGCCTACAAAAAGATCGGTCGCCTGCTCGAAGAGAACGACGACAAGGTGCTGGACGCCATCACCGCCGTGGACCGCAAGCTCGGCCTCTGAGCCGCGCCGCGCGTCGACACGCACTCACGGCGCGGCCAGCACCCCGCGCGCAGCTGCTTGTAGCTCCGCGGCGGACTCCACCAGCTCGATGCGCCGCAGCGTGAGGTTGCCCGCGCGCACCGCCATCGAGATCATGGGCGAGTGCGACGCGACCACGATGCGCTTCGTTCGCGGCAGGATGCGCAGCGTGAAGGTGATCAGCCGCGGCGGGATGGTGGCGTCGAAGCCCGTCATCCCGGTCCAGTCGTGCAGCCCGCTGACGCCGAGGTCACCGCGCTCCTTCGTGCGGTCCTCGAAGAACGTCATGAAGGGACCCGCCAGGTCCACCGAGAACCGCCCTACCACGTGCGTCAGCACCATGCCGGGCTGCGGGGCCCACATGCGCAGGAGTCCTTCGTCGTTGCGGTGCTCGGCAGCGGGGGACTGCGCGAAGAGGCCCGTCATGGGCCGACCGTACACCACAACAGAGGAGACCAAGCGTTTCTCCACGTGGACGTGGGCGTTGACGGCGACGGCGACGGCGACGAATGCAGCTGCAGG
>CAZEAA010000330.1:4082-6928 GCA_964510015.1 uncultured Sandaracinaceae bacterium
GCCGCCGGCGCCGCCTACGAATGGGTGGGGTGCCAGGGGGCTCCCGCCCCCGCCGCCGCCGCCGTCGCCGACAACGAGCACGACAACGTATGGGCGCTGGGATCCTTGGGTGGTCCTCCTGACAACTCCTGTCAGTCGCGCCATGCTATGCGGCCCATCATGTCGACGCGCCCCCACGCCACCGAGCCGGATCACATCGAAATCGTCGGCGCCCGCGAGCACAACCTGAACGTGCCCTTCCTGACACTGCCCAAGCGTGCGCTGGTGGTGTTCACGGGCGTCAGTGGCTCGGGCAAGTCCAGCTTGGCCTTCGACACGCTGTACGCCGAGGGGCAGCGCCGCTACGTGGAGAGCCTGAGCGCCTACGCGCGTCAGTTCCTCGGGCGGCTCGAGCGGCCCGCCGTGGAGCGCCTGCGCGGGCTGTCGCCCACCATCGCCATCGAGCAGAAGTCGGCCAGCAACAACCCGCGCTCCACGGTGGGCACCATCACGGAGATCTACGACTACCTGCGCGTGCTCTACGCGCGGGCGGGCACGCAGCACTGCCACCTGTGCGGCAAAGAGGTGCGTGGGCGCAGCGCCGAAGAGGTGGTCCGCGACGTGGAGCAGCGCGTCGTCGAGGGTGCGCGCGTCACGCTGCTGGCGCCGCTGGTCACGCACCGCAAGGGCGAGTTCCGTGACCTCTTGGGCGAGCTCGCCGGGCGTGGCTTCGTGCGCGTGCGGGTAGACGGCGAGGTGCTGCGCATCGAGGACGTGCCCGCGCTCGACAAGCACAAGAAGCACACGCTCGAAGTGGTGCTGGACCGCCTGGTGCGCCGCGACGAAGACCGTCAGCGCCTGACCGAGGCCGTGGAGGCCGGCCTGCGCGAGGGCCAGGGCGGGCTGCTGGTGGAGGTGGAGGCACACCAAGGCCAGAAGGCGAGCGAGCTGCGCTTCAGCGAGTCGCGCATGTGCTGCGGTCACGCGTTCCCGGAGCTGAGCCCGGCCAGCTTCTCGTTCAACGGCCCGCTCGGCATGTGCCCCGACTGCCAGGGCCTCGGCACGCGCGTGGAGGTGGACCCCGAGCTGGTGGTGCCCGACCCGCGCCTCACCATCCGCGAGGGCGCCATCGCCCCGTGGAAGGGCGCCATGGACAAGGGCGAGGGCTGGACCTTCCGCGTCATCGACGGCATGGCCAAAGCCATCGGCGTGAACCTCGACACGCCCTACGCGAAGCTGAGCGCGAAGAAGAAGCAGCAGGTCATGTACGGGGTCGAGGGCAAGAAGATCCGCATGGAGTGGGGCTCCGAGGGCGACGGCAGCCACGGCAGCTGGGCGGTCTCGTTCACCGGCGTCATCCCGCGCCTCGAGCGGCTCTATCACGAGACCAAGTCGGACCAGATGCGCGCGCAGTACGCCAAGTACTTCGCGGAGCGGCACTGCCACACCTGCGACGGGCGTCGTCTGCGTCCCGAGAGCCTGGCCGTGCGCATCGCCGGCAAGAGCATCGCCGACGTCACACACATGACGGTGTCCCTCTCGGCCGAGCACTTCGACGCGCTGGGCCTCACCGGCAACCAGGCCACCATCGCCGAGGGCGCGCTGCGCGAGATCCGCAGCCGCCTGCGCTTCTTGTTGGACGTGGGCCTCGAGTACCTCACGCTCGACCGCGCGGGCCCGAGCCTGAGCGGCGGCGAGGCCCAGCGCATCCGCCTCGCCAGCCAGCTGGGCAGCGAGCTGAGCGGGGTCATGTACGTGCTGGACGAGCCCAGCATCGGGTTGCACCAGCGCGACAACGAGCGGCTGATCCGCACGCTCGAGCGCCTGCGCGACCTCGGCAACACCCTCATCGTGGTGGAGCACGACGAAGAGACCATCCGCGCGGCCGACCACCTGGTGGACTTCGGTGTGGGCGCCGGGCGCCTGGGCGGGCGCGTGCTCTACAGCGGGCCCCCCAGCGGCGTGACCGACGTGGCCGAGAGCCTGACTGGGCAGTACATGGCGGGCACGCGCGTCATCCCGCGGCCCGAGAAGCGCAGGAAGCCGCAGGGGCAGCTGGCCATCCGCGGCGCGCGCATGAACAACCTGCACCGCATCGACGTAGAGATCCCGCTCGGCATCCTCACCGCCGTCACGGGCGTGAGCGGCGCGGGCAAGAGCTCGCTGGTCAACGGCATCTTGCTGCCGGCGCTCGGGCGGCTCCTGCACCAGAGCACCGACCCGATCGGACCGCACGACGCCATCGAGGGCCTCGACGCCATCGACAAGGTCATCGCCATCGACCAGCGCCCCATCGGGCGCACGCCGCGCAGCAACCCGGGCACCTACACCAAGGCCTTCGACGAGGTGCGCGAGGTGTTCGCGCAGCTGCCCGAGGCGCGCACGCGCGGCTTCACCAGCGGGCGCTTCTCCTTCAACGTGAAGGGCGGCCGCTGCGAGGCCTGCTCGGGCGACGGCCAGGTGAAGGTGGAGATGCACTTCCTGTCGGACGTCTTCGTGCCGTGCGACGTGTGCGAGGGGAAGCGCTACAACAGCCAGACGCTGGCGGTGCGCTACCGCGGCAAGAGCATCACCGACGTGCTCGCCATGAGCATCGACGACTGCGCGGAGCTGTTCGCGGCGCATCCGAAGCTGTTGCAAGTGCTGAGCACCCTCCAGCAGGTGGGCCTCGGCTACATGCAGCTGGGGCAGCCCGCGCCCACCATGAGCGGCGGCGAGGCGCAGCGCGTGAAGCTCAGCCGCGAGCTGGCCAAGCGCCAGACGGGTCGCACGCTCTACGTGCTGGACGAGCCCACCACCGGCCTGCACTTCGAGGACATCCGGCGCCTGCTCGGCGTGCTCCAGCAGCTGGTGGACGCGGGCAACTC
>CAZEAA010000331.1:0-6918 GCA_964510015.1 uncultured Sandaracinaceae bacterium
CGGCAAGGCCATCAGCGACTGCGGCGGAAACCGGGCCCGCATGCGCGCGCGCCTGAACGAGTTCCTGGAAGAGGCGCAGGCCCCCATGCCCGCGGGGGTCACGTTCGAGGCGCAGCAGACCATCTCGCTCGATCGCGTGATCCAGCGCGCCGCCATCCACGCCATGTCGTCCCAGATGGACACCATCGACGGGGCGCACGTGCTCATCCAGTTCTTCAAGGAGGAGGACTCCCACGCGCTTTTCGTGCTGCAGCAAGAGGGGCTCACCGCGCTGACCCTCAAGCAGTACGTGTCGCACGGCGGCGACACGGGCGGGAAGATCGTGAAGCGGCGGGGTGACCGCGCGTTCGACGACGACGGACAGGACGAGCTCGAGGACGGCGAAGGCAGCAGCGCCACGGACCCCCTCGAGGCCTACACCACCGACCTCATCGCCGAGGCCGAGGCCGGCCGCATCGACCCGCTGATTGGCCGCGCGGTGGAGCTGGAGCGCATGCAGCAGGTGCTGTGCCGGCGCCGCAAGAACAACCCCGTGCTGGTGGGTGAACCCGGCGTGGGCAAGACCGCCATCGCCGAGGGCCTGGCGCTGCGCATCCATGCGGGCGAGGTGCCCGACGTGCTGACCAAGGCGCGCGTCTACAGCCTGGACATGGGCGCGCTGGTCGCAGGAACCAAATTCCGCGGGCAGTTCGAGGAGCGCCTCAAGGGCGTGCTCAAGCGCCTCAAGGAGATCCCCGGCGCCATCCTGTACATCGACGAGCTGCACATGATCGTGGGCGCCGGGGCCACCACCGGCTCCAGCATGGACGCGGGCAACATCCTCAAGCCGGCGCTCGCCGACGGCACGCTGCGCTGCATCGGGTCCACCACCTACCAGGACTACAAGCACCTCGAGCGCGATCGCGCGCTGGCGCGGCGCTTCCAGAAGATCGACGTGGCCGAGGCCACCGTGGAAGACACCATCCAGGTGCTGAAGGGCCTGCGCCCTTCGTACGAGGCGCACCACGACCTCACGTACACGGACGAGGCCCTCGAGGCGGCGGCCCGGCTCTCGAGCAAGCACATCGCGGAGCGGTTCCTGCCGGACAAGGCGATCGACTTGATCGACGAGGCCGGCGCGTTCGACCGCCTGCTGGGCGAGGCACGCCTGAAGCGCATCGACACGCCCCAGATCGAGCGCGTGGTCAGCAAGATCGCGCGGGTGCCCATCGAGTCGGTCACGGCCGTGGAGCGCGAGCAGCTGCGCGGGCTGGGGCCCTCGCTGCAGAAGGTCATCTACGGGCAGGACGAGGCCATCGAGACCATCACCACGGCCATCACGCTGGCGCGTGCGGGGCTGCGCGCGGACGAGAAGCCGGTGGGCTCCTTCCTCTTCGCCGGGCCCACGGGCGTGGGCAAGACCGAGCTGGCCAAGCAGCTGGCCAAGGCCATGGGCGTGGAGTTCATCCGCTTCGACATGAGCGAGTACAGCGAGCGCCACACCGTGTCGCGGCTCATCGGCGCGCCTCCGGGCTACGTGGGCTTCGACCAGGGCGGGCTCTTGACCGACGCCATCCGTAAGCATCCGCACTGCGTGGTGGTGATGGACGAGATAGAGAAGGCGCACCCCGAGCTGTTCAACATCATCATGCAGGTGATGGACCGCGCCACACTGACGGACAACAACGGGCGCGAAGCGGACTTCCGCAACGCCGTGCTCATCATGACCACCAACGCGGGCGCGTTCGAGGCCACGGCCAAGGTGGTGGGCTTCGGAGGCGAGGCCGCCGAGAAGAGCCTCGGCGAGTCGCGCGCGAAGTCGGCGATGGAGCGCACGTTCACGCCCGAGTTCCGCAACCGCCTGGACGCGGTGGTGTACTTCCACGGCCTGTCGCGCGAGGTCATCCGGCGCGTGGTCGACAAGGAGGTCCGCCTGCTGGAGGTCATGCTCGAGGACAAGCAGGTCACGCTGAAGCTCACGGACGAGGCGCGCACCTGGCTGGCCGAGCATGGCTACGACGCCGCCATGGGCGCGCGGCCGATGGCGCGCTTGGTGGAGAACAAGCTGAAGAAGCCCATCGCCAAGGCGCTCGTGTACGGCGATCTGCCCGAGGGCGGCACGGTGAACGTGAGCGTGGAAGCCGACGACATCGTGCTGCGCTTCGACGCCGTCGCGTCGACCGGTCCCGCGGGCGGAGCCATCGAGGCGTGATCCGGCACGACCGGTTGGGAGACCTCGCGGCATGGTCTTCCTGCTGAGCGACGCGCTGGCCTTCCCGCCGCCCGAGCGAGCCTCTCCCGAGGGGCTCGTGGCGGTGGGCGGCGACGTGGCGCCGCAGCGGCTGTTGCTGGCCTACAGTCAGGGCATCTTCCCCTGGCCGGCGAAGGGCGCGCCGCTCCTGTGGTTCAGCCCGGACCCGCGCTTCGTACTGAGGCCCGAGGACGCCATCATCGGTCGCACGCTGCGCAAGCAGCTGAGCCGCGGGCGCTACGAGCTGCGCGCCGACACGTGCTTTCGCGACGTCATGAAGGCCTGCGCCACGGTGCCGCGGCCAGGGCAGGCGGGCACGTGGATCACCGACGAGCTGCTGACCGGCTACACGCGCCTCCACGAGCTGGGCTTCGCGCACAGCATCGAGGCGTTCGAAGACGGCGAGCTGGTGGGCGGCTTCTACGGCGTGAGCCTGGGCCGCGCGTTCTTCGGGGAGTCCATGTTCGCGGTGCGCCCCGACGCGTCGAAGGTGGCGTTCGCCACGGCGCTGGGGCACTTTCTGCGCTGGGGCATCACGCTGGTGGACTGCCAGGTGCACACGGCCCACCTCGAGAGCTTCGGTGCCGTGGAGTGGCCGCGCGCGCGCTTCCTGACGACGTTGCGGGACGTGGTGGCGCACCCCACACGGATGGGTCCGTGGAAGCTCGACGCGACCCCCGCCGAGGTGCTGGCCGCGCTATGTTGAGACCTGCGTGACCGAAGCCGAAGACACCCCCGACGCGCCGTCTGCACCAAAGCCGCCAACGCTTCCGAAGCGCAAGCGGCGTTGGCTGCGCGTGGTGGCGTGGGTGCTGGCCGGGACGCTGCTGGCTGCGGGGCTCGCCGTGGGGTTCGTGCTGTGGGCGCTGGGCGAGCTGCATCATCCGCGCATCAAGCCGCACGTGGTACAGGCCGCGCTCGACTACGGCGGCGTGCAGCTGACGTTCGATGTGCTGCAGGTCTCGCCGTTCAGCGGGAAGGTACACGCCGAGGGGCTGGCCTTCGAGCAACCGGAGCGCTTCGCGCAGCACGCGCCGGCGTGGCTCACGGTGGGCGTGCTGAATGCCGAGCTCGACCGCGACGCGTTGTTGGACGGCGCGGTGCACGTGCGGGCGCTGACGGTGAGAGACGCCTCGCTGCACATGGTGCGCGACGCACAGGAGGACACGTTCTCGCTGCTCTTCCCGAGTGACCCGAACGAGGTGGAGACCCCGACCCCGTTGTCCGCTTCGCTGAGCCTCGTGCGCGGGCTGGGTGTGGAGGTCGACGCGCTCGAGGTGCAGGTCACGCGCGCCGAGGTCATCGAGGTGGAGGGCGCCACGGTGATCTCGCGTGCCTCGCTCGACGCGGTGGTGATCGAGGGGCACCTGCACGAGACGAGTGACGCGCTGGACCTCGCCGTGGCGCTGCGGTCTCCCGAGGGCGCGCGCTCGCGCATGGAGCTGATGCAGACCGAGTCGGCCGAGCGCGATGCCCAGGGCAACCCGCTGCGCCCCGCGTTCGAATTGGCGTCGGAGCTGGCAGTGGGCGTGACGCTGGCGGTGACAAACGAGGCACAGCTCGCGGTGGCCGTGGAGGCCTGGCCCGAAGCGGCATGGGCGGCCGAGGCGCGTGCCCCGCTGCGTGCCGAGGCGACGCTCGGTGTACGGTTCGTAGAGGCCGAGCAACGCACGGAGCTGGACCTGCAGATCCCTTCGGCGCTGGGGGGGCTGCTGGAAGGCCGCATCCGTGGCGAGCTGCGCGACGACTCGCCCACCACGCTGCGCGCTGCGAGCGGCCGCGTGGATGCGCACTTCGACGAGCTGCCTCTCACCATCCCGGGGGTCAGCGCCTCGGGCTTCCGCGCCGCGCTGGTGCTGGACGACGCCACGCTGGGGCCGGAAGGCATCGCGGGGCTGGTGGACCTCGAGGCCACGCTCGCCCATGGCGAGGTGCAGGGCCAGACGCCCAGCGGGCGCGCCGAAGCCGTGCGGCTGTCGCTCGAGACGCGCGCCACGGGGAACACGTTCGAGGCCTATGCGCTGGAGCTCGACGCGCAGGAATTCGCCTACGCCGATGGCGCGGAGGGCGAGGTGCTCTCGGCCGGCGGCAGCACGCTCGCGCTGCGCCTGAGCGGGCCCACGCTGGATGCCGCGTGGATCGCCGGCGGTGTTCCGAGCGCGAGTGCAGCGGCCGGGTCGGCAGCCCCCGCGAACGACGTGCTGTCGGTGACGCTCGCGAACCTGACGCTGCATCAGGACCCCGCCAGCGACGTGACGCTCACCGCACCGGACCTGCACGCGGAAGGCGCAGGGCTGTTGCGCGCGGTGTTGCTGGGGCAGCCGCTGAGCGGCGATGTGCGGCTCACGGCGCAGTCGCTCGCGGCACGTGACGGGCGCGACCGAGTGGACGCCGCGCCGCTGCGGACCACGGTGGCCATGCATGGCCTGGTGCTTCAAGGTAACGGCATGTTCGGGCTGGGCGGGGCGCTGGACGTCACACTGGACGGCGACGTGCGCTTCGCATCGGGTGGGACGTCGGGTCAGGCACGCGGGCTCGCCCCGCGGCTGCACGTGGACCTCGACCGCGGCAGCGTCCACGGAGACGTGGCCGTGGCTTCGCTGGTCACGCGCGAGGGCGGCGAGACCTCGCTCAGCGTGCAAGGCGCAGCGCTCACCGTGAGCGCCGAGAACATGCTGTCGCTCGCGCCCCCGCAGGTCCGCGGACAGGTCCACGTGGAGGGCCGTGTGGCGCACGTGCAGAGTGGCAGCACGTCGCTCGACTTGCCCAGCGTGACCTTGGATCTGCGCGGCGATGGCAACGGCTATGCGCTCGAGGCGCGCGGCCGCGTGGCGGATCTGGAAGCAGATGGCGACGCCTTCGCGGGGACGCATCCGCTGCGTATCGTGGGCAGCGCCAACCTGCGCTCGCACGTGTACGAGCTGGATGCGCGGCTCGGACCGTCGGCCACGTCCGGGTCGCCGGCAGAGCCCTCCTCCGCCGATGCCACGGCGCCCGACTTCCACGTGGGGGTGCACGCCGCGCTGGCCAGCGACGGTCGCACGCTGGACCACCGCATCGAGGGCTCTGCGCGTGGGCTCGCCCCATTGCTCGCGCCCTACTTGCCGGAGGGCACTCAGCTCACCTTCGACGACGCGTCGCTCACCGGCGGTGGTGCGCTGGTCGATGCGCTGCGCACCCCCGCGCGCTCGGGCCGCTTCCTCGACATCACCGCCGACGTGGCGCGCGCATTGGCGCAGGAGCAACAGGTGGCGCTGATCCTGCGCAACCTGCGGTACTCGAACACGAGCGGCGTCGAGGCCACCGTCCCCACCGCAGAGCTGCGCGCGAGCGCGGTGAGAGGCGAAGGCGGCACCCGCGTGACGCTGACCACCGAAGCCGCCGCCGCCGAGGTGGTCCAAGGACGCGCGCGGGCCGAGATCAGCGACCTGAACGCGACCGTGACCGCCACGCTGCCGAACCTCGACACACCGACCACCGGGAGCTTCGCCGTGGACGTGCGAGCGCGCCACGTGGGCCAGTCTTTCCTGAGCGGCTACCCGGTGGGGAACCTGCACATGACGGCGGCCGTCGACGCCACCCCCGTCAGCCTCACGCTCACGTCGCTGACCCTCGAGAACCCCGTCGGGCGTACCCGCATCCAGCTGAGCGGCGCCTACGAAGGAGCGCTCAGCGAGGTGCGCGCAGGTCGCGTGGCGCATGCGGCCGCGGCCATCTACGGGCGCGAGGCGCTGGCCCTCACGGGCACCTTCGAGCAAGACCTGATGGCCTTCTCGGGCACCAGCTTCGCGCGCCGCGCGCGAGGCACCTTGCGGGTCCCGATGACCATCGAGTCGGGCGACCTGTCCACGTTCCGCGTGAGTGCGCGCGTGGAAGCGCACGACGTCTACTACGTGGACGTCACCAACGGGATCGCCATCGAGGCGCTGGAGGGCGAGATCCCCATCGTGGAGGTCATCACGCTCGGCGAGGATGGCTACGTGATCCAGGCGAGTGGCAGCGCGAACCCGCTGGGGCGCGCGCGCTTCCCCGACGTGCAGCCCTTCCTCGAGCGGGACGCCTTCATCTCGGCCACGCGGATCATGCTCGCCGATCAGGTGCTGGGGCCGCTGGCCGGCAACCTGCGTGTGGAGGGCACCACGGTCGCGCTCGACCGCCTGCAGGTGGGCTATCGCGGCGGCGTGGTCACGGGGCAGCTCGAAGCGGACCTGCGCCCCTCGGCGGCCTACGTGACCATGCGCGGCAACGCCACCGGTGTCCGCGGACGCGAAGACGAAGACCTGCTGGACGCGAACTTCGCGCTGCGCTTCGCGCCCGAGACGCTCGCGCTCGATGGCTCGCTGCAGCTGGTGCGCATGAGCAAGTCGCACCTCGAGGCCCTGCTGGACGTGCTGGATCCGTACCGCGAGGACACGGACATCAACATGATCCGTGCGCTGCTGCCCTTCGGCTATCCGCGCTTCCTGCGAGCGCGCGTGCAAGACGGGCTGATGGATCTCGAGCTGCGCCTCGGCGGCATCGCGGGCGTGGCCAGCATTCAGGACATCCGGGCGATCCCCATCTCGCCGCTGCTCGACGACTACGTCGCGCCCATCGTCGATCCGCTCTTTCGTTTGCCCCCGCGCGACGAAGACGAGCCCAGCGAAGCCGAGCCCAGCGAAGCCGAGCCCAGCGAAGCCGAGCCCAGC
>CAZEAA010000332.1:0-1975 GCA_964510015.1 uncultured Sandaracinaceae bacterium
AAACTGCAGGGCGGTGAACCCGGGGTCGCTCCCAAAGTCGGCGACCTGCCGATCGGCGGAAGGTGTGAGGGGCAGAGGGCCGGCGCTCACGGTGGGCTGCTCGGCGAGGCACCGCGCCGTCACGCTCATGCGCAGCTCGCCCAGCAGCGTGCTCGCCTCAGCCGTCTTCGACTGGCGCGTGTACCGCAGGAACGCGGGGATGGCGACCGCGGACCCGATGCCCACGCAGCAGATGCTGGTCGGCACCAAGATGGCGCAGCCGATCAGCAGCTTCACACCGGTGCTCATCTTGGCCTTGGCTGGCACCGCGCCTGGGGTGAACGGCGCGAGAGAGGGATCCGGCTGCATCATGCCCGCGAGCGTACCAGCCTTCCCGCGCGGACGGCGGCGTCATGCTCGCCAAGCTCGGAGGCGGCTGCTAGGGTCGCTGCGGACGGAACGAGCCCATGGCCAACGAGACGCGCGCGCGCAAACCCAAGATTCGGAGCAGCATTCGCGAGGACGCCATCAACGTCCCGAACCTGCTGACGATGGCGCGCGTCGTCATGATCCCGCTGGTGCTCTGGCTGATCGCCGATGGCACGCCTGCCGCCTGTTTCTGGGCCGCGATGGTCTACATGGTGACCGCCATCACGGACGCGCTCGACGGCTGGCTGGCGCGCCGCATGGGCCTCATCAGCATCCTCGGGAAGTTCCTGGACCCGCTGGCCGACAAGCTCTTGGTGATGGCCTCGCTAGTATGGCTCGCGTACCTGGGCCGCCTTCCGCTGCCCGGTGTGATCGCGGTCATCATCATGGAAAGCCGCGAGCTGGGGGTCACCGCGCTGCGCACCATCGCGCTGAGCGAGGGCGTGGTCATGGCGGCCGGGCAGGGCGGCAAGGAGAAGACCGCGCTCCAGATGGTCGCCATCCTGCTGCTGATCGTGCACCACCCCTACCAGATCAACTTCGGCTGGGGCACGTACTGGGTGGACATGGGGCAGGTGGGCCTGGCCATGCTCTACCTCAGCCTGTTCTTCGCCATCACCAGCGCCGGCGAGTACATCAAGCTCTTCGTGGAAGCCGTGGAGGCCAAGGAGCAGCGCCTCGCCGAAGAGAGCGAAGCCGAGGAGTGAGGCGGCTGCGCAGTGCGCTCAGGGCAGCGTCGCGCTGAGTCCGTTCCACGTGGCGACCACGGAAGCCCCTTGCGCGTAAGGGCCGATGAAGAGCCAATTCTCCGGTCCCCTCAGCGACGGTGATCCGTCTGTAGTCAGCTCCGCGTTCAGCCCCACAACGTGCAGACCATCTGCGGTGACACCCGTGACCGCGTAGCTCCCGCTGCCGTTGGGTAGCTCGAGGACACTGACCTCGATGTGCTCGACTTCGTCCTGGGAGACGATGAGCAGGTTGACCACGTGCTCCACGGATCCACCCGTCAGCGTCATGGGGTAGCTGCCCGCAACAGCGGAGTGCAGCTCGAAGATGGCGCCGTAGTTGAACGTGAACTCCACCGGGCCATCGACCGAGGCTTCGTATGCGTCATCGAACGCCACGTCGAACGTGCGTCCGTCCTCGGTGATGCCAGCCACGTAGAGAATTGCGGGTTGGTCCACCAAGAGCCCGACCGGCGCAGGGATGGTTGGATAGGTGTCGTCAAAGACATTGGACCCCGCTCCAATCGCAAGGCTGTCGAGCAGCGCGACCTCCACGGACAGCGTGTCGACGATGGCGCCACCGTTCAGGAGGTCGACGGACGCTGCGCCGGGCGCGATGCCACAGACGGATAGGAACTCCCGAGCATGGAACCAGCCCCCACGCACCAGGCTTGGCGTGATCAATGCGTCTTCTGTCTGGGCACGCAGGTGGTCCAACTCGGCGACGCCGATGATCTCCGTCCACGCGCACGCACCCGGGTACAGCAATGTGCTGTGCCGGACGAGGCGGGCATCGGGGTTGCTCGCGGGGGGGACGTCTCCGTGGCAAGCAGCCAGCACAG
>CAZEAA010000332.1:1985-6903 GCA_964510015.1 uncultured Sandaracinaceae bacterium
GCACAGTGACCATGAGCAAGGACCATGTGTTGACGTGCGGGACCCTCATGACGGATCGCTCGAGCACGACTCATGCCATGCGCATCGAGCTTGAATTCAAGCGCGGCAGCGATGCGTGGTTTGGCCCATGTGCCGACGCATCACGCTCGGTGTGCCGCCGGCGCACAGCTGTGCGTCGAAGGGCCGCTACAAGCTGGCGGCCTGGAAGCGGTCCTCCGGCATGCCGCTCCAGCTCTGCGGGTCTTGGGGCCCGGCGGCCTTGCTCACGTCCACGATGAAGCCCGTGAGGTGCGCCATGCCCGAGACCTGCTCGATCTGGTCGGCTCCGTCGGCCGCGAGCACGTTCACGTTCACGCCGCGCGTGCGGCTAGCCACCGACATGCCCGTGGCGTGCTGGTGACCCCAGCCGTGGGGCAGCGCGCAGACACCCGGCAGCAGCTCGCTCAGCAGCTGCATGGGCACGCGCACGGCCGCCGTCTTGGTGCGCACGTCCACCATGTCGCCGGCCTCGAGCCCACGCTGCGCGGCGTCGTCCGGGTGCATGTAGAGGTAGTTGGTGCCGCCTTCCACGAAGTCGTCGATGTTGTGCGTCCAGCTGTTGTGCGTGGTGATGGCGCGCTTGGTGATGAGCTTGAGCGCATCGCGCTGCGCGTACTCCTGCGCGAAGGTGGCCTCGAGCTTACTGGCCTCGGCCACCAGCTTGGCGGGCGCCAGGTCCATGCGTCCGTCCGGGTGGATGACGCGCTTGCCCAGGAACGAGCCGGCCTCGTGCTCCTCGCGCTCGCGCCCGTGCGTGTGCTTCAGCAGCGACTCGAAGCTGCCCTGGCGCGTGACCCGCAGCAGCAGGTTCAAGATGCCCTCCTGTGGGATGGACGGCTGGCGGTCGGGGTGCTTGCGCTGCTGGCGCCGGATGAGCGCCTCCAGCAAGAGCTGCAGCGGCTTCCCGCGGAACAGGCTGATGCCCGCCGCCTGCGCAATCTGCGTGTAGATGGTGGCCTCGTCGCGCTGCTCGCCCTCGGGCGGCAGCACCTCGCGCGTGGCTTGCAAGTACGGGCGCGACTGCATGCCCAGCAGCAGCGGGAACACGAAGGGCAGGTCGGGGCGCTGCAGCGGGCTCGTGCACGGCAAGACGTAGTGCGCGAGGTGCGCCGTCTCGCTCATCTGGATGTCCAGGCACACCAGCAGCTCCAGCTTGGTGAAGGCCTCGCGCAGGCGGTTGGCGTTGCTCATGGTGATGAGCGGGTTGCCGCCGGTCACGAACAGCGCGCGCACCTGGCGGTCGCCCGGCGTGAAGATCTCGTCGGCCAGCACGCCGCCGGGCAGCGCGTCGTTCACGGACTCGAAGCCGCCGATGCGCCCCTTGTGGCCGCTGAGCAGCATGCCGGTGCGCTTGCCGAAAGCCGCGAAGTCGAAGACCCCCTTGCCCACCAGGGTGCCGCCGCGCCGGTCGAGGTTGCCGCTGATGGCGTTGATGGCCTCTTGCAGCCAGAACGCGAGCGACCCGTGCGTGCCCATGTTCACGCCCGTGGAGCAGTAGAGCGCGGCCCCCTTGGCCGTGCGGTAGGCCGTGACCATCTCGCGCAGCTTCGCCGCGGGGACGTGCGTGACGGCCTCGGTGCGCTCGGGGCTCCAGTCCTTGGCCAGCGCCGCGAGCTCATCGAAGTGCTTCATGAAGTGCGCGACTCGGCTGCGGTCCACGCCGCCCTGCGCCAGCAATTCATTCAGGAAAGACAGGTAGAAGAAGACGTCGGTGTTGGGCCGGATGCCCACGTACTCGCCGGCCACGCGCGCCGTCTCGGTGCGCCGCGGGTCCACCACGTAGAGCTTGGCGCCGCGGGCCTCCATGGCGCGCAGGCGCTTGATGGGGTTGCTCACCTGCAGGAACGACCACTTCGAGATGGCCGGGTTGGCGCCCACGATGATGAGGCACTCGGTGCGGTCGATGTCCGGGAAGCTCAGGCTGAACGGGAAGCCGTAGAGCTGCTTGCTGACCGCGAACTTGTTGGCGCAGTCCTGCGTGGCCGACGCGTACAGGCTGCCCGAGCCCACGCCCTGCATGAAGCCCGCGGCGAAGACCGGGTGCAGCACGCCGAAGCCCGCCGCCGTGCCCACGTACATGGCGATGCTGTCGGGGTGGATGCCGCGCAGCTGCGCCACCTTCGCCCCGATCTCGCTGAGCGCCTGCTCCCACGAGATGCGCTCGAACTTGTTCCCCACGCGCTTCAGCGGGTACTTCAAGCGGTCGGGCGAGTCGTACATCTTGTGCTGCTTGAGCCCCTTCACGCAGCCGTAGCCGTCGGTGGCCACGTGGTCCTTGTCGGGGCGGATCTGGACGATGCGGCCCTCGTTGGTGGTGACCTCGAGGCCGCAGAGGGACTCGCAGATGCGACAGAACGTGTGATTGGTCTCGCTCATGGGGAGGCTACAAGCTATTAGCCGGTAGCTGCACGGTCAAGGGTGTCAGTGCGCTAGCGACCGGATGCCCGCCTTGTGGACTTTGCCCGGCAATTCGCGGCCGACGATGGCCTCGGCCACCTGGCCCGCACGCCAGATCTTCTCGAGGTCCACGCCGGTCTCGATGCCCATGCCCGACAGCGTGTAGGCCAGGTCCTCGGTGGCCAGGTTGCCCGCGGCGCCGGGTGCGTAGGGGCAGCCCCCGAGGCCACCCACCGACGAGTCGTACGTGGTGATGCCCATCTCGAGGCCCACGAGCACGTTGGCCAGCGCGGTGCCGCGCGTGTCGTGCAGGTGCAGGGCGATCTTCTCGGCTGGGATCTCTCTCAAGAACACCTCGAGGATGCGCCGCGTCTGGAGCGGGGTGCCCACCCCGATGGTGTCCCCGAGCGACACCTGGTAGCAGCCGCGCGACAGGAGCTCTTGGGCGATGCGCAGGGCCGCGTGCGGGTCCACGGGGCCCTCGTAGGGGCAGCCCCACACCGTGGAGACGTAGCCGCGCACCACCATGTTGCTGCGCAGGGCGGGGGCGATGACCTCCTCGAAGGCCCGCAGCGTGTCGGTCACGCTCTTGTTCACGTTCTTGCGGTTGTGGGTCTCGCTCGCGCTCAAAAAGACGGCCGCTTCGTCGATTCCCCCCGCCAGCGCCCGCTCGAGGCCGCGCGCGTTGGGCACCAGCGCCGAGAACGTGACCCCGGCGGGCTTCTCCACCATGCGGCACACCTGGTCAGCATCCGACATCTGCGGCACCCACTTGGCCGACACGAAGCTGGTCACCTCGATGCGCTTCATGCCCGCGTCGATCAGCGCTTCGATCAGGCGCACCTTGGCGTGGGTGGCCACCTGCGCGCCCTCGTTCTGCAGGCCGTCGCGCGGGGAGACCTCGTAGATGGACACGGAAGCGGGCAGCGAGTCGAAGATGGCCATGACCGCAATGTCGCGTCATTTCGTTCATTCCGCAAAGGCTCGTGTGGTAGATAGGCCGCTTATGGGACCCCTCGCCGCATTTCTCTTCGCCACGCCCATCTTCGGGCTCTCGCTCCAGCTCGACCCCAGCCTGATGGCTGCCTCGCCGCACGCGTTGCCCGCCATGGGCGCGTCGGTGTCCGACCTGGAGATCCGGGCCGAGGAGGAGATCGAGGCCGAAGACCGTGCTCCGCAGAGCAGCATGGCCGAGGACATCGCGCGCCGCCGCCGCATGGGACGCATTCACCGCGCCTTCGGCATCGCCACGTGGGCCGGGATGACCGCCGCCACGGCGTTCGGAATCATCCAGTATCGCAACCTGTATGGCGGCCGGACGCTGGCCGACACGCCATGCGTGCGCGGCGAAGCCACCTTCGGGCAGGACGCGTGCAGCGGGCTGCCGGCGCCGCACCTCGCCACGGTCATCGTCACCTCGGCGCTGTACTACACCACCTTCGGCTTGAGCTACGCCATGCCGGACCCGCTCAACGTGGACGAGGGCGACGGCTCTTACGCGCGACGCCTGCGCACCCACAAGCGCCTGCGCTGGGTGCACTTCGCGGGCATGGCCGCCCAGATCCTCCTCGGCATGGTCACCGCCAACTCCGAGGCGTTCGGGCTCAACCGCTCCGAAGACTACGGTGCCCTGCGCGCGCTGAGCACCATCCACTTGGCCATCGGCCTCACCACCTGGGGAACCCTTACGTACGCCGGCGCGTTGATGGTACGCTGAGCGCATCATGACGAAGCGACCACAGAGCCTCGACGAATTCTGGCCGTACTACCTGAGCGAGCACCGTCACCCCACGTCTCGGCGCCTGCACTTCGTGGGCACGGCCGGCTTCATGACGGCCATGGGCGTCAGCGCCGCGATGAACCCCGTGCGCTTCCCGCTCGCCATCGCCGCAGCCCTGGCCATCGGCAAGCACGGCCTCACGGCCGAGCGAGAAGCCCGCCCGCTCAAGCACGTGGCCGCCATGATCCTGCTGCCCACCTTGGCCGCCCCGCTCACTTTCCCCGCCGGCGTCGTCTTCGCCTACGCGTGCGCCTGGGTCGGTCACTTCAAGATCGAGGGCAACCGCCCAGCCACCTTCCAGTACCCCCTCATGTCGGCCGCGAGCGACTTCCGCATGTGGTACCACATGGCCAAGGGCAAGCTCTGGTCCGGCGACCCGCTCGAAGAGCTCGAGCTCGACGAGCCGCTGCTGTACCCGGCGGCCGTGGTGGTCGAGACGGCTGTCGCGGCGGAATAGGACGCGGGGCGCTGCCCCCGCGTGGTCGTTGACGGCGACGGCGACGAATCAGAGGGGACTGGCGGACTGGTGTTTCGCGTTTTGCGCCTTGTTTCAAGCCTGGTCGCCACTGCGTCCCAGTGAAGTAGATCCGTCGCCGACAACGCACGTGGCCGTCGACGTACTCGTCTGACGACTCATCGCAAGTCTTGGTCCTGCGGAGCCCATGAGCAGAGGTGACCTGCCAAGCGAATCGTGCTTCTGGC
>CAZEAA010000333.1:0-6897 GCA_964510015.1 uncultured Sandaracinaceae bacterium
AGCTCGGGCAGCACACCTCGTGACGGCGGAACTCGGTGACGTGGGGCAGCAGCGGTGCGAGCTCGATGTACTGGTGCCGCCTCGGGTCAACATCGGGCGTCCTCGGCAGCGACTCGTGGCAGCCGTCGCAGCGCGCCGGGAACATGTCGATGGGCTCATGGACCTGGTCGGCGGGCACCAGCACTCGCGAGGACCCTCTGTGCCCCGGTTGGCCGCCGCGCTTGAGGCCCTTCTTGTTCGGCTTCTTGCTGCTCTTCGAGTTGGCCGCGCCCGGCCCGTCGCTCGACGGAGGCAGGTTCGAGTTGGTGGAATTGCGGCTCTGCGCCTCCACGAGCTTCTTCACCAACGCTTCCAGCACCTCCACCTTGGCCGTCAGCGCCGCGATGGTCTTCGCCTGAAGCGCGATCGTGGCATCGCGGTCCGCGAGCTGCGCGCGTAGCAAGTCGTTCTCGTTGGCGGGCTCCACGCCAAAGGTAGATCACGTTCGAGATCCGCTGTCGATCGTGAACTCCGACCGCCGCGGAATGATCAGACTTTTAGGGGGCGTGAACGGTTACTCCTCCGCACCCAACCCGTTGGTGGACTCGTCGCCGAAGGGAAACGACGCCTCGGTGGGAAGCCCATCGGGCAAGCCGAGCACGAGCGTCACGGCGGAGTCCTCATCGAAGAACACCTGCAAGACCGGGCGACCGAGCGCCGTGGCGAGTCCATGGAGATGCACGTCCGCGTCTCCGACGGGCACGAACGTCGTCCAGAGGCGGTTGCTGCCCAAGAGGGCCACGGGCGCGCCGCAGCGCGACAGCGCGCTTCTGGCTCGCGCTTGGGAGCCGTCGCGAACGTGAAATGTGAGACCGCGGGTGCTCATCGGCGCCAAGTCTACTGCACACGGTAGGGGGCGACCTCACCCGGACCTGCTCCCTGCAGGTCCGGGGCGGTCGAGAGCCAGCTCAAGCGAGCACCCTCCGCCTCAGGTCAGCCATGGCTTCGTGCCACGTACTCGCGTCCCCGTCTTCCCACAGTTCGCGCAGCTCGGACTCCGCGCCGAGAACACGGTCGATCGCCGCGACGGCGCGCTTGATGAGCGCAGGGGGCGGGACGATCTTGTTCGCCGCAACCCACTCATCCACCTTCTCGGTGTAGGCGTTCTTGTAGCCCGCGTGGCCACGAAGACGCGCGATCACCTCGCACGCGGCGAGCGCGGGGCAGGCGACATCTTGGTCGAGGTAGTCACTTCCCACCTCCTCGAGCTCATCGAATGCCGCCTCGACGAGCGAGAGGTCATCGAGCTCTTCGAGGTCGTAGGCCCAGTCGTTCGCTGTGTCGTTGTCGAATGCCAGCTCTCCCCACGCTCCCATGTCTCACCTCCGTCGGTTCGAGTTCCGCTCGATGTTGGCCGACAGCGTATGGCCTAATTCGCGTTGAGCCCAAACTCTCGCGTGCCCAGCCGCTTCTTCCAGGTCGCCTCGAGCCGGATGACCTCCTCCGCCGGCATGTCGGGCGAGACCCGCTCGAGGATGGCGAAGTGGAACTCGACCGCCTCCCGGCCACGAAGGCCAACGTTCCCCCCGTGACCAGAGGACGCGTACTGACGCCAGCGCGCGAGGATGTTCTCGCTGCCGTACGCGCTGCCGACGTACTGCTGCCCGGACGACTGATCCACGATCACGTAGATGCCGCGCCACTGGCTCAACGTCGCCTGCCAGGTGGTGGGGAGGCTCTGCAGTCTGTGGTGCGGGAGCACCAGGTCACGCCAGTCCGGCATCTGTTCCACGAACGCGCTCTGTCGGTAGACCGCTTCCACGGGAAACACGTTGCGGTGCGCCCTACGCCACCAGGAGCGCTCGGGCGGAGGCCAACCCAGGAGCAGACGCCCCCGCATGTCGGCGAGCTGCGGCAGCAGCTGGAGGTCGAAGTGCAAGATGGTCTCGCGCGATGGGCCGCGGTCGCCGAGGGCCAGTAGCTCCTGACTCGTGGTGAGCCCGCGCCAGGTCTTGGACAGCATCTCGTTGAAGCCCGAGACCGCATAGAGGCCGCCCTGCCCCACTGACTCCTCGCGTAGGATCCACCCGTGCAAGTCGAGACCGTCACCGCACCCGCAGGGGGCATGCTCGCCGCCGTCCGGTCGGTGCTCGACCACGGCGACCAAGCGATGCTCTGCGTTGCGTTCGCTCAGACTCGCGGCGTCCACCTGGTGGCGAAGGAGCTCGAGCGCGCCGCGGCTCGGGGCAGCGCGCGCGTCATGGTCACGACGTTCGGCTCCACCTCGCCGGTCGCGCTCGCCGCCATCCAGCAGACCGGCGCAGACCTGCGCGTCCTCAACCCGGTGGGTGGCACCTACCACCCGAAGGTCTATCTCGGACGCACCGCCGACAGCATCCAGGCCGTCGTCGGCTCGGTGAACCTCACCTCGGGCCTGGTGGCCAACATCGAGGTGGCGACGGTCATGCGGGGGTCGAGCAGAGACCGGCCGCTGGCAGACCTGTGGGCCTGGGCCGAGACCACCTGGAGCCATGATCGCGCAGCGGCGTGGAGTGGCGGCGTCGAGCGCGACCTGGACGAACCCATCGAGCCGGAGCTGCTGGCCATGCTGGCCGCCGTGGCCCGAGAGAACCCTCGCGTCTACACGCTCGGTCCGAGCGCCGCAGAGAACGTGGTCGCCGACGTGACGGCCTCTGGCCTGTGGGTCGAGACGGGACGGAGCCGCGAGCGGAGCACAGGCGCGCAGCTGGTCCCTCCACGGATGCTGAACCTGGCGTGGGACACGCTCCGCGCGCGCGGCCGACTGAGCAACCGCGAGATGCTCGAGGAGCTGCGCATCCATCGCTCGAGCTTCGTGTGCGCGGTGCTCGCGAGACTGCCCGGCGTCACGGTGGAGCCTGGAAGGGCGATCGTGCTCCGCTACCCGATCACCCCATGAGGCATCAGCGCTTCAGAATCTGGCGAATGCGCTGCTCCGCGTGCTCATCGGAATGCAGGACGGCCACGCGCAAAACGTACGCTAGAGTCGGTTCATGAGCCATCGCGGCAAGCGTCCATTCGTTGCTTCTCCCGACCAAGTGCGCATCACCAGGGAGCCCGAGGGAGCGCTCATTGAGTACGCCGACCCCGACGTCGGGTCCGTGAGCTTCCGCGTCGGGGACGAGGCGCGTGGGATGACTGACCGACAGATTCTCGACCGGTGGAACGAGACGGTCGAGGCGATGGAGGCGAGTCGTCGCACGTACGAGCACGTGTGTCGCGAGATCCCAGTCGGGCGGCCTCAGCTGAGCTTCGACGAACGGTGTGGTCAGTGGTCACCGCGAGGTGATGTCGTGCGTGGGGTGATCGATGAGAACGTCGACGCCCCCGAGCGAGAACCCACGGTCTGGATCGATGGACGCGCGGTGAGCTGGAGCGAATTCGGCGCCGCGCTCCTCACGTTCGCGGGCTGGGGATTCCGCCTCTACATGGTGCCCGACGACGCGATCTGCGACGAGCCGGTGGTGAAGGTGGAGGACGCGGAAGACGACTAGCGGCGAGGTGGCGAATCTCGGGTATGTCGCTGGCGTTGAGGGCAAGCGGCGGGCGTCATTCACAACGCTATCGCCGCGCGGTCTCGAGCGCCTGAGCGAGGCGCTCCTCGAGCTCCTCGGCAGTGAGCTTCACTCGGACGCTCGGGCTGCGCGGCGCGCCTGAAGCTCGCGCCAGCGGTCAGTGGGGCAACCCGGCGGGTCACGGTCGAGCCTCGCCATGTAGTCGTCGACATCGGTAGACCTTCGCGCGATGTCGACCAGCGAGAGGATGAACATCGCCGCCGCCTCATCGCAGCGCTCGTTCATGGTCAAGCGCTCCGCCCGCTGCCGAGCTTCTTCGAGTTCGGCAGCCTCTTCGAAGCGATACGGGAAGGCGCGGGGACTCATGGGGTCATCGTAACCTGGGCACTAGAGAAGTCGAGAGGCCAGGGACGTCGCGACGTTGTGGGTCGTGTACCCTCGCCGCGGCCGCGCGCGGCCGCCTGAGGTGCTCGCGAGACTCCCTGGCGTCACCGTGGAGCCCGAATGGGCGACCGTGCTCAGCTCCGGTATCAGCGCCCGGGCGGCAACGGACGAGGGAAGCCTGCGCTAGAGTACGGACCGATGAAGAAGCGGGATCCCGAGCAAGTGCGCCTCGCCATGAACGCCGACCAGGTAGCCGGCGGCATCGTGGACCTGGCGGTGTACCTCCAGGAGGGCGGTGACCCGAACGTGCGCGTGGGCCCATGTCAGGACCCGCTGTTGCACATCGCGTTCGACACGCTGCGTCTCGAGACGATCGAGCTCCTGGTGCAGGCGGGCGCCGACATCGACGTGGCAAACTCGCAGGGACGAACGCTCCTGCACCTCGCGGTGGACACCGACGTCGACGGCGCCGTGCAGAACGACTGGCCGCTCACCATGGCGTGGACCCGCCTGGTGCTTCGCCTGGGCGCCGACGCCGCGCGACGAGACGTGGAGGGACGAACGCCCGGCGACGACGCCAAGCGCCGGGGACCGCTGGCCGAGCGTTCCTACGCGCGAGCGCTGAGGGAAGCGCGAAGAGCCGGTGGTGAAAGTGGAGGACGCTGAGGACGACTAGCTCGTGCTGCTTCTTCAGCCCTGCGGCCGCTCCCCCAGGAGCATGGCGGCGACGTCTCCCTTGGTGCGGAACGACACGACGAGCAGGTACACGCTCAGGAAGAGCGCCCCTCCCACGAATGCACACACGCCGAGCAGCACCCCGGGCGCGCTGAACTGGTGCCGATGGGCCACCCAGATCCCAGACAGCGCGAGCATGCACGTGAAGTCGAGGTTGAACTGGCCCGGCCACGCCAGCTCGGCCATGTCGCCGAAGAAGACCGGAAAGAGGCCGAGCCCGAGGCGTTGCCAGACGCGATCGAGCCGGCGCTATCCATGAAGAGCCGATCACGACTGCGGTGTTCTTGAGCCAGCGCTTGTGGGTTGCGTGCGTCATGCGAGTGACTCCTTTCTGCGAGCTATGGGGCTTCGCTCGCGTGGGGTCCATGACCTCCGAGGTCATGGGATGCATGAGCCGCACGGTGGTAGCCTGGCCCGGTGAACGACGACTTCTCGCAGCTGCTCCGCGCGCACCGAACGCGTCGGCGATGGAGTCAGGAGGAGCTCGCGCTGGAGGCCACGGTGTCAGCCCGCCACCTGAGCTGCCTCGAGACCGGCAAGGCCCAGCCGAGCCGCGAGATGGTGCTTCAGCTCGCGAGGGTGCTCGAGCTGGACCTGCGCGAGCGCAACGCCCTGCTCGCGGGCGCGGGGTTTGCGGGCATCTACCAGTCCACTCCGCTCGACAGCGTGGCGATGGCTCCGGTGAGCCGTGCCATCGAGTTCCTGCTCGCCCAGCAAGAGCCCTACGCCGCTCTGCTGATCGACCGTTGCTGGAACGTGCTGCGCGTGAACGACGGGGCCCGTCGACTGCTCGGGAGCTTCCTCGACCCCAGCAAGGTGCCCTCGGCGGTCGCGCAGAACCTGGTGCGCGCCGCGCTCCATCCGGAGGGTCTTCGGCCTCACGTGGTGAACTGGGCCGACATGGCGGCGCTGGTGCTCGAGCGCCTGGAGCGCGCTCACCACGCTCATCCCGCGGACAAGGACCGTCGCGCGCTCCTCGACGAGGTACGCGCCTATCCGGGCGTTGCTGGCCTGGCGCGGAGCGCACCCCACGGCGGCGTGCCCGTTGCCATGCTCCACCTGCGCCACCCTCACGGCGACCTGCGGTTCTTCACGCTCCTGACGAGCATCGGGACGCCGCTCGACGTCACCGCCGAGGGCCTCACCGTGGAGTCGTTGTTCCCTGCGGATGACGCCACCGAGCGTTGGGTCATGAAGCAGGCCGAACCCTGATTCCCTCCATTACGCCCGGCTGAGGCGTGCCTTCGCGGCGATTGACTTCCCCGCGCATGCGGTCAGAGACTGCGCGATGCGCGCCACGGCCCTCCCCCTCCTCCTGCTCGTTCTCTCTGGCGCCGTGACCGGCTGCGGCGACGCGAACACCTCTCCCCAAGCCGACAGCGGCACCCCCGACGCGACCGCGGCCGACGTTGGCACCCTCGACGCGACCACGGCCGACACGGACGCGGGACCGCTGGACGCCTATGTCGACCCCTGCGGCATGGACAACGGTGGATGCGATCCGCTCACGAGCTGCACCGACACCGAGGGCGACGCGGTCTGCGGGGCGTGTCCCGGCGGCTACCTCGGCGACGGCCTGACCGGTTGCGAGGTGGATGCCTGCGCCACGGCCAACGGCGGCTGCGACGCGCTTCGCCTCTGCGCGAGCGAGGACGCCCAGGCGACGTGCGGCGCGTGCGTCGCCGGCTATCAGGAAGACGGCGCAGGCGGCTGCGAAGTGGACGCGTGCGCGACCAGCAACGGGGGGTGTGACCCGAACCGCGCCTGCTCCAGCGCGGCTGGCGTGGCGACGTGCGGCGACTGCGACTTCGGCTACGACGACGACCTGGCCGGAGGGTGCATCCGCAACGCCTGCACGCTGGCGCGGACGGACACGTACGAGCCGGACGCCTGGTTGTCGGAGGTCCGCGGGACGCTCACCAGTCAGCCGATGACCTGGCATCGCTCGCTCGCCGCGGGCGAGGAGGACTGGTTCTTCCTGCGCGTCGCTGCCAACTGCGCGATGACGATGGAGTGGACGCACGAGGGCGCGAGCGCGAGCGGGGCCACGTACCGCGTCTGGTCCCCGGCGTACGGCGCGGCGACCACCCACGCGTCGGGCTCGTTCTCCGAGAGCGGCACGGACACGGTGCCCGGCTCGGTGCCGGCCGGGTTCGAGATCGACTACGAGGTGGCGGTCACGGCGGGCACGCTGTGCGCGTCGTACTCGTTCACGGCGTGGATGACCTGCCCCTGAGGGAGCCCC
>CAZEAA010000334.1:0-6896 GCA_964510015.1 uncultured Sandaracinaceae bacterium
ACACAAGGCAACTGGCTCACCGGAAGGCAGTCCGGGCCCGACAGGGGCTGGACTTACGCATCTTGTCGAGGCCAGGTTCGCTGCCCCGTACTTCAGTGCGGGGTGCCCAAATCACCTTGCCAGAAGCACGATTCGCTTAGCAGGCCACCTCTGCCCCTAGGCTCCGCAGGACCCAAGATGTGTGACGAGTCGACGTACGTCGTCGCACCCGTCTAGCGACTCGTCACGACTCCCCTGACACCGGAAGGCCGGTCGGGGCCCCTCCGGCGCGCAACTGACCTGACCTACGGACACACGGCAGGAACCAGGCGACGCGCGAGGCCCTGCGCGACCGCCACGCGCGGTTCGGCCAGTTGGAGACCGATGCGTGGCGCCACCGAGCGAGCCGCCGGGCTCCACCCGATCAGCGGCAGGCCCGCGGTGATGGCCACCACCACGTCGGCATGCGCGCGCGCCGCGAAGTCGGTGCCGACGAGCACGCGGACCGCGCCACGATCCAGCTTGGCCCAGGCCCTCAACTGCGCGTCGATGGTGGCGGCGTCTGGCCCGATGCGGCCTCCGCGATACGCGCGCGCGCCGGCAGCCAGGAACTGCGTGCCGCGGGTGTCGGCGTCGGCTTCGAAGGCGCCGTCCGCCCGCCGCAGCGCGTGCACCACCACGGGACGAGAGGCCGCGGCCAGCGCCTCCACCACGGCGAGGGCGAAGCGCACGGGAGAGAGGTCACCGCGACGTACCCCCATCACCACCAGCGCGGGCGCGTCGAAGGCGATGGCGTCACGCGGCTCGCACAGCGCGCTGGGCGCGTCACCTCTGCGCGGGTCGCCAATCTCGTTGAGCTTCACCCGCGCTCGACCTCGAGCCCGTCGGCCTCCCAGTGCAGGAAGCCGCCGGACAGGTAGCCCACCTCGACCCCCTGCTGTCCCAGCTCTTCGGCCAGGCGCTTTCCGTCGTCCTCCGTGCGCGCGTAGAGCACGCGCAGGCGACCGTCGGAGGGCACCAGCTCGGCCGCGCGCTCCGCCACCGCAGCCGCCGGCACGTTGATGGCGCCGGGCACGCGGAAGCGACCGAAGCTGCGCTCGTCACGCACGTCCACGGGGACCACCTGACCCTGCTTGATGAGCTGCGCGAGCTCGGCGGGCTTGAGCGCGGTGGCCGTCTGCGGCAGGAAGGGCGCCAGCATGTCGAGCAGCTGCGCCTTGGTGAGCACGCCCTGCTCGGCCGCCACCGGACGACCGCGCTGCATGACCACCAACATGGGGATGCTCTGCACGCGGAACATCTGCGCCACGCCCGGGCTGCGCTCGATGTCGATCTTGACCACCTTGACCACGCCCGCGAGCTCGGCCGCCACGGCCGCCACGATGGGCGAGAGCTGCTTGCACGGCTGACACCAGTCCGCGTAGAGGTCGATGAGGACGGGCAGCTCCGCGGCGAGGACTTCGCGCTCGAAGGTCGCGTCGGTGACGGCGAGGACGGTCATGGGCGAGATGTAGCAGGGCTCGCGGAGGGCTCCAAGCTGCCCCCGCCCAAAGCGGCCACGATGGTCACGCCGGCGCTCGTGCCGATGCGCGTGGCGCCCGCGGCGATCATGAGGCGCGCGCTGGCCTCGTCGCGGATGCCTCCCGAGGCCTTGACTCCGATCTGGCTGCAGACCGTCTCGCGCAGCAGCGCGACGGCCTCGGGGGTGGCGCCGCCCGCGCCGAAGCCCGTGGACGTCTTCACGAACTGCGCGCCCGCCGACTGCGCGAGCGCGGCGCCCACGCGGATCTGCTCGGGGGTGAGCGCGGCGGTCTCGAGGATCACCTTCACCACGCGTCCCTCGGCGGCCTGCACCACCGCGATGAGGTCCGTGGTCACGGTCCGGTAGTGCCGGTCGCGCAGCGCGCCGAGGTGCAGCACCACGTCCAGCTCCACGGCCCCGTCGCGCACGGCCTGCTGGGCCTCGGCCACCTTCGCAGCCGTGCTGACGCAGCCGAGCGGGAAGCCGACCACGGTGCAGACGCCGGGGCTCGCGTCCGCCAGGCGCTCGACGCAGAAGCGCACCCAGGCCGAGGGCACGCACACGGTGGCGAAGCCGTGGGTGCGGGCCTCGCTGCACAGGCGCGAGAAGTCCGCGGACGCGGCGTCGGCGCGCAGGAGGGTGTGATCGATGAGCGGGGCGAGGTCGTGCATGGCAGGTCTCGAGGGAACGGGCGACGGCTACAGGCCGCGCAGCTGAAGGGCTTGGTCGCAGGCCGCGAGGCTCTCGGTGCGCATGCCGAGCGCGCCGTGCAGGTCCGCCGAGAGAGCGCGGGCGAGGGCCGCGAACGGCAGGCTGCTGCTGGCTCGCCGGCCGAGGCGCTCGATCAGCCCGAGCAGCTCGCGGCGCACCGGCTCGCCGTCCACGGGCTCCCCCGCGTCGCGAGCGCTGACCAGCGTGAGCACGCGCTCGGCGTCCGGGCGCTCGGCCGCGGGCACGTCCGCGAGCGCCGAGCGACAGCGCGCTGCGTGGTCGGCGAAGACGTCAGCCACGCGTGCCACTCACGTGTCGACCGGCGACGAGGTCTTCGCTGAGCGCCCAGAGGCGGGCCGCGGCGAACTCGTCCTGCGCCGCGCGCGAGGGCCGAACCGGCCTCGAGCGCGAGAAGTAGCACCCGCTCAGCTCGTCCACCGCGGGGTGCGTGGCCACGTGGAGGGACGTGGCCGCGCCCTGCTCGGGCGTCAGCAGCACGAGCTTGGCCACCGTGTTGCTGAGGAAGTTCAGCACGCCGCTGTCGCGCGCGATCTCGGTGGCCACGGAGCCCGGGTGCACCGCGTTCGAGGTGACGTGACGGCCCGCCACGCGCAGGCGGCGCGCGAGCTCCAGGCTGAACAGGATGTTCGCGAGCTTGCTCTGATCGTAGGCGCGCAGGCCGGAGTAGCCCTTGGTCAGCATCACGTCGTCCCAGCGGATGCCCCGGCAGTTCACGTGCCGGCGCGACGAGACGTGCACGATGCGCGCGGGCAGCTCCGCGCGCTCGGCCAGGTGGTCCAGCAGGCATCGCGTGAACTCGAAGTGCGCCAGGTGGTTCACCGCGAAGGTGTCCTCGAAGCCGTCCTGGCTGAGCGTGCGTTCGCTGTGCCAGACGCCCGCGTTGTTCACCAGCACGGTGAGCGGGTGCAGGGTGGCGCGCACCTCCTCCGCGCAGGCACGCACCTCGGCGAGCGACCCGAAGTCGGCCCGCAGCGGCACGGCCCCCGGCCCGAGCGACTTCACCGCGCGCGCGAGGCGGGCGTCATCCCGACCGATGATGGCCACGCGCTCGAAGCCGCGACGCAAGAGTCCTCGCGCCGTCTCGAGACCGATCCCGCTGCTCCCGCCGGTGACGACGGCATGCCGAACGCTCATGGGGCGAGAGTGTACACGTGCCCGAGGGAGTCGTGCACCGCGTCGCGCCGCGCGTCAGTCCTCCCGGAGCCGGCCGGTCTTGACCATGGCGACGATGGTGGCGATGGCGGCCAGCAGCGCCAGCAGCGTGGGGCCCACGAAGAAGTAGCGCAGGCACAGCAGGAACACGACGCAGAGCGCCACCCCGTGGGCGAGCGCGATGCGCGTGGCCGTGCCGGGGTGCAGGGTCGCCAGCTTCGAGAGCTCGAGCGACAGCACCACGCCGAAGAGCAGGTACACCTCGAAGATGCCGCCGTAGCCCACGTGGAAGTCCATCAGGGTGCGCTCGACACCCAGGCGCTCCATGGGGACCGCCTGCATGCCGAGGATGACCAGGTCCACGCCGACCCCGTGACCGCCGCTGACCATCATGCCGAGCGCGTGGGTGAGCGCGAAGAGGAAGAGCAGAAGCGCCGCGGCGCGATGCAGGTTCTTGGGTGTCATGGTGTTCATCGCGGCAGCCCCTTGCGGCCACCGCCCGCGGTTCGTTGGATCACCCCTCGTCCTCGATGATCATGAGGCCGAGCGGCCCACACTCGACCAGGCACTCGCCGCAGCTCTCGGCGCTGTCGAGGCAAGCGTCGCACTGGTTGATGGCGTTCTGCGACTGGTCGTCGCAGCTCTGTCGACACTCGCGGACCTCGAACTCGTCGCCGATGCAGTCCTCCACGGTCGTGCAGATGTCGGTGCAGTCGATGAATTCCTCGGCACAGCCGACCGAGAGGAGAGGAAGCGCCGCGAGGGCGAGCATGAGTCGCAGTGTCTTGAACATACGTCGGACCAAGTCTGCAGAACGATCGACCCCAGGCGTCGTGCCCTTGGATGTTCTGATGGAGACGCTCCGTTTGCACGGACCGGGCCAACCCGACCGAGGACGGAGAAGCCGGCAAGAACGGGGAGCTGCGTGGACCCGACGCCGCGAGGGTGTGGCGTAGTGCCTCACCCGTAGCAAACGGGGCGTGGCGATAGGGGCTTGCCGGAGCAGCGCGGAGCGGGCATCACAGCGCGGTGACCGACACCATCAAGGGCAAAGTCCTCATCACGGGCGCCAGCGGCTTCATCGGCAGCTGGCTGCGCGACACGCTCCTCGAGCAAGGGTCCGACGTGCTCGCCATCCGGCGACCGGGCTCTCCCGCGGCGCGCACGGGCCGCAGCGTGGAGGCCAACTACGACGACGTCGCGACGCTGAAGCGCATCATGGCGAGCGAGCGCCCGGACTACGTGCTGCACGTGGCGGGGGCCACCAAAGGCCGGACGTACAGCGACTTCGAGCGCGGCAACGTGATGCCCACCGAGAACCTGCTGCGCGCGGCCGAGGCCGAGCACAAGGACTTGAAGCGCTTCGTGCACGTGTCGTCGCTCGCCGCCTACGGCCCGAGCCGCCCGGGGCAGCCGCTGCGCGAGACCGATCCGCGCCGCCCGGTGGAGTTCTACGGCGAGAGCAAGCTCGCGGCCGAGCAGGTGGTGGAGCGCGCCCAGGTGCCGTACACCATCATCCGCCCGAGCGGGGTCTACGGCCCGCGAGACGTGGACATGCTGGAGCTCTTCAAGCTGGCTCGCAGCCGCGTGAACCTCTTCTTCGGCAACCGCCAGAGCTGGGGCAGCTTCGTGTACGTGGACGACGTGGTGTCGGCCATCCTGCGCTCGGGCGCCGCGAAGGCCGCCGAGGGGCGCGGCTACTTCCTGTCGGACGGCGAGCCGATCACCTGGGAGACCCTCCAGGCCGACATCATGGCCGTGGTCGGGAAGCGCGCGCTGACCATCTCCCTCCCCAAGCAGATGCCGTTCGTGGCGGGCGCCCTCGGCGAGCTGGCCACGCGCATCGACGGCGAGCCGCGGCTCATGAACCGGCAGAAGGCCGTGATGGGCGCTCAGCAGGCCTGGACCTGCTACCCCGACGCCGCCGCGAGCGACTTCGGGTTCGCCAGCACGGTCCCGCGGCGCGAGGCCCTGGCCCGCACGCACGCCTGGTACGAAGCCAACGGCTGGTACACCCGCTGAGGCAGAGAAAGGCGTCGCGCCGAGTGCGACTGTGATAACTTCCGCGCCCATGGATTCACCGTCGGCGCTGGTGCCGGGACCCATCGCCAGGACCCTGCTGGAGCTCGCCGAACGCGGAGCCAGTGGCGAGATCGCCATCGGCGGTCGCAAGCTGGTGTTGCACGAGGGTCAGGTCATCGGGGTCCTGCCCGCGCCGGGCGACGAGCCGCTCGACAGCTTCTTGGTGAAGGCCGGGCGCCTGGACGACGGTGGCGCGCGGGCGGCCCGGTCCAAGTCCGAGATGGCGGGCACGCCGCTGATCCGCGAGCTCGAGCTGGTGCTCACGCCAGCGCAGCTGACCCAGGGCCTGCGCGCGCTGTGGCTCGACCGGCTGGTGTTCGGGCTGCAGAGCGACGTGGACGCGGGTCAGGGCCTCAACGACTTCGAGCCGGCGGCTGCGCTGAGCACGCGCGCGGGCGAGCACCGCACGCCGCTGCTGGAGCTGCTGCTGGACGCGCTCGCGCGCCGCGCGGGGGAGCGTGACGCGGGCCTCGTGGGCTCGCAGGCCAACAAGCTCCTGATCTGGCAGGAGAGCTCGCACCGCGCGGCCGCCGAGGCGTGGGCCGAGCTGCCGGCGCTCGATCCGCCCCGCGTGGCGCGCTTGCTGGCCAGCTCGCCCGCAGCGGCATCCCGCATCGCCGCGCTGCTCCGGGCGGGCCTCGTGTTCTTGAGCGCGCGCGTGGACTCGCCGCCGCCACCGCCGCCGCGTCCCACCACCATCGCCCCGCCGCCGGCCACGACCAGCGACGCGGCCACCGCGCCCACGCAGGTCATCGGGGCGATCAAGCTGGTGAAAGTCCCTGCGCGGCCCGGGTCGGTGCCTCCCCCGCGTCCGTCCGAGTTCGGTCACAAGCTTCCGCCGCTGCCGCCGATCCTGATGCGCCTCGACGACCCGCTCGACCCGCTCGAGAAGCGCATCGCGAACCTGGAGGCCAGCAGCGCGCCGCCCCGCGAGCGAGCCACGGCCTGGCTCGAATTCGGGCGCGCCTGGCAGCGTCACCACCGCTCGCTCGAGGAGGCGTGCCGCGCGTTCCGCGAAGCCGCCGCCGCCGACCCCACGTTCTACGACGCGCTCGAGGCCGCGGCCACGATGTGCACGGCGATGGGCCGCGTGGAGCTCGGCAACGCCTACGCACGGGCGGCCGCCGCCGCGGCGGGGCAGCCCGGGGAGCGCGCCCGCAGCCTGAAGCTGATCGCCCGGAACGCCCGGCGCTTCGGCGCCATCGACGAAGCCGAGGCCACGCTGGTGCAGGCCCTCGAGGCCGACCCGAGCGACGGTGACGCCTTCGAAGAGCTGGCGCGTGTGCGCTATCAGCGCGGGGACATGCTGGCGGCTGCGGCGGCCGCCGAGGCCGGCGCCGGTGCCGTGCGTCGCCCCGAGCGCGCGCGCGCCCTGCTCGGGTTCGCGCGGGCCATCGAGGGCTCCCTCGAGCGCACCAGCGCCTATGCC
>CAZEAA010000335.1:0-6894 GCA_964510015.1 uncultured Sandaracinaceae bacterium
CTCCCGCTCGCCTGGTACCCCGCCCCCATGACCGACAACCGCGATGCCCTGCTGGCCATCGACCGGCGGCACCTCTGGCGGCCGTACACGTCGAGCGAGGACCACCAGACCAAGACGCCGCTGTTCATCGAGCGGGCCGAGGGGCCCTACCTCTACACCGCGGATGGTCAGCGCTACCTGGACGGCAGCGGCGCGTGGTGGTGCAACAACCTCGGCCATGGGCACCCGCGCTTGCGTGAGGCCTTGGCGCGGCAGGCGCACGATCTCCTGCACTGCTCGATGGCCGGCACCGTGCACCCGTCGGCCGTGCTGCTGGCGCAGGAGCTGGTGGACATCGCGCCGCCGGGGCTCACGCGCGTCTTCTACAGCGACAACGGCAGCACCTCGGTGGAGGTCGCGCTCAAGATGGCCTTCCAGTACTGGCAGCAGAACGGGCGGCCGGGGCGAACACGCTTCTTGGCGCTCCCGGGCGGCTATCACGGCGACACCCTCGGCGCGATGGCGGTGGGCAACGTGGGGGCCTTCAACGGCCTGTTCGCGCCGCTCTTCCCCGGCGGGCGCGCGGCCGCGGAGGGCCTGCCCGAGCCGCTGCACGCCGATGACGACGCCGGCTGGGACGCGCTCTTCGCGGCGCTCGAGAGCACGCTGCGCCGGGAGGCCGACCAGATCGCGGCGGTCATCGTGGAGCCCTTGATCCAAGGGGCCGCGGGCATGCGCACCTATCCGGGTCGGCACCTGCGGCGGCTGCGCGAGGTGACGCGCGAGGTGGACACCTTCCTGATCTGCGACGAGGTCTTCACCGGCCTCGGACGCACCGGCGCTCTCTGGGCAAGCACGCACGCGGACATCACGCCGGACCTCTTGTGCACGGCCAAGGGGCTGTCGGGTGGGGCGCTGCCCTTCTCGGCCACGCTCGCCACCGAGCGCGTGTTCGACGGCTTCCGCGGGGACAAGACGCGCGCGCTGATGCACGGCCACACCTTCTACGGAAACCCGCTCGGCGCGGCCGTGGCGCGCGAGGTCCTGGCCATCTACCGCGACGAAGACATCCTGGCCCAGAGCCAAGCCCGCGGTGCCCAGCTGGCGGCAGGCTTCGCGGCGCTGACCAGCATCCCCGGCGTGCGACGCGCGCGGTCGCTCGGGATGGTGGCGGCGGCCGACCTGGGAGAGGGCGGCTACCTGGGCCGACTGGGCTGGGCGGTGCACGACGCGGCGCGGGCCCGCGGCGTTCAGCTCCGCCCGCTTGGAGACACCATCTACGTGGTTCCGCCGCTGAACATCGCGGCGGACGTGCTGGACGACCTCCTGCGCGCGGTCCACGAGAGCGTGTCCGAGGTGCTGGCCGCGGAGCCAGCAGGCACTCGCGTCTGAATCTGCTAGCTTGCGCCCGAGATGGCCCAGCCCCCGCCCCCGCCACCCGACAAGCCACGCGTCCTCTGCGTGGAAGACGAGCCGGCCGTGCTCACGCTCGTGACTCGGCTGCTCGAACCCATCGCGCGCGTCCAGACGGCGACTGACGGGCAGCAGGCCCTCGAGCTCTTGCAGGCGAGCAAGAAGCCGCCCGACCTCGTGATCACCGACATGATGATGCCGCGCCTCGACGGCATGGGCCTCGCCAAGGCCATGCGCGCCGACGAGCGGCTCGCGAAAGTGCCCATCATCATGCTCACCGCGAAGAGCGGTGCCATGGACGTCATCGGCGGCATCAACGCCGGTGCCAAGCACTACGTGACCAAGCCCTTCAAGCACGAAGAGCTGCTGAGCAAGGTGCGCAAGCTGCTGCGCCTGTAACGGACGCGAGACGCAGCATGGCCGAGCCCACTCCACCGCCTCCGCAGGGAACTTCCGTCGACGAGGCCGCCTCCGGTCCCACACGGGCGTGGGTGCCCTTCGCGCTCGCGGCGCTGTCCGGCACGCTGCACTTCCTCTCGTTCTGCGGCTTCGGCTTCTGGCCGCTCGCGTTCGTGTGCTTCCTGCCACTGTACTTTGCGCTCGAGCACCCCACCGTGGTCACCAAGCGGCGCGCGGCGGCGGTGGGCTTCACGCACGGCTTCGTGGCCTACCTCGGCGGCTACCACTGGATGGCGAAGATGTTGGAGGTCTTCAGCGGCTTCAACATCGGCATCGCGTCGTTCTTGGCGTCGTTCTTCTGGGCGTACCTCGGGCTGCTGCAGCTCCTCCTCGCCCTCGGGCTGCGGCGCGCGCGCAACAACGGCTACCCCGTCGCCCTCGCGGCGGTGGCGTTCATCCTGTGCCTCGAGCAGTGGTTCCCCACGCTCTTCCCCAGCCACTTCGGCTACGCCTTCTTCGACCAGACGTGGCTCTTGCAGCTGGCCGACCTCGGCGGCCCCGGCGTGGTGGGCGGGCTGGCCCTGCTGGTCCAAGCGGGCCTCCATCCGCTCGTGCGCGACCGGCTTGCTGGGCAGCCGCTGACGCTGCGCGCGGCGCGACCGCTGCTGGCGTCCCTCGCGCTGCTGCTGCTGGGCGTGGGCTACGGCGCGTGGCGCACGCAGGAGGTGGACGCCCGCGCGGCCCGCGCGGACACGCTGCACGTGGGCATCGTGCAGGCCGCCATGGGGGTGTTCGAGAAGCACCTCTATCCGGCGCGCGGCCACCGACTGCACCTCGAGGGCTCCATCGCGCTCGAGAGCAGTCAGCGCGCGGCGGGCAAGCCGCTCGACCTGCTGGTGTGGCCCGAGTCGGCGTATCTCTGGACGCTGCCGCCCAACGCCGACCTCACGCGCGTGCTGCGCTTCCGCCGCGGCACCCCGGCCATGGTGAGCACGCCGCTGCTCTTCGGCGGGCTGCGGCGCGACATCGGGCAAGACGGCCGGATGGGCTTCTTCAACACGGCCTACCTCATCGACGGCGAGGGCAAGGAGCTGGGCACGTACGACAAGACGTACCTGCTGGCCTTCGGCGAGTACCTGCCGCTGGGCGAGACCTTCCCGCAGCTGTACGAGCTGTCGCCGCGCACCGGGCGCTTGTCTCCCGGCACGCACACGCGCCCGCTGGTGCTGCCCAGCGCCACGGGTGAGACGCGCATCACCACGCTCATCTGCTACGAGGACGTGCTCCCCGGCTTCACGCGGCAGGCCGTGGCCGCCGGCCAGCCGCACCTCTTGGTGAACATCACCAACGACGCGTGGTTCGGCAAGAGCCAGGAGCCGCACATCCACTTGGCCATGGCGCGCTTCCGAGCCGCCGAGCACCACCGCGCGCTGGTGCGCTCCACCAACAGCGGCGTGAGCGCCTTCATCGACCCGGCCGGGCGCGTGGTCACGCACGGCGGCCTGTTCACCAGTGAGCAGCTGCACGCGAACGTGCCGCGCATGTCGCAGGCCACGCTGTACGAGACGCTGGGCGACTGGCCGGCGTGGCTCGCCACCCTGGCCTCCCTCGGCATGCTGCTGCGCCGCCGGCGTGTGCGGCCCACGTGAGGCACCGCTAGCGTGACCGCGAGCGAACAGCGCCTGCATCAGCGCTTTGGGCTGCGGAGCTTCCACGCCTGGCAGCGCGAGGCCATCGACGCGCTGCTGAGCGGGCCACGGCGCGTGCTGGTGGTGGCGCCCACCGGCGGCGGCAAGTCGCTCTGCTACCAGTACCCGGCCACGGAGCTCACGGGCACCACGCTGGTGGTCTCGCCGCTCATTGCCCTCATGGAAGACCAGGTGCGCGCGCTCACGGCGCGTGGCGTGCGGGCCACGTTCCTCGCGTCCACGCTCGACTTCGACGAGCTGAAGGCGCGCGAGGCGGCGGTGGCGCGGGGCGAGTTCGACCTGGTCTACGTGGCCCCCGAGCGGCTCGGGAACCGCTACACGTTCGAGATGGTGCGCGCGCTGCGGCCGCCGCTCGTGGCCATCGACGAGGCGCACTGCATCTCGCAGTGGGGGCACGACTTCCGTCCCGAGTACCTGCGCCTCGGCGAGGTCCTGCGCGCGCTCGACCCGCCGCACGTGCTGGCCTGCACCGCCACGGCCACGCCCGCGGTGCGCGACGAGATCCTCGCGCGCCTGGGCCTCACCACCCGCGACACCAGCGTGGTGCTGCGCGGCTTCGCTCGCCCCAACCTGCACCTCTCGTGCGAAGAGATCGACGGCCAGAAGGCGCGCCGCGACGCGGCCGTGGCCATCCTGCTCGAGGTGCTCGGTAGCTCGAGCGAGCCCAAGGGCGGCGCCATCGTGTACGCCGCCACGCGCAAGAACGCCGAGACCATGGGCGAGGCGCTGTCGGCGGCGGGCTTTCGCGCGGGTGTCTATCACGCCGGCATGAGCCCCGAGGACCGCGCTAGCGTGAACGCGCGCTTCGCGAGCGGGGCGCTGCACGTGGTGGCGGCCACCAACGCGTTCGGCATGGGCATCGACCGCGCCGACATCCGCGTGGTGGTGCACCTCCAGGCGCCGGGCTCCATCGAGGCCTACTACCAAGAGGTGGGCCGCGCGGGACGCGACGGGGCGCCGGCCGAGGGTGTGCTGCTGGCGAGCGCCAGCGACATGGGCCTGCGCAAGCGCCTGATCGACATGCGGGGGTCAGGGGGCGAGCTGGCCGCGCGCCAGTGGGACCTGTTCCTCGACCTGATGCGCTACGTGGAGGCGGGCAACTGTCGCCACGACTTCATCCTGCGCTACTTCGGCGACGACCAAGAGACGCTCGGGGGCTGCGGGCACTGCGACGTGTGCAGCGCGCTCGAGGCGCGCGGCCTCGACGCCGAACGCGGAGCCGACACGCCGGGCGCGCGCACCGACGAGGAGGCTCAGCGCGTGGTTCGCCAAGCGCTCAGCGGCATCGCGCGGGCGCGCGGTCAGGTGGGCCTGCGCAGCGTGGCCGAGATGCTGGCGGGCAAGACCAACGCCAAGAGCAAGCGCTGGGGCTTCGAGTCGCTCTCCACCTTCGGGCTCTTGCGCGACGAGGGCGTGGAGTGGGCGGTGGCGCTCCTGCGACGGCTGATCACGGCGGCGCTGGCGGACCTCACGAGCGACGAATACCCGCTGCTGATCCTGACCGCGCGCGGCGTGAGCGTGATGAAAGGTGACCTCCCGGCCGACGTATTGTTGCCGCCGGCGCATGCCGGGCGACGTTCTTCGCGCAAGCGATCGGGTGCGCGAGACGGCGCGCCGGCCGGCGCCAAGAGCAGCGCCAGCGTGGACGTGGACGCGCTGGACGACCACTCGCGGCGGCTCTTCATGGCGCTGCGCGAGGAGCGTTTGGCGCTTGCCCGCGAGCGTTCCGTGCCTCCCTACGTGGTCTGTCACGACCGCACGTTGCTGGGCCTCGCGGTGCACCGGCCCACGACCGACGGTGGTCTCTCGGGAGTGCACGGGATGGGTCCCGCGCGCATCGAAGCCTATGGCGCGCGCTTCATCGCGGTGATTGAGCGCAACGCCGGCTTGTCGTAGGGGCCGATCCACACGTAGAATCAGCTCGGTTGATCGCGCGAAATCGTTCGCAAGCAAGTAAGCATCGGTAGGAGACACTGTTCGTGGGCAAGAGAATCTTCGTCGGGAACCTGGCGTACTCGACGACAGACGATTCACTGAGGGCACACTTCGAGGCCAAGGGGCACGAAGTCAGAAAGGCCACTGTCGTATTGGATCGCGAGACCGGCAGGTCGCGCGGCTTCGCGTTCGTCGACCTCGGCGATGGCGAAGACCTGGCGGCGATCATCGCGGCGAACCACGAGCGAGATCTCGATGGGCGTCGCGTCACGGTCACGGAGGCAGTGGAGCGTCCGCGCGGCGCGGGCCCGGGTGGCCCACCGCGTGGCCCTCGGCCCGGCGGTGACGGAGGTCGCCCGGCGTACGGTGATCGACCGCGAGGCCCTGGTGGACCCGGCGGTGGCTACCAAGGTGGCGGCGGTGGCGGTTACCAGGGCGGCGGCGGTGGCGGTGGCTACCAAGGCGGCGGCGGCGGCTATCAAGGCGGCGGTGGCGGCGGCTACCAAGGCGGCGGCGGCGGTGGTTACCAGGACCGCGGCGGCGGCGGCGGTTACCAGGGCGGCGGTGGTGGCGGCTACCAGGGCGGCGGTGGCGGTGGCGGTTACCAAGGCGGTGGCTATCAAGGCGGTGGAGGCGGCGGTGGCTTTGCGCGCCGTCCTGATGCCGGCCCCGCGCCGCGTCCGTTCTCAGGGCCTCCGGGTGAGCCTGGCGCAGCGGGCGACGACGCCGAGCAGCCCAGCCGCAAGCGTCGTGAGAAGCCCGCGCTCAAGAAGCGCGAGGAAGTGCGTCCTCCGCCGCGGCGGACCGAGCGCGAAGAAGAGCGTCGCCCCAACAACAAGTGGCGCGGCGGAATGGGCTGGGAAGCCGGCGACGACGACGACGACGAGTGATGGGTGCGCGTGACGAGGCGGTGGCCTCGCACGCGGTGTGGAAGAGAAGAGCCCCGGTCGATTGACCGGGGCTTTTTCGCTTGTCCAGTGAGCAGGCGCGACGTTCGCCTCTCGTGGTCGTGGTCGTGGTCGTGGTCGTTGACGGCGACGGCGACGGCGACGGCGACGATCGTGGGCTGTCGTGTTGCGGAGTCGCCTTATTTCAAGGCATTTGGCCACCCCGGCTCGAGAGCCGGGGCAAGGAGTCCTCGGCCTCGATTCCTGGATAATGTCCCCCCCTTCGGGAGGGACTCGAGTCTCGCCTACTCGTGCTTCGGCGGAGGAGTGATTGGGCTGTCCGAGTCCAGGGTTCGCGTTCGTCGCGCCCACATACTCACTCAGGAGCGGAGGTGACCCCGTGACTCGAGCCTGGCCCGTGAGCGCCCACCCAGCGCTTGAACCCGTGGCCGTGGCCGTTGCCGTACGGCGACGGCCACGGCGACGAGGTATGGCGCCGAGGTATGGCGCGCTGAAAGGCCATAAAACAAGCACAATTGGCACCCCGCACTGAAGTACGGGGCAGCAGTCCT
>CAZEAA010000336.1:0-6889 GCA_964510015.1 uncultured Sandaracinaceae bacterium
CTGGGTGAGCACGCTGCGCGACGCGCACCAGCAGGCCGACGCGGCGGAGCAGCGCGGTGACTTCGACGAGGCGCGCCGCGTGCTCGAGCCTCTCGCGAGCACACCGGCGCCGGGTGAGGTGGCGCCCACGCACGCTCGCGCGGCGCGCCAAGACGTGTACTTCCGGCTCGCCACGCTGGCCTCGCTGCGGGGCGACCACGCGGCGGCGCGCGACGCGGCGGCCGACGGTCTGGCCCTCGGCCAGCAGGACGACGTGCTGACGGCCAACCTGCTGATCGCCCGCGCCGAGGCCAACGAGGCGCTGGGGGAGCGCGAGGGCGCGAGCCGCGACTTCCTCGCCGCGCTGCGCATCAACGAGGTGCTGCTCGATGCCGTGCTGGGCGAGGAGGAGGCGCCATGAGGTGGCCGCCCACACCGCGCACGTCACTGGCGAGCTGCCTCCTCGTCACGGTCGGCTTGCTGCTGGCCGGCACCTCGGGCTGTGCGGGGCCAGCGGCCGGCCCCCCCAACGCCGAGACGCACGGGGGCGAGGCCGCCCGCGAGGAGGCGCCGCGGCAGTGCCACGCCCGCAGCGCCACGCTCGAGCGAGACGTGGACGCGAGCGGAGCCGAGGTGAGTGCGGAGGCCGAGTCCACCCGCGAAGACGCGCCAAGCATGCCGTCGAGCACGGCAGCGCCCAGCCCGGAGCCCCAGCGGGCACACGACCCGCTCGACGTGGCGTCGCTCTACGCCGCGCAGGACGCGAACGTGGGCACGCTCGGCGCGGCGCTCGAGGCCGCCGACTGCGCTGCCGCGGCGCGACTGGGCGGCGAGATCTGTCGGCTCGCCGAGCGCGTGTGCAGCCTCGACGAGTGTGACCCTCGCTGCGAAGAGGCACGCGGGCGCTGCACGCGCGCACTCGAGCGAATCCACGCGCGTTGCGGCACGCCCTGAGCGACCGACGAGGCGGACGCGCGCTCAGTCCGAGATGACGCCGTAGCGGCGCAGCTTGTCCAGGAACGTGGTGCGCTTGAGGCCCAGCGTGCGGGCCGCCTCGCTCTTGTTGCCGCCTGCGCGCGTCATGGCGCGCTCGAGGATCTTGCGCTCGAGGTCGTTGAAGGTCCCCACCCACTCGTCCGCGGCGTCGGCCTCCACCTCGCGCGGGCGCGGCGTGTCATCGGCTCCAACAGCAGCCTGCGGCGCTTCACTGCCGGGGGTGAGCGCGAAGTCCGCGAGGGTCAGCTGCGGCCCCGTGGCACGCGCGACGGCGTCTTCCACCCGCTCGGCGAGACCGCGCACGTCGCCCGTCAGGTCGGCACGCACCAAGTAGTCCACCACCGCCTGCGATACGCCGATGGGCTCGCGCCCCACGCGCCGACACGCGTTGGCCACCGCCAGCAACGTCAGCGAGGGCACATCCGCGGCGCGGCGCGCGAGCGGCGGCACCTCGATGACGCGCTCTCCCACCTGCTGCGCGAGCTGCGGGGCGAGCTTGCCGCGCGCCACCAGCGCATCGAGCCCCGCGCGCGCCACCAGCACCACGCGCAGCGCGCTGGTCGTGGTGGCCCGCGTGACGGAGGGCCGCGCCTCTTGCCCCGCCTCTTGCCCCGCCTCCTCGGGTGCGGGCGGGGCGATGAAGCCGGCCAGGGCTTCTTGCGCCGCGAGCGAGAGCGCGGGCACGTCGCGCAGCACGAGCGTCCCGTGCGTGGCGTGCGCGACCCAGCCGGGGTCGCCGGTGGAGGGGTCACCCATCAAGGCGACCAAGCTCTCGGCTTCGGCGACGGAGGCACAGTCCACCACCACCAGGGGCCCCTCGGCGCGCGGGCTCTCGCGGTGCAGCAGCTCCACCAGGTGCAGCACCGGGGCCCCGTTCGGCGCGACGAGCAGCAGCGGCTCGCTCTCGCTGGCCTGCGCGCTCAGCTGCTCTTCGCATGCGCGCATGGCCGGGCTGTAGGCCACGCGCGGGAGCTCGGCCCCCCCCGCGCGGCCGCCCGCCTGCAGCAGCTCGAGGCTCCCCCGCAAGCGAGCGATGCGCAGGTCACGCTCGTGCAGCTCGTCCAGCACCTGCTCGTGCGCGCCGATCAGCTGGCCCACGCGGACCTGGGCGCGCATCTGGCCCGCCATGGCGCCGAGCGACGAAGCCAGCCGCCGCGCGAAGGCTTCGGCGGCGTGGATCTCTTCGAGGGCGAGCGCGCTGCGTCGCCGACCGCGGGGGATGACCAGCAAGCCGTCCACGTGTCCGTCGTTGGCCAGCGGCAGGATGGCGAGCGCGTCGTGCTGCGCGAGGGCCTCGAGGAGCGGACGCAGCTCGGGGCGCCGCACCGACTGCGCCTCGAGCTCGGGCACCAGCGTGAGGGTCCCGGGGTTGTCGAAGGCGAAGTCCACCAGGCGCGTGGAGAGGGACGCGGTCTGGACGCGGGGTGTGCCCGCCGCGTCGATGGTCACCACGCGCGCGGGCTCGATGACGTAGAGCACGGGCTGGGCGTCCGACTCGCCCGCCGCCTCGCGCAGCGCCGGCAGCACCGCCGCGCCCAGCTCGAGCAGCGTGGGGACCGTGTCGAGGCGCCGACTGGCCAGCTCGAGCGCGTCGAGGAAGCGCCCTCCGTAAGGGGCGATGGCGCGGCGCACCAAGGGCGCGAGCGCGCGGTCCACGGCAAGGGAGAGGCCCGCGGCCACCGCCCAGGCCCACGCCGGCGCGACCGACCGCGGACCCACGGCATAGCGGGCGAGCGCGAAGCAGCCCGTGACGAAGCCCACCGCCAGGACCGCGCGCACGATGCGTCGCACCGCGGCGCCCGCGTAGACACGGCGTCGCGGATCCACCATGGCGAGGTGGCCGTAGAGCAGCACGCTGGCGAGCGCCGCCACGGTGATGGCCTCGGCCGTGGGGTCGGGCTGCAGCACGCCCACGTTCAGGAGCCACGAGGTGAGCGGCAGCGCGACCACCACCACCACGAGCCCCATCACGCCCCAGGCGTTGGACGCCAGCGCGGCGGGCCCGCGGCCGAGGCGCCGGCGCCCCGCGCGGAGCAACAGGGCCGCCGCGAACGCGCCCCACATGTAGAGCCGCGGCGCACCGCGCAGCGCCGACTCCGGCAGCAGGAAGCCCTCGTCGCCCAGCACCTCACCGGGCGGGAACGCCCCCAGCAGTCCGAGCAGCGCGCACAGCAAGGCCAGCACCGACGCGAGCGGCGCGAGGCGCAGCAGCCCACCCGGCCGGTCGGGCACCACCAGGGCGAGCTGGAAGACGCGCGCCCCGGCGAGGGGCATGGCCAGCGAGAGGGCCGTGAGGCGCAGCGGCGAGGCAGGGTCGGGCAGCAGGAAGGCCGCCAGGATGACGCCCGCGAGCACGCCTACGCCGCTGACGCGCCGCGTGCCGGGAGCATCGAGGTGACGCAGGAAGAGCGGCGTGAACGCCAAGGCCAACGCCAGCAGCGCCAGCGGCGAGCGCATCCCATCGAGCGCCCCGGCCGCCGACGCACCGGCCAGCAGGTAGAGGACGGCCGCCGGACCGACGACGGGGAGGATGCGGCTGCGCGAGTTCATGAGGCGTCGCCGCAGCCCGCGCTACGGCGACGGACCATAGCTCACATGTTGCCGAGGTCTACGCCCGTGTCCTCGGGTCCGAGGTCCACGCCCGTGTCCTCGGGTCCAAGATCCACACCCGTGTCTTCCACCCCCACGTCCACGCCCGTGTCGTCGGCGCCCTGGTCGGTGGCCGCGTCCTCGTTGCCACCGTCCGCCGGCGTGCCGTGGTCCTGCACGCCCCCGTCGAGCCGCGGCTCCGTGCACGCCAGGTTCAGGCAGCGCAGCCCCGACACGCAGTCCGTGTCGCGTCGGCAATAGCCGCCGATCGTCCGCGGCGCGGCTCCCTCGCAGGCCATGGTGAGTAGCAGCAGGGTGAGGGGGAGCGCGCCGAGCAGGCGACGCGCGACGCAGCGGAGGTGGAGGTGATGCATGACGCTAGGATTAAAGGTGTGTCACAGATGGGACCGGACTGGCAACTTCCATTGTCGGTGAAGGGGTTGCCCATCGACGTCGGGTAAGAGAGACTCGCCGCATGTCGCCCCCTTCGAGCGGCGAAGCCCCACGCCCCTCCCCTGCCACGCTGACCAGCGGTGCGCTGGTGGGTTCGACCATCAAGGATCGATACCACCTCGTCCGGCTGATCGGTGATGGTGGTGTGGGCGCCGTGTACAAGGCCGCCGACCAGCTCCTGCGACGCTTCGTCGCCATCAAGCTCCTGCACCCCACCACGGCGCGCAAGCCCGAGGCCGTGGAGCGCTTCCTGCGCGAAGCGCGCTCGGCGGCGGGCATCGGGCACCCCAACGTGACCGACGTGCTCGACTTCGGCGAGGAGCGCGGCCAGCCGTTCCTGGTGATGGAGTACCTGCGCGGACGCAGCCTGTCGCACGCCATCGCGCACGACGGTCGCTTCAGCGTGCAGCGCTCGTGCGCCATCGCGACGCACAGCCTGGCGGGCCTCGCGGCGGCGCACCACCGCGGCATCCTGCATCGCGACCTCAAGCCCGCGAACCTCATGCTCATCGCGCAGTTCGGCGACCCGGACTTCGTGAAGGTGTGCGACTTCGGGTTCGCCACGCTGATCGGCCCGCGCTCCGTGGACGAGGCGCGCTCGCTGACGCCAGCACGCACGCTGGTGGGCACGCCGGCGTACGCGGCCCCGGAGCGCCTGCGCGGCGACGACAAGCCCGACCCGCGCATGGACGTGTACTCGATGGGCGTGGTGCTCTACGAGATGCTCGCGGGGCGTCGGCCGTTCGACGGGACCACGTTCCAGGAGCTCTCGCAGAAGGTGCGGCAAGAGCCCCCGCCGCCGCTGCGCTACCTGCGCCCGGACATGCCCGAGATGCTGGAGCGCATCGTGATGAAGGCGCTCGGCAAGGAGCGCGAGACCCGCTGGCGCGACGCCGAAGAGTTCGCGGACGCGCTGGTGCCCTACGGCGGCAAGCAGGTCGCGCGCGCCGACCAGCCCTCGGACAGCTTCACCATGGACCTGCTGCGGCTGCGTGCGCGCGAGACCGAGCACCGCGACCGGGTGATGAAGCGCTCGGACACGGGGGACTGGGGCGTGGTGCAGGAGGCCGCCCCCGACCTCGCGCCGGCCTCGAGCCGTGGCAGCGACCGCCTGGACACGGGCGCCCAGGCCAAGAGCCAGAGCCTCGAGATCGACGTCTCGTTCGACACGGCGCCCGGGCTGGGGGACGTGCTGCGCGAGCGCCACACGGAGCGCGCGCCGCCCCACCCCGAGGAGCTGCCGCTGCGGGACACCAACGTGGACGCGCTGCCCAGCCTGGTGATGCGTGCGTTCCAGGGGCGCCTGGTGCTCGGCGTGCTGCGCTACGTGGGCGACCGCTTCGGGCAGCTCGCGCTGCGCGACCTGCTCACCTACCTGCCGCCGCTGACGCGCGACCTGTTCGCGGCCGGCGTCGCCGAAGACGACTGGGTGCCCTACGACGCCGTGCTGGAGCTGCTGGAGCGCATCGACGCGACCATGGGCCGCGACGACCTGCACCTGGTGGTGGAGTGCGGCCGCGAGATGGCCGGCGCGGTGGCGGGCCGCGTGAAGGAAGAGCTGGGTGACGCGCCCCCCGAGCTGGTGGTGACGCACTTCCCGAAGCTCGCGGCGCAGCGCGTGCGCGGCGTGACCTTCCGGGTGACTCGTGTGGGCCGGGGCTACGCGCAGCTGTCGCTCGACGAGCAGGGGCAGTCCACCCTGACCGGCGGCGTCTGCACGCTGGGGCTGCTGGAGAAGCTGCTGACCAACGCCGGCGCCGAAGAGGCCGAGGTCACCATGACCGCGTGCCGCGCGCTGGGCGACGACGACACGCGCTTCGACCTGACTTGGCTCGGCGGCTGAGCCGAGCCGCGAAGGGCCCGGCTCACCGGAACAAGGCGCGGCCTTCGCTCTCCCACCACTGCCGGTACTTGCGCTGAGCCACCTCGCGGTCGCGCTTGGGCAGCGCATGCTGGTAGCCGTAGTAGGCCTGCGTCAGGTGCTTGAGCTCGTCGCCCGCCAACCGGCGGAGCTTCGCGTCTTCGTGCATGAGCGCCTCGATCAGCCACTCGATGCGGTGCGTGCCGCGATGCTCGCTGGCCCACGCGGCCCAGCCGTCGCGCGAGCGCCCGAAGTCCTGCCGGGTGATCAGCACCAGGCTCTGGTGCGCCGCCTCGCGCAGGCGCTCTTCGTCCACGTCCAGCATGCGCACCAGGAGGTCGAGGGCGCCTTCGTCGCGCAGGTGACCGAGCGCCTTGATGGCCGCCAGGCGGATGGGCACCGGGCGCGCCGGGATGCGGGCGCTGGCCCGCACGCGGTCGATGACGCGCCCGAACTCGCGCGGGAAGCGGCGCAGCGGGCGCAGCACGTCGAGCGCAAGCGCGCGCGTGCCGGAGTCCACGTCGAAGACGCGGCGGCCGAGGGGGCCCACCAGGTCGCGGTGCAACAGCTCGGCGGACAGCAGCGTGGCGTAGAAGCGCACGTCGTGGTCTTCACGGTCGAGCAGCGCCGCCACGTACGGCACCGCCACGTCCCCGAAGGCGACCATGGCGCGCGAGACGGCCGAGATGTCGCGCCCGCGCGGGAGCCGCTGGTGCGGCGCGTTGCGGTCGAACCACAGCGGACCAGGGAACTCGCGCACGAGCGCGGGCAGCACGCCCTCGCCAGCGCGCAGCGCCGCCTTCACGGCGAACACGTCTTCGGGGCCGGCGTTCAGCAGCTGCTGCATCGCGGTCTCCACCCCGTCACCGAGATCGAGGATGACCGAAGGCATGCCGGGGTCCACGGAGAGGCGACCGCTGAGGGGGCTCGGCGCAGTGGAGGCCGCCGTGGCCGCCGTGACCGTCAGCTCGGGCTCGTCGTCATCGTCATCGTCGTGCACGGCCTCCGCGC
>CAZEAA010000337.1:0-5122 GCA_964510015.1 uncultured Sandaracinaceae bacterium
AGTCGGTATTGGGGTGGGCTCTCGTCGCGGCCTTCGCCACAGGCTGCGGCAGCTCGGGTGGCAACCCGGGCTCGGACCTGGGCGCCGGTGACAGCGACGTGGCCGACATGGGCGTCGAGGATCAAGACGTGGACGCGGGGCCGCAGCCGCCGGCCGTGCGGGCCGTGTTCGAGCTCCCTCGCGATCCCGCCACGCACGCCTTCTTCGACCTGCCGTGGCCGAGCGACATCCGTCGCAATCCGGACGGCACGCTGGACGTGTCCGAGTTCCCGCAGCCGCGCGAGAACACCTTGGTGCGTCGTTACCTCGATGCCATCGAAGCGAACACGCGGGGCTACGCCGTCAACGGCGGCATCTACTTGCGCTTCTCGGCGAGCGTGGACACCGACACGCTGCCGGTCGGTGGTCTCGAGAGTCAGGACGACGAGGCCTCCGTGTTCCTGATGAACGTCGACCCGGACAGCCCGAACCTGGGTGAGCGCCACGCGGTCAACGTCACCTACCGTGACGAGGCCACTCGCTACTGGCCGGCGCACTGTGTCGCCGTGCTGCCGGTGTTCGGCATCCCGCTCGAGTGGGACACCACCTACGCCGTGGTGGTCACGCGCGCCGTGAAGCCCGCGGCGGGCGGCGACTACGAGCGTGACCTCGACTTCGAAGCCGTGCTCGGCAACGACACCTCGGACGCCGACGTGGTGGCCGCGCGCGCGATCCACGCGCCCGCCGTGACGGCGTTGGGCAACGCCGGGGTCGCCGAGGAAGACATCCTCAGCATGGCGGTGTTCACCACGAGCGCTGCGTACAACGAGCTGCTCGCGGCCCGCGACTTCATCATGGAGGAGTACGAGCTGCCCGTGGCCGACCCGGACGCCTGGCAACCGAACGCCAGCAGCAGCACGCACGTGGAGGTGCTGGGCGAGTACGGCCCGTCGCCCATCTTCCAGCAGGGCGAGGTGCCCTACATGCGCTCGGAAGATGGTGGCGACTTCGAGATCGTGGACGGCGTGCCGGTCGTGCAGGGCGAGTTCGACACGCGCTTCTCGCTGACCATCCCTCCCGAGTCCGTGCCCATGCCGCCCGAGGGCTATCCAATCGTGATCTACGCGCACGGCACGGGCGGCGACTACCGCAGCTACGTGCGCAACGGCGTGGGTCCCATGCTCGCGGCGCAGGGCATCGCGGTGATGGGCGTCGACCAGATCCACCACGGCGATCGCTGGCCCGGCGGTGGCGACCCCTCGCTCGTCGTCTTCAACGTCATCAACCCGCTCTCGCTGCGTGACAACGCGCGTCAGTCGGCGCTCGACGTGGTGCAGCAGGCCCGCCTGATCAACGCGCTCACGGTGCCCACCACGGTCTCGGGCCGCGACACGCCGGTCACCTTCGACACCAGCAAGGTGTACTTCTACGGCCACTCGCAGGGGGGCGTGAACGGGCCGCTCTTCCTGGCCATCGACGACCAAGCGCAGGGCGGTGTGCTCAGCGGCGCGGGCGCCGTGTTCGTCATCGCGGTGGTGGACAAGACCGAGCCGGTGGACATCTCCGACATCATCAGCATCGCGCTCGGCCTGCCGGGTGTGGGCATGGACCCCTTCGTGCGCGAGCACATGGTCTACGAGCACCCGCTGCTGGCGCTGCTCACCACCTGGGTGGACGTGGCCGACACCGCCAGCTACGCGCACCTCATCAGCACGGCCCCGCGTGCCGGCTTCGACCCGAAGAGCGTCCTGCACATCGAGGGCACCTCCGATCCGTTCACGCCCCCGCCCACGCACGAGGCGCTGGCGCTCGCGGGTCGCTTCCCGCAGGTGTCGCCGTACCTCGAGCGCATCCCCAATCACGAGACCCACGGGCTCGCCTCGGTGAGCGCGCCGGTCACGGGCAACGGCGCGGGCGGGATGCACACGGTGGGCCTCGTGCAGTACGACGGCGGCCACTTCGTGTCGACCGACCCCCCGGCCGAGGCGCTGATCCAGGAGTTCTTCACCAGCTGGGTGGAGAACGGCGTGCCCACGATCAACGCGGGCTCGCCTCTGCCGCCCCCCTGATTCGACCGAAACGCGGGGTCCACATGTAGGGCCTGATCGACCGGGCGGGCCTTTACGCCGATAGGACTGTTGGTCATCCTGTCCGCTCGTGCCGTTTCCCCCCCAAGAGCGCATGCCCTCTGCGCGTGGCCTCCGTCGCTCGTCGGTCGCCATCGCGCTCGGCGTGCTGCTCTCCCTCGCGTTGGGCGAGACGGCGGGGGCCGCCCCGGAGCTGAGCGCCACGCTGACGGCTCCGCTCGACCCAGCGTCGTCTCCGGTGCCTGTGCCGGTGCCGGTGAAGCTGGCCCTGCCGCGCATGTTGCTGACGGGCGCATCCGTCGAGCACGCGGTGGCGCCGCTCGAGCTCGGCCGCGTGGCCAGTGGCTTCGGCTACCGTCGCGCGCGCGTCCGCCGGCGCAGGCAGTTCCACGCGGGCCTCGACTTCAACGCGGAGCGCGGCGCCCCCGTGCTGGCCGTGCGCCGCGGCATCGTGGTGAACGTGGCCTCGGACGACGAGCGCCTGCACGGCTTCCTGGGGTACGGCAACGCCGTGGTGCTTTACCACCCCGACAGCGACGACTGGAGCTTCTACGCGCACCTCGACGCCGTGCTGGTGGAGGTGGGTCAGCTGCTCGCCCCGGGTCAGAAGCTCGGGCGCGTGGGGAACACGAACAACAACAAGTTCCGCGGCATGTACCCGCACCTGCACTTCGAGGTGCGCGTGCGCGACAGCGATGGCGCCGCGCCCTTCCCGGGGCCTTACCGGAACAACGCGATCGACCCTCTGCCTTGGCTGGTGCTGCACGGGATGGCGCTGGGGCGGCACGGCGCAGTGGGTCTCTCGTGCCGTGGCCAGGACACGAGCGCCGCGCGTGAGGCACCCCCGGACCACGTGCTCGATAACCTCCACGAGCACTGAGCGGAGCACGGAAGGGCCCTGCGCATGCGCCCTGCGCCCACGCGGTGTATGGTCCCCGCGCTCGGCCACCAGCACGGTCGGGTAGAGGAGTCCCCCGGTGAGCGCACGTCCCTTCAAGGTCCTTGGTATTCAGCAGATCGCCGTGGGCGGTCCCGACAAGTCCGCGCTGCGCAAGCTGTGGGTGGACACGCTGGGTCTCTCGCTGCACGGCAACTTCAAGAGCGAGAAGGAGAACGTGGACGAGGACATCGCGGTGCTCGGCAGCGGGCCCTTCAAGGTGGAGGTGGACCTCATGCAGCCCATCGACCCCGAGAAGAAGCCGCGCGTGGATCAGCCCGCGCTCAACCACATCGGCCTGTGGGTGGACGACATCCACGCGGCGGTCGAGTGGCTCACCGCGCAGGGCATGCGCTTCACGCCGGGGGGCATCCGCAAGGGCGCGGCCGGCTACGACGTGACGTTCATCCACCCGAAGGGGAACGAGGCCCTGCCGCTGAGCGGTGAGGGGGTGCTCATCGAGCTGGTGCAGGCGCCGCCCGAGGTGGTGGAGGCGTTCTCGAAACTGGCGTAGATGTTGCGTATGCTGCCTCGCACCATGCGGAACGGACCGATGCTCGACAATCGCGTGAACGCACGTTCTCGCACGGCGTTCCGGCGCCCCCTCGAAGTCACAGCGACGCGGGACCGTGGTGCGCTGCTGATCCTCGCGTTGCTGGCGCTCGCCGTGCTGCCGAGCGCGGCGCGCGCCGACCGCGTGGTGGTGGTGGAAGCCACGGGCGCTGGAGACGAAGACCAGCACGAGGCGGTCACCGACGCGGTGGCCGCGGCCGTGCGTGGCCTCTCGCATGACGCCGTGACCGAAGCGAACGGCATCGACGCGCCGCATCAAGAAGTGCCCGAGGGCGCCAACGAGCTGCGCGCCGTGGCCGAGATCAGCCGCGCCGGCTGGGTGGTGGTGCCCATCCTCCGCGAGATCAATGCGAACGGCTACTGGCTGACGCTGCGCGTGGGCTACGTGCGCGACACCCGCGTGGAAGAGATCGACGCCGAGGTGCTGCGCGCTCACGAGGGCGAGCGTCTGATGGCGCTGCTGCAGGCGCTGCTGCGTCCCGAGGGGCTGGGCGACGACGTGGCGCAGCTGGCGGGGGCCGACCAGACCGGGCGCGACGCCGCGGCGCGCGCGCAGGCCGAAGCAGAGCGTCTGGCCCGCGAAGCCGAAGAGCAGGCGGCGCGGGACCAACAGACCGCGGCGGAGCGTGAGGCTGCCGAAGCCGCCGAGCGGGAGCGCACCGCGTTTGCCGACCGTGAGTGCTACGGCGTGAGCGAGCACATGCTCTTCGAGGTGGGCGTCGGGGTGCATCCCCTGCTGCGTGCCGGCTCGAACGGCACCGGCGGCACCCTCGGCAGCGTGGAGGGGCTCTTCGGCTACGCCATCGGCGAGACCGGCCTCGAGCTGCGCGTTGGCCTGCAGGGCATCTTCGGCGCGACCACCGGCATCGTCGTGCACGGTGGCGCGGCCTACCTCGCGAGCCCCTTCCGCAAGCCCTTCTTCCTGGGCGCGGGCGTGGACCTCGGCGTCTTCGCCGGGATCTCGGGCAGCCGCGTTCCGGCGCTGTACGTCCGCGCCGGCGCGTTGCTGGTCTATCACGTCACCAAAGCCCTCTACCTGGAGGCGCAGCTGCCCGAGATCACGGTGCTCAGCTCCAACGGCGGCGCAGTCTCGCTGGGTCTCTCGGTGCGTGCGGGTACCCGCTTCTGATCGGGTACTGCTTGACCGCGTCGGAGATTACTCCCAGAGTCGGCGCTGCACTTGGGTCGCGGCCGCTCACATGAGGTGACGTCCGCGCGAGGCCACCGCGGAGACATGCGGTGTCCGAAGAGGGAAGTCGGTTCGACGCCGACACGGTTCCCGCCACGGTATGCGATCGAACACCTCACCACGGTGCCACTGGATCCGTTGCTCTCTGCGAGCGACCGGCCGGGAAGGCGGTGAGGGCTAGGGTCGCGAGTCCGGAGACCTGCTCGAGTGCGTACCCTCTGCTGCGGGACACAGCGCCGAGGGCCACGCGCCAGCCTCGAGCCCGCGTTGCCTTCCGTGACTGTGCGTCCGCGCGGGAACCTCCCGATGCCTGGACGCACGCTCACCCCCCACGCTCTCGCCTGCTTCGCGCTGGCG
>CAZEAA010000337.1:5222-6876 GCA_964510015.1 uncultured Sandaracinaceae bacterium
GACGGCGCGTTCGACTTCTCGCTGCTGCCGCTCGACGCGTTCGGCGCCATCGAGGTCTATCGCGGTGGCGCTCCGGCTCGGCTGAACGTGGCTCCCATGGGCGGCGTGGTGCGCTTGGTGCCAGCGGCGGTGCTGGGCACGCGGATGGTGCTGCGCGCGAACGCCGGAAGCTACCGCACGGGCGGGGGCGGGCTCGAGCTCAGCATGCGACGCGGCAACGTGGAGGTGTTCGGTGTGGCCGGTGCCCGCAGCTCGCGCTCCAATTATCGCTACTTCGACGACGGCAACACGCGCTTCGACTACACCGACGACGAGTGGCGGCGCGTGCGCAACGCCGAGGTCACCGACACGTCCTCGTTCGTGACGCTGCGCGCGCTGGCCGGCGAGTGGACGGTGCGCGCGGTGCTCTTCACCATCACGCGCGACGCGGGGGTGCCCGGGCCGCTCTCCGCGCCGTCGCTGCAGACCGAGCAGACGCGCAGCGACGTGCGGGGTGTGCTGGGGCTCTCTCGACGCTTCGCGGGACGCGCCGACCCACGCCTTGGGCTCCAGGCGCTGCTCACCGGGCGCCGCATCCGCTTCGACGACCTGCTCGGCGAGTTCGGTGTCGGCGCGCAGAACACGGACGACCACGGACGCAGCTGGCGCACGCGCGGAACGCTCGAGCTCAGCCCACACGACCTCCTCGATACGACGCTCGTGCTGGAGGGCTCCGGCTACCGCTACGACCCGGATGATGCGCTCAATGCCTTCGACGAGCCCACGTCGCAGCGGCAGTCGGTCTCGGGCACGGCCGAGGCCAACCTGCACGGCGGTCGCGACGGAAGGCTCTGGTCCGTGCGCCCCTCCGTGCGCGTGCAGGGCAGCTTCGGGCAGAACAAGGAGCTGCGCCTCGGCCGCATCCAGACGTTCACGGCGCGCGACGTGATGCCCACCTTTCGGCTGGGGACGGCCTTCAGCCCTGCGAGCGGGTTCTCCATCACGGCGTCGGTCTTCCGAGGCGCACGCCTGCCCACGCAGCTCGAGCTGTTCGGCGACCGCGGCATGGTGCGCGCCAACCCCGCGCTGCAGGCCGAGACCGGCCTCGGCGGTGACCTCGGAGTCCTGGTCCAGTCAGGGCGCGATGGTCTGTGCGTGCGCCTCGAGGTGCGCGGGCACATGCGCCGCGACGACGACCTGATCCGCGCGCGTCGCACCAGCCAGTCGCAGACCGTGTTCGAGAACATCGAGTCCGCGCGTGTGGCCGGTGTGGAGTCGAGCGGCGAGCTACAGCTGAGTCACTACGTGCACGTGGTCGGGATGTTCTCCTACCTGCACTCGCGCGACGCGCTCGGGAACGAGCTGCCCTACCGCGCGCGCACCACCGGCTTCCTGCGCGTGCAGCTCGGCACGGGGGAGCTCCGCTCGGGTGTGGTGGGCACGGTCTACGCGGACGTGCGCCACCAGGGTCGGCTGTTCGCCGACGGCGCGAACCTCATCGCGATCCCCGCGCGCGTGTGGCTCGGCGTGGGCGCGCGCGTCGCCTACCGCGGGCTCGAGCTCGCCCTCTCGCTTCGCGACCTGCGCAACCGCGCCGGGTCGGATGTGCTCGGTTATGCGCTCCCCGGACGACGTGTCGCGGTGAGCGCGGTCTACACAAAGGAATGGCAATGAC
>CAZEAA010000338.1:0-6829 GCA_964510015.1 uncultured Sandaracinaceae bacterium
CGGCCGTGTCGGAGGCGACCTTCCGCCAGACGGCGCAGAAGCTGCAGAAGACGCTGAAGATCCCCCTGATCGGCGACCCGGTGAAGACGGTCGAGGTGCTGGCGCAGCGCTACACCCTGAACGATGCCGAGCGCTCAGGCGTGCTGCGTCATCTGATCGCGCAAGCCGATCTGTCCGGCTACGGCCTGGTCAACGCGGTGACGCACTTCAGCCAGGAGCTCGACGACTATGACCGGGCGACCGAGTTCGAGGCCTTGGGCGGCAAGCTGATCGAGCTCAGCGCACCCGAGTGGAAGGGGTTGGCCGAAGCGGCCTGACCCGGGAGCTTGTCGTGGCAGCGGCGGGGGCGAGTGCCCTCGCCGCTCGCTGCGCCAGCCGCGCCCACACGTGAACTCGTGCCGCCTGCGTGCGCCGTGATCCTCGCCGCTCACGCATTCGACTGCAGATCCAAGGGATTGCGGATGGCAACGCGGTAAGCAGATGCACGGGCCCCGATCGGCTATTGCGACCCGCGACCGAGGCCACTTATGCTGAACCACGCGTCGCAACGCGCGCTTGCACTCCCATCTTGACCACGACCAGGACCGCCATCGACAACCCACACCACGCCCCTCCCGGGCCTCACTCAGGGACGAACCATGAACCACGCGCAACTCTCCGATGTCCAGATTGCGAACCTGACGCTCCTGCTCACCATCCGTGACGGCGTCCTTCACGACAAGACCGCCGCCTGCTGCAAGTTCGCGCTCGACGCGACGCAGGCTGACCGGCTCGGCGCCATGAGCATCCAGCAGGTCATGGCCATCGTCGCCAACGTCGGCGACGCCACGCTGTTCCCTCCCCGACGCGACCTGGTCGCGTTGCTGGACATGCCGCTGCCGCTCGCGCGACCGCTGGCCGCGGTGCACGCCGCCCACCATCTGGCATCCTGATGCTTGTCGTCCGCTGGAGCTGCCCATGCAGTCCCGAGTCGACCGCCAGATTCGCGCGCTCGCGCTGGCCCAGCAATGCGCCGCCCACGGCGCCCGCGTGCGCACCATCAGCCGCATCACGGGGATGAACCCGCGCGATCTGCTGCGGCTGCTGTTCCCTGAGCGGCAATCCGTTCCGCGCGGACGCGCGCCCGACTCACCCGAGTGGTACCACGGGGCCAATCTGCTGTACCGCGCGGAGGCGTCCATCGTCATGTCGATCTATCGCCGCCTGCGCACCGCTGACTTCAGCGGCGGCGAGGCGCTGCTGGGCGCGTACCGCCAGTACGTCGGCGTGTGCCAACCGCCCCACCGCATCAGCTTCGACCGCGCGTTCGACTTGGCGGCCCACACCGACGGCCTGTGGCTCACCGAGTCGCGGAGCTTCTCGCTCGTCGTCTGCCCGACCTGCCACAGCGAGTTCCTGGCGGCCTTCGGCTCGGTCGCGATGTCGAACGACCAGTGTCCATTCTGCAAGCTGGTGCAGCGCTATGGCACCGACCCGCGCGTGCAGTCGTCGTTTCCGGCGCGTCCGCTGGTCAATCCTTCGCCGATCCAGCTGGGTATGTTGACCCTGCTGCGGGGCAGCGACCACCGGGGCACCCGAACACGCGAGTCAGAGTGAGTACCGTGGAAGTAGGCATGTGCCTCACGAGACCCCGGCGAGGAGGCTCTCCACATCGATTCTGTCGTACCGGGCATGGGGGCGCCGCACGCCTGTGCGGCCGGCTTCTTGCCCTCACGATGTGAGAGACAACCTCACCCTGGCCGCGCCTCTACCATGGCTACAGGCTAGGGAAAATATGCTTTACGTATCGCATATGATCGCCTACCGTTCGATGACGATCCTCGACAAGGCGCGCCATGACACGCACAGCAATTCATCCGGGCGAGCAGCTCGCCAAGCACCTGTTTGATCTCGGAATGAGTGCGGCAGAACTCGGCCGCCAGCTCAAGGTGCCGGCCAATCGCATCACCGAAATCCTGAACAAGCAACGCGCCATCACCGGCGACACGGCGCTGCGGCTGGGGCACTTCTTCGGCACGAGCGCTGAGTACTGGCTCAACTTGCAAGCGACCTACGAGCTGCGCCTTGCCGAGCAGAAATCCGGCGCCGACATCAGGAGCCTCCCGACGCTGCAAATGCACAAGAAGAAGCACGACAGTCGTCAAACGGCGACGGCATGAGGCGACGATTTGCTCATGAGCCAATTGCAGCAAAAGATCCTTGTGGCACCGCGATTCAACGCGTGCTACGACCGAACCGTAGAACCAAATTGAAGCAAGGGGAATGCGCATGAATGCCGACATTCTTAAGCGCGTAGTCCGTGCCATTTCTGAAGGCGCCCAAACCGATCTCGATCGGCTTGCGGTAAAGATCGTTGAGTCCGAACGCAAGACCGGCCATGTCCGGCTAGCCGATCAATTGGACGCGATCCTCAAGCAGCCGCGCCCGAAGCGGTTGCCGGCGCCGCCGATACCGCGGATCGCCGACATCGAGCGCACGTTGAAGGAGCTGCCGCTCAGCCGTCGGCATGGGGAATCCCTGGCCACGCTGCTGACGACAGACGCCCTTGAGCATCACATGGTGCTGCCGCCGGCCGTTGAAGAGCGCTTCGCGCGGATTGAGTCCGAATACGCCGCCCGCGATCGCCTGCGGACCTTTGGCCTGAAGCCCCGAAAGACGATCCTGCTTTACGGCCCGCCGGGCTGCGGCAAATCACTAGGTGCGAAGCGCCTGGCGTGGAACACCGGCCTGCCGCTGATGAAGGTCCGCTTTGACGTGCTGATCTCGTCGTACTTCGGCGAGTCAGCCACCAACCTGCGCGCGATTTTTTTTGCGGCAAAGGAACGCCCCTGCGTACTGCTGCTCGACGAATGCGATTTCATTGCGCGGTCGCGCATCAACTCGAAGGACATCGGCGAAGCTTCGCGGATCGTCAACTCGCTGCTGCAATTGATGGAGGAGTACGACGCGCCAGGCCTGTTGGTGGCGACGACCAATGTGGAGTCGTCGCTCGACCCAGCATTGTTCCGGCGCTTCGACGATGTCTTCATGGTGCCGCTGCCAGGTCCGGTCGAAGTCGAAAGGCTGCTTCGCATGACGCTGGCGACGGTGAAGCTTGCCGAACCCATCAACTGGGCCGCACTCGTTGAGCACTTGACGGGAGCCTCTGCAGCGATGGTAGTCAAGGCGGCCCAAGATGCAGCGAAGGCGGCAGTGCTCAGCGGCAAGCAACTGGTCACGCAAGCGAATCTGCTGCAGGCCATTGCCGAACAACGGCGTACCGACGCGGCAGCAAGCGAGGCGTAGCCCATGCCGGGCCAGCACAATTTCGAGTACCTCCCGCTCCTCCGTACCTACAAGGGTCGAGCTCGGCTGCGTGGAGGCGGCAACCCGTCGCCCCAGACAGTCGCCAATCGAACCACCCGGCACATCCACAGCGCAACCCTCGACGCGGCGGCACAAGCCTTCAGTGCCGACTGGCGCCAGCGCAAAGCGCAGCGGCAGGCTGCCGACCCGACACTACCGGAAGTCCCGGCTGGCGTGCCGATCTTGCTGGAGGTCGATCCGAGCCTGGACCTCGATGCGCTGCGCCAATATTTCGCGTTCGAGATCGTCGCCGAACAAGAAGACGGCTTCGTGATCGTCGCGTCGGAAGACATCGACATAGCGACCTTTCGGGACAAGCTGCAGGGCTTCGCGGTGCAGATCCGTGGTTCAGCAACAGTTGCCGAAGTGCATCGGCTACATACGAATGACGCTGATCGGCTCGCCCGCATCCTTTCCGAACACCTGCTGGACATATGGGGGCACATCGGCGATGACGACCCCTACATCGTCGATATCGGCATCGCCTGCACGGGGACGCTCGCCATCCCGGAACGCCCCAAGCGCGGCAAGCGCACCAAGGACGCTGAGTGGGCTGAAAAGGAATACACCTGGTCCGAAAGACGCGCCGCAGCCTATGGCGAGTGGGAAGACCTGCAGTACGAGCGCGAGACCGCCATCAGGCGATTCGTCACGTTCTATCAAGGCGAAATCCTGCACTTGCGCGATGGGGCGGACTTCGAAGCGGGGGTCCTGCCTGACAGCTTCACGGCGCGCGTGCGGATCTCGGGGAAGGGGTTGAAGGACATCGTCCTCAACTACCCATATGTGTTCGAAGTCGTTGAACCTGAGGATATCGCGCTTCCGCAGAATCCTGGCCAGGCCGCGGCGCAGCCGCAGCTAGCCGTTGCACCGGTTGCCCCGGACGCGGACGCGCCTGCAGTCTGCGTCATCGACAGCGGCATCCAGGAGGGGCACCTTCTGCTGCAGCCGGCGGTCGATCAAGCCGCCTCGCATTGCTTCCTGCCCGGTAAGACGGCCACCGACGTAGGTGACTATGTGGCAGGCGGTGGGCACGGTACGCGGGTGGCGGGCGCGGTCTTGTATGGCGAGGAAGTGGCGAAGGCCGGCGCCCCCAAGCTGCCGTTCTGGATTCAGAACGCGCGGGTGCTCGACGACAACAATCGCATGCCTGAAGCAGTCTTCCCGGCCGAAGCGATGCGCACGATCGTCGAGCACTACCACTTCGGCCCACGCACGACCCGGATCTTCAATCACTCGATCAACGCCCACGGTTATTGCCGCGTGCGATACATGTCATCGTGGGCCGCTGAGATCGACGCGCTGGCGGACGAGCATGACGTGCTGGTCATCCAAAGCGCTGGCAACATTCTGCCCACGGGGCCGGTGCCATACCCCGGCGTTAAAGATCACCTCGTGGCCGGTCGCACCTATCCGGACTACCTCGTCGAACGTGCCGCACGCGTCGCCAATCCTGGCCAGAGCCTGCAGGCGCTCACCGTCGGGTCCGTAGCCTATGACGCCTTCGAGCAGGGCGCCTGGCGTAGCTTTGCCACCGCCCCCGCCTGGCCTTCGGCCTTCTCGCGCTCCGGTCCTGGCATTTGGGACGTGATCAAGCCCGAGGTTGTCGAGTATGGCGGTGACTTCATCCGGACCAACAACCAGCCTCCCGATGTGCAGGGTGGCGGAGGCATCCCGGCAGCCTGCCCTGAATTGGTCCGCGCGACCCTGGCGACGCCAGGCCCCGCCGTCGATCGTGATGCAACAGGCACCTCCTTCGCGGCGCCCAAGGTGGCGCGCATCGCGGCCGAACTACAACGCGTGCTGCCGGCGGAAACCACCTTGCTATACCGCGCCCTCATCGTCCAGTCGGCGCAGTGGCCGGGCTGGGCCGAAGGCGTGCTGACACAAATTCGCACTCCGCCACCTGGGCAAACCAAGGCGCGACGGCAGCAACTGCTCGACCAAGCGCCGAACATCATGCGTAGCCTAGGCTTTGGCGTCCCCGACCTCACGCGGGCGACCACGAACACCGATCACCGAACGACCTACATCACCAGTTCCGAAACGCTGATCCACGCGCTGGAGTGCCACATCTATCAGGTGCCCATTCCGGCGGAACTGCGACGGCCCGCTGACGAATTTGACATCCGCATTGACGTGACGCTGTCCTACGTGGCGCAGCCGCGACGGACCCGCCGCAATCTGAAGCGCTACCTATCGACGTGGGTTGACTGGATAAGCAGCAAGCTCGGGGAGGGGCTCAACACCTTCCACGATCGCGCGATAAAAGACGAGGAGACCGCAGGCGAGGCGCTGCGCGGGTCGGTCCTGCCCTGGACGCTGCATGAAAGCGACACCTCGGGCTCCGTCCGGGGCAGGCGCCGCAACAGCGGCACGGTGCAGAAGGATTGGGCCATCGTGAAGTCAAACACCTTGCCGGATCACTTCTGCATTGCGGTGCGCGGTCATCAAGGCTGGAGCAACGATCCTGACACGACCGCCCGCTACGCGCTGGCGGTCACGTTCGAGATCGTCGGCCAAGAGATCAGCATCCACGACCCACTGCGCACGGCAGTCCTCGAACTGCAAACGCAGATCGAGGCTGAGCTTGAAGTCGAAGCCGAGGCTGAAGTCGAGGTGGAAGGCGAGACGTAGATACGGCTGAGGGAACCATGGCTGGTGAAGCCCGCTGCCTTACGACCACCTTTGGGCGCGCTCCATCGTGTACTTCGTACAGCGGCTGTGGTTCGAGTCTGCGAGTCCCAGCGATAGAAAAGCGGCAGCACGGGGCGCACAAACTTCCTCGTGCGGGTCTTACGTCGTGACTACTTCGTGAAGCGGCCGTCCGCGCCAGCGCACCTTGCCGGGTCGAATGACTGCAAGGTGGCAGGGACCGTGAAAACGGCCGCCGCTGCCCACGGGCAGCAACCGCTGCATTGTTGGCGCAGCGCCCGCCCGGTCGAATGACAGGTGCGTGTCGTAAAGCAGCTGCCCAGAGCGCCGGACTGCCTGATCAGAGGATCTGAAGTACGCATCACCCTCGTCGCCGTGACCGGTCAATTCCGGACGCGGGTCAACTGGTCTCGAAATACGCCCTCTGCGCTTGCCGTTTCGCCGGGACACCCAGGAGCGTGCCCTCAAGAATGAAGCCCCTGTCCGATGCGTCGATGCGATGTCCCCCCAAGTTCCGGCTGGAAGTTCGTTCCCCGCCGCCGACCCCGGGTTTGCCGCCCTGCCGGTCGCCGAACTGCTCGCATCGGCAGAGGACCTCATCACGCGAGTCCGCCTGTGCTTCGGCATCGACCGCGCCAGTTTCGACAGCGACGTTCAGCCCTTGCTGCACCGCTACGCCGCCTACGTGCACCTGCTGCCCGCCACCGCCGACAACTACTTCAGCGCACCCGGCGGGCTGCTGAGGCTGGGGCTCGAGGTCGCCTTCTTCAGCCTGCAGGGCACGGACGCCCACATCTTTTCCGGCCGCTCGACGATCTCGGCGCGGCGA
>CAZEAA010000339.1:0-6817 GCA_964510015.1 uncultured Sandaracinaceae bacterium
GCCACCCCCTACGTGCAGGCCGCGCCGCCCCCGCCCCCGCGCGCGCCGAGCGCCGGCCCCGACGAGGCGCGCATGAAGCGCATCTACGACGACTACGTCACCGCGCGGAAGAACAACAACGAGCGCGTGGACAACGTGAAGTACGAGTCCCTCCAGCGCAGCATCGAGGACATGATCCCGAAGCTGAAGGAGAAGCACCAGGGGAAGGCCATCGACTTCGAGGTGGTGGTGCGCGACGGGCGGGTAGGCTTGAAGCCCGTAACCAAGTAGGATTCTGCCCGTGACAGCACAGAAAGCCGAAGACGCACGCTTGATCCACCCCTGGATCGACCGGACGCACTCGCCCGTGTACATCATGCGATTCCCGTCCGGGACGTCCGACCAAGAGCTGGCCGCGCTGTGCGAGACGCGCGAGCGCTGGGCTCGCCACGCGTCGCACCCGTGCGCATGGGTGGCGGACTTGAGCCAGGTGCGCATGATGCCGCCCACGCAGCGGAAGCTGTTCGCCGACCACCTGAAGCGCTTCGAAGCCCACGACGTCGCCTTCAACTGCGGGTCGGCCATCGTGGTGACCAACGCCGTCATCAAGGGGCTGCTCACGGCCGTGTTCTGGCTCGCTCCTCCCAAGTTCCCGAACCAGGCCTTCGACGACTTCGACAAGGCGCTGGCGTGGGCCAAGGCGCAGCTGGCGAAGAGCGGCGAGCAACCGCTGACCGACCGTCCGCCAAAGCTCTAACCTGGTCGCCCGGCTCTGCTAGCGCTGGCTGGCGCGGTCGAGCGCCGCGCGCGCGGTGGTCAGCGCCGACCGCACCGCAGCGTTCAGCGCAGCGTTGGTCATGCGGGAGTCTTGGTCCCGGCCCTGCCCGGCCGGCTCGGCCGCCGTCGCCGAGCCGCTCAGCATGCCCAGCACGTTGCGCGAGGCTTCGTCGTAGAGCGTGAGGTTCACGCCACAGCGCATCCGTACCTGGCCGTTCTGCTCGGTGCGCTGAACGGTGTTGAGCACCGCGTCGATGCGGAAGCGCGACAGCCGCCGACGCGCGATCTCCTGCGTCGCGTCGTGGCCGATCTCGGCGCTGCTCGCGAAGGGCGCCACACCTTCCACGCCCGCGAGGCCCGTCAGCACGGCGGAGCGCAGCGGCGCAACGAGGCGGGCCCCCGACACCGAGGGGGCCGTGCTGACCTCGCCCACGGCGACCACGTGGCGGACCGTACGCCAGTTGATCGCGGGCGTCGGGGCCGCCGCCGCCACCGTCGGGCTCGCGCCAGTCGCTGGGGCGGGTGAGTTGATCTCCGCGATGGCTGCCTCGGCTTGGCGGCGAACCGAGGCGGCGTCGTCACGCATGGCGCGGCGCAGCGCGGGGACGGCACGCGCATCGCGCAGCTTGCCGAGCGACACCGCCGCGGCGGCGCGCACGGCCGGATTGCTGTCGGAGGCGAGCGCGCGCTCGAGGGCGGCGCGGCTGCGGGCATCCGCCAGACGACCCAGCGCCAGCGCCGCTTGCGTGCGGTTGCGGAAGTCGGTGGAGGACGCCAGCTGCTGTTCCAGGTACTCGCGCGACGAGACGCGCGCGCCCGCCGCTCCCACGAGGACGAGCAACGCCAGGCAGAGCGCAACGAGGAAAGGCAGCGTTCGGAGGAGGAGGCGGCGCATCAGCGAACTCGGACGGCGCGCACGGAGGGGGGATTCAGCCGCCGTGACTGGTCGGGCACTATATCAAGATCCGGCAGAGTTGGCGCGCCTCACGGGTCCGTGCAGCCGTCCTCGTCCTCGTCGCGTCCCTCTTCGGCCGTCTCGCTCGGGCACTGGTCGTCCACGTCGGGGATCAGGTCGTTGTCGTTGTCGGGGTCCATGCACCCGTCTTCGTCTTCGAAGCCGTCGAAGTCCTCGGGCAGGAGCGGGCAGTCGTCGTCGCCGTCCGGCACCCCGTCCAGGTCTTGGTCGCTGTGCTCCGGCGCGTACTGGATGCTGAAGATGGCTCGGACCGAGGGAGCGCCGACGGCCCGGTGCGGGAAGCCCAGGCCACCGGCCATGCCGAGGTGGAACGCGCCCAGGCGGAAGCGCAGCCCGAGGTCCACCTCGGTGGGCGTGTTGTAGCGCCCGGTGAAGCCCGTCGACCCGCGGAACTCGAGGAGCGCCACGAGGTCGGGATAGATCGGGAGCGGCAGGGCGATGCCCAGCCCCCAGTGCAGCTCGGAGCCGTGTCGCTGACCGGCCAGGAGCACCTTCTCGGGCCGGATGCGCGCGCCAAGGCTGGCGCCGATGCCCAGGTTGAGGATGTGGAAGTCGGCGATGGCCACCACGTCGATCTCGGGGAGGTCGGTGCCGTGGAAGCCCACCCCCTGCGCCGTGGGCAGCGTGACCGTCAGCATGCCGGCGAGGCCCGGCCCGTCCGCGCGGGTGGCCGTTCCGTCGGAAGCATCGCCCAGGAGCCGCACGCGTCCACTCAGGCGCACGTCGCCGAGCGCTGCGCCATCCAGGCTCGCGCCGCCATCGGCCAGAGCACCCGGCGCCCCGGTCTGGAACGGCGTGAAGGGCACCTCGGCGGTGAGCGCGAAGCGGCCTCCGAGGCCCAGCTGGAAGAGCGCGTCCATGGACAGCCGGTTTCGCACCACCACCTGCTGCGTGGTGAACTCGGGGTTCACGCGCAGCAGGCCGAACGTGTAGTGCGTGAACAGCCCCGCGTTCCAGCGCAGGTGACCCGGGGTCGCGGTGCCCTGCACCGTGAGGAAGCCGTTGGCGTCGTGAGCGGGGCGGTAGTCGTCCACCTGCAGGTCGCGCTGTGCCCGAGCAGGCGCTGCGAACAGGGCCCCTGCGAGAAGCACCCCTGCGAACAGCGCGACGAGGGCGTGGGGCGTGGGCAACGACGTGGAGCGAGCGAGGCGGCGGCCGCGAAGAAGGGGCGAGGAGGACGTCGCGTCGTTCACGCGGCCACTCTATCAGCGCGCCGGTTCACCCGCATCTCTGTCATCTCTGTCACGGAGGGGGGAATCCGTGTTCCCCTATCGGCCATGACCAGCTCCGAGTCTTCGGTCCTACGGGCACGAACCATCACGCGCGTGCTGCTGCTCGCCACCGTCGTCACGGGCCTGCTGAACGGCGGGCTCTACTTCGGGATGCTGACCCTCGCCAGCGGCGACGCGCAGGCCGCACTGTTCGTCCTCTTCCTTGCCGTCGCCGTCCTGCAGACGCTGTTGGGGGTCGGCACGTTCGTCGCGGGCGTGGTCTACGCGCTCCGCATGCGCAGCGCTGGTCAGTCGATGGCCTCGGCGCTGGGCATGGCCATGCTGGGCACGCTCGGCTCGGTGGGCGGGGTGGTCGGCGGCACCCTCGGGCTGGGGTTCGTCGCGCTCGCCTCGGGCGTGGCGGGCGGCGCGTGGGGTCGCCCCCTGCGGATTCGTGGTCGCGTGCGGCACCCGGAGCTGCGAGACGGCAGCGACTGGACCGAGGGCGACGAGCCCGACGTCACGGGCCTCGACGAGCCGACGCGCGTGGCGCTCGAGGCCCTGTGGCTGCACGACGCGCAGAAGGAACACGCCAGCGTGCCCGCGTTCGCCCGCGTGGCCTGGACGCTGGTGGCCGTGGGCGCGCCGGCCGAGCTGGTCAGCCGCACCTTCACGGCCGCGCAGGAAGAGATCGCACACACGCGCCTGTGCTTCGCGTTGGCCGCGGGGTACGGCGGGCGCTCGCACTCGGTGGAGAGCATGCCCGACCTGCTGGTGAGCGGCCTCGACGTGAAGGGCGACGCGTTCGTGCACCTGGCCCTCGAGAGCCTGAACGACGGCTGCCTGCTCGAGGACTACAACGCCGACGTGGCGGCCGCGTGCCGGGATGCGTGCCGGGAGCCCGTGACGGGGGCGGTGCTGACATGCATCGCGCGCGAAGAGCGTGACCACGCAGAGCTGTCGTGGTCGATCCTCGCGTTCTGCCTCGAGCGTGGTGGCCACGCGGTGCGCGACGCCCTGCTGCGTGCGGGTCAGCGCCTCGCCAAGATCCCGCGCCCCACGGCCGTGTCGGGCGAGAAGCTGGCCTTGGTGAGCCGTGCCGACGCGGACGCGCTGCGCGCGCACGGGCGCCTCCCCGACAGCGAGTGGGCGAGCCTCTACGAGACGCGCCTGCGCAGCACGGAGAGTCGGCTCGAGGCGCTGCTGAGTGGCGCGCGGGCGTCGGCCCGGGCGAGCGCGGCCCACGGAGCGCTGAACGCGAGCGCCGCTCCGTAAGGACCCCCACACGGCAAGCGATTCCCCTTTGCCGGCGCGGTGAGGCACAGTGCCGCATGCCGAACGAACATCCCCTCGCGGGCACCCTCGACGACGTACGGGTGCTGGACCTCACCCAGAACCTGCCGGGCCCCTATGCGACGTTGCTGCTGGCCGCAATGGGCGCGACGGTCATCAAGGTGGAGCCACCGGGAGGCGAGACGGCCCGCGGCGTGCCGTCGCTCTTCGAGCTGGTGAACCGCGGCAAGCGGAGCGTGGTGCTGGACCTCAAGAGCGAGGGTGGCCGCGAAGCGCTGCTGCGGCTCGCCGGTGAGTGCGACGTCCTGGTGGAGGGCTTTCGGCCGGGCGTGCTGGAGAGCCTGGGGATCGCGCCCGCGGTGCTGCACGAACGCAACCCGCGTCTGGTGATCTGCCGCATCAGCGGCTTCGGCCAGACCGGCCCGTACTCGGAGCACCCGGCTCACGACTTGAACTTGCAGGCGCTCACGGGTGTCTGCCACATGTCGCGTGATCGCGAAGGGCACCCGCTGGGTTCCGCGCTGCCCATCGCGGATCTGTCGGCCGGCGGCACGGCGGCCACCACCATCCTCGCTGCGCTGCGCAAGCGGGACCGGACCAACGCGGGCATGGTGCTGGACGTGGCGCTCAGCGACACGGTGCAGTCGTGGGCGCACATCTGGGATCAAGGCCTCACGCCCCCCACGCCCAGCGCCGACCGGGTGGTCACGCGGGCCATGGCACGCCTGGTGGACGAGCCGCAGCGCGTGCGCGGCATCGGTCGCGCCATCGATCGGGCCGCAGCCTCCTTGCGACGCAGCGCACCGGCGCAGACGCTCGAGCGCTTGAAGCTGCACTCGCTGCCGCACTACGGCACGTACGAGACCAAGGACGGGCGCTGGCTGGCCGTGGGCATCGTGGACGAGAACAAGTTCTGGCGGGCGCTCTGCGATGCCCTCGAGCTGCCGCGCCTCGGCAAGCTGCCCGTGGCGGCGCGTGTCTTGCTGGGCAACGTGGTGCGACGTCAGCTGGCGAGCGCGTTCGCGCGGCGGACGCTCGACGACTGGATGACGCGCCTGCCGCGCCACGAGGTGCCGGTCACTCCGGTGCTGGACGTCACGCAGGCGGCTACCGACCCGCACCTGCTCACGCGCGTCGGCTGGGGCATCGGCGCGCCGGTGGTGCCCTACTCGCTGGCCGGCGGGTTGGGCCCGGCGCCCAAGCTCGACGAGTACGACGTGAGGAGCGCGAGCTTCCCGCTGCCGAGGGCGTAGAAACCGAGCCCCGCGCCCGCCACCAACGCCAGCGACACCAACAGCAGGACGCCGCCGACGAGCCCGCGCCGGGGCTGCACGCGAAACGCATCGATGGCGGCGATGAGCCCACGCACGCCGAGCCCCAGGGTGAGCAGCGCGACCGCCCCGACGCCGATGAGCCCCCACAGGGTGTGGTTCTCGCGGACGCCCGGCAGGTTGGGCATGACGTGGCGCAGTCCCAGCACGAGCGTGGCGACGGTGACGCCGACACCTCCGAGCCCCGCGACGCCGAGGATGTAGGCGGGGCTGCCGCGCGTGCGCATGAGCACCCCGACGGCCGTGGCACCGAGGGTGATCACGACCGCCAGCAAGCCGAGCCCCCGCAGCGACCCGGTCAACGGAAACGCCGCCGGGATGGCGGGCAACGCGAGCAACAGCACCGCCGCTGCGGACAACCCCAGCCAGAGGACTGCGCTCACCAAGACGCCGAAGCTGGGCACCTCCGGCAAGCGCCCCGCGCGGCCCGGCCGGACGGCCTCACGCTGCGGCGCGCCCGGGACCTTCACGCGAGGGTTGCTGGGAGACGACGCATACGAGCGGCGACCCTGCGCCGTGGGCAGGTCGCGCGGGTCGATGTCGAGCGGAATGCTCGCGCGAGGCGCGTCTCCGGGCATGGATGCGCGCCCCGGGTTCGAGCTGCGATCGGCGGCCACCTGGGCCACCGCGCTCGCGATGCTCGCCGGCGTGTCGAGGGCACCGAGGTCGCCGAAGTCGAGGCGCAGCTCGTCGGGCACCTGGAAGGCGCCGTACTCGCTGAGGTCCGGCGCGGTCGGCTCCAGGTTGTGATTCGCCGCCGGGCGGTCGGTGCGTCGGCCGCCCACCGGCTTCGGGGGCCGCGAGCTCAGGGTGCCTGGAACGCTGAGCACGCCGCTCAAGCGCGAGGAGACGCGGTGGAGGGCGCGCGCCAGCACCGTTCCGTCTTGCGGCCGCCGGTCGGGCCGACGGTTCAGGCACCCCATGACCAGGTCGCGCAGCGCCCGCGGGAGGTCGGGCACGAGGTCGTCGATCGGCGGCGGGTCATCGCGGCAGATCTGGACGAAGAGCTCCGACACCGAGGTGGCGTCGAACGGCCGCCGGCCGGCCAAGCACTCGTAGAGCAGGACGCCGACCGCCCACACGTCCGTGCGCTGATCGACCTCGCCCGGCGCGCGGATCTGCTCGGGCGACATGTACGCAGGGCTCCCCACGATCAGCCGACCATCTGCCTCCGAGCCCACGGCCCCCGACTTGGTCACCTTCGAGATCCCGAAGTCCAGGATCTTGGGGACGAGCGCGTTGTTCACCGC
>CAZEAA010000340.1:0-6782 GCA_964510015.1 uncultured Sandaracinaceae bacterium
CGTCATCGCGCGGCGCTCGTCGCGCTCGGCGGGGAAGGGGCGCGCGTGCCGCTGCTGCAGGACCGCGCAGCGGGCAGGGTCGTGTCGGGCAAGGACGCGATCCTGCTGCACCTCTTCGCCACCTATCGTCCCAAGAAGCCGACCATCCCGCTGCGCTACCGGGCGGGGTCCACCAGCTCCAAGCTGGCCACGCGCATCCGCGCGGGTCGCGGTCTCACGGCCACGCCGGCGAACCACGCCGAGCAGGACCTCGAACTCTACAGCTTCGAGTCGAGCCCCTTCAGCCGCCTGGTGCGCGAGCGCCTCACGGAGCTCGAGCTCGCGTACTACCTGCACAACCTCGCCAAGGAGCAGCGCGCCGACATCGGTCCCGCGGGCAAGACGCTCACGTTCGGCAAGCCGTACAAGCCCGTGCCCGGTGGCAAGCGCGAGAAGCTCTTGGCGCGCGGTGGGGAGATCAAGGTCCCGTATCTGATCGACCCCAACACCGGCACGTCGCTCTACGAGTCGCGGGCGATCCTCGAGTACCTGGACCGCACCTACGCGCGTTGAGCACACGGGCGCGCGGCCGAACCTGATACCCTTCCGCGCATGGTGCACCTCCTCTCCGCCTCGGCTCGCGGAACGCGCGGCCTCGTCTTGCTCTCGGTCGTCATGTTGTTGGCGGGCGCCACCGCAGGCTGTGGCAGCGATGCGCCGGGCCCGCTGCCGATCGCCGAGGGCAACCCGTGCGAAGGGCCGGTCACGTTCGCGGTGGGCGACACCGAGGGCCATGCCGACCCGCTGGGTTCGCGCTCGAACGAAGCGCGCGCAGGTGTGCTCGCCGCCGACGCGGTGCCCCCCGATCCGCGCGGCCTGAACACCTATCAGGCCGGCGACTTCGTGCTGGCCAACGAGCACATCGGCCTGATCATCGAGGCCAACCGCCCGTCCGATCACTTCGTCGAGACCGGCGGCATGCTGGTGGGGCTCGGGCGCATCCGCGACGGCGCGCTGGTGGACGTGGCCGACTTCGGCGAGCTGATCCCCAGCATGGGCATGTTCGTGCTGGAGCCCGAGAGCGTGACCGTGATGCGCCGCGGCGGGCGCGGGCAGACCGCCGTGGTGCGCGTGGTCGGCACCATGCGCGAGTTCGATGCGTTGCCGGTGCTCTTCGAGCTGTTCCTGCGCGGCGACCACACCGATTGGCAGGTGGCCTACGACTTCTCGCTGGCGCCCGGGGCCGAGTTCGCCGAGGTCACGGTGCACGCCGCCAACGCCAGCAACGAGGTGGCCACCGTGCTGAGCAACGCGCTCTTCGCGGTGCAGGCCAACCGCATGCCGCTCTTCGCGCCCGGGGTGGGCGCCGACACGCCGTCCGGCACGTTCCCGTTCCTGGGCTTCGTGGACGACGTGGGCACCAGCTACGCGTGGGAGTCGCCGGCGGGGTCCATCGACACGCTGCTCTCGGTCAGCAACCTCCAGTTCTACCGCGCGCCGGGCTACTCGCTCGAGGCCTGCGCGGTGCACTCCGAGGTGATCGCGCGCGTGCACGTGGGCGAGCGTGGCTGGGACGGTCTGCGCGAGGCGATGGCGCGCACCAACGGGGAGACCCTGCGGCCCGTCACCGTGTCGGTGCGGTCGTCGTCGGGCGCGCCGGTGGTGGGTGCGCGCGTGCACGTGAGCAACACCGCCGACGAGTACGTGACGCGCGGCATCACGGACGCGAGCGGCGACACCGTGGTGCACCTGCCCACGGGCGCGCACTCCGCGGAGGCCTTCGTAGACGCGCAGGGTCGCTCGGGGGCGGTGGCCATCGCGGCCGACGCCAGCAGCGTCACGCTCACGTTCACGGCCATGGGCGCGCTCACCGTGGGGGCGCGCGTGGCCGGCGAAGACGACGTGCTGCCGGCGCGCGTGGCCATCGAGCCGCTCGACACGCCGGCCCCCGTGACACCCGTCAGCTGGGGCGAGCACCTGCCGCCGAGCGGGCTCCAGGTGCTGGCGTTCCAGACGCTAACCGACGGGAGCTACACGCTGCCTCCGGGCGAGTACCGCGTCACGGTGTCGCGAGGCTACGAGTACGAGCTGTACACGACCGACGTGCAGGTGGAGGCCGGCGAGACGACCACCGTGACGGCCGACCTGGAGCACGTGGTGGACACCTCCGACGAGCTCTGCGGTGACTTCCACATCCACACGAACCGCTCGTTCGACGCCGAAGACGACGCCACCACCAAGGTGCGCGCCGCGGCCGCCGAGGGTCTCGAGGTCCCGCTGCGCTCCGACCACGAGTGGGTGGTCGACTTCGAGCCGCTGATCGCCGAGCTCGGCCTCGCTGAGTTCTTGTTCGGCGTGGTGTCGCTCGAGATGACCACCTTCGACTACGGTCACTTCGGCGTGTTCCCGCTCGCCATCGACGACGACGCGCACAACAACGGCGCGGTGGACTGGGTGGACCTCGCCCCGCAGGAGATCTTCGACGACATCCACGCGCGCGACGTGGACGGCAGCTCGCCGCTGATCATCGCGAACCACCCGCGTGACGTGCCGGCCCTGCTCGGGTTCTTCGTGGCCGCGGCCTACGACTCGTCCACCGGCGTGGCCGGCAACCCCGACTTCTGGAGCGACGACTTCGACCTCATCGAGGTCTTCAACGACTCCAGCTTCGACGAGAACGAGGAGCTGGTGAACGACTGGTTCGCGTTCCTGAACCGCGGGCAGCGCAAGTTCGCCGTGGGTTCGTCGGACACGCATCAGGTCTACGACATCCCCCTCGGCTACCCGCGCACCTGCGCCCGCGTGGACATGGACTCCACCTCCGCCCTGCGCAGCACGGGCCCCACGCCGCTGCGCGACGCGATGGCCGGCGGGCACAGCGTCGTCAACGGGGGTGTGCACGTGAGCGCCACGCACGGCAGCGGCGCGCGACCGGGCGACGTGGTGAGCAACGCCGCGACCAGCGAGACGGTGCGCGTGATGGTGCAGGCGCCACAGTGGGTCGATGTGGACACCCTGCGCGTCTACGTGAACGGCGTGCTCATCGAGACGCTCGCGCTGGACGAGACCACCGCGGACCCGCTGAACCCGGTCGTCCGCTTCGACGCCGACGTGAGCGTGCCCACCGGAGACGCTCCGGCGTGGGTGGTCCTGGTGGCGGCCGGCGACACGGACCTCGCGCCCGTTCACCCGGGGCGCATGCCCTTCGGCGTGACCAACCCCATCTTCTTCGAGCCTTGATCACGACGGGCGAGTTTCCCGGAGCGCACGCCGCCTTCTGGGTACACTCCGCCGCGCATGTCGACCCTCGAGATCCCCTCCGCGCGCCTGCACGCCCTCACCTGGGGTACCACTCGCCCGGAGGCGCCGCTGGCCCTCTTGCTGCACGGCTTCCCGGACATCCCGCAGAGCTGGGAGCCGCTGGCCCTGCGCTTGGCCGAGCAGGGCTATCGAGTGGTGGCTCCGTACATGCCGGGCTATCACCCCTCGCCGCCGCCCGAGCGTGGGGACTTCCTCGAGCTCAGCGATCGCATCCTCGCGCTGGTCGACGCGCTCTCGCCGACCAAGCCGGTCTACCTGGTGGGCCACGACTGGGGGGCGGCCGTCAGCTACGTCTTGCTGGCCCGGGCCCCCGAGCGCTTCCGCGCGGCGAGCACCATGGCGGTGCCGCACATCCAGGCCTTCGTGCGGAACGGCCTCGGCAACCCGGCGCAGCTGTGGCGCAGCCGCTACATGGCCTTCTTCCAGCTGGTGCCGCTGGCCAACGCCCTGGTCCCGCGCGACGACTACGCGTTCATCCGCACGCTGTGGCGCCGCTGGTCGCCCGGCTACTCGCTCCCCGAGACGCACTTCGCCGAGCTGCGGGAGTGCTTCGAGGCGTCCATGCCTGCGCCGCTCGCGTGGTATCGCCCGCAGTCGGGCGCCATGGGGGCGCGCCTGCGCGATCTGCCCACGGTGCTGGGGCTGCTCAGGCGCCCCCTGCTGGTCCCCACCCTCTACCTGCACGGCGAGGACGACGGCTGCATCGGGGTCGGCGTCACCCGCGGTCAACGGCGCTACTTTGCAGCCGACTTCGAGGAGGACGTGATCGCGTCCGCCGGGCACTTCCTCCAGCTGGAGCAACCCGCGCGCGTGGCCACCCGGGTGATCGACTTCTTCGCCCGGCACCCACATCGCTAGATACCAGCGCAGGAATCCTATAGTGTGTGCGGCAGGAGTTCCCATGACACGTCACCCCCATTCTGCCCTGTTCTACAGGTCCCCCTTCTCAGCCATCCCAGCCTCGCTCGTCGGGCTCTGCCTCGTCGCCGCCGGATGTGGCAGCGGCGGCGGCACCGTGGCCGACCAACCGCTCGTGATCCCGGAGGTCTCGGAGGTCGCCGCGGGCGATCCCACGTGCCCGGCCGGAGGCGTGCGCGTGCAGCTGGGCGCGGACGACAACCGCGACGGCGACCTCGACGATGACGAGGTCGACTCGACGTCGTACGTCTGCAACGGCACCGACATGGTGGGCGGCGAGGACAACGTCCTGGTTCGCACGGTCGAGCTGCCGCTCAACGACGCCGCGTGCCCAGCGGGTGGACGCCGGCTCGATGTGGGCCTCGACAACGGTGACGGCACGGGCCTCCCCGACAACGACATCCTCGAGGACGACGAGGTGGACACCAGCTTCCTCGACTGCAACGGGACGATGACGGTGGTGGTCGCGCCGCCGAGCGGGCCCACGGGCACGGCCGTGCTGGACACGCACGGTGGTGCCAACCGCAGCGGTGGCGGCGCGCAGGCCGGTGACATCCGCGAGGACTCGAGCCGCGAGTTCGTGGACAGCCACCTGATGATCGCGAACACGGGCGCCGTCGACGCGTCGTGCACCCCGCCCACGCTGACCATCAGCCTCGGCAGCGTGCCCGCGGACATCACGAGCAACACCACGTTGGCCCTCGTGGCGCCGATGGACGAGACGAACCTCGCCGACGGCGAAGTCTTCATGCGGTTGAACGACTCGGGGATGTACCGCTGGGACGACACCAACGGGGTGGCGCAGCGGGTCACGGGGCTCCGCGTCGCGGCAGGCGTGACGTTGAGCCTCCCGCACAACGCGGTCTACACCACCAACGGCGTGGGCCTCGGCTTCGAGAACGACGTCGACGTGGCGGGCACCGTCACCACCGTCGCCGCCTCGGGGGCCAAGGGAGCGCTCGAGATCTACGCTCGCCAGGTTCGGTTCGCCGCCACGTCCTCCATCGACCTCCGCGGCAGCGAGACCGACCAGAGCGGGTACTTGGTCCTCGACGCGGACCAAGACTTGCTCGCCCTCGGGAGCATCGACACCAGCGGGCACTCGGCGGAGTCGGGTGGCTCGGGCGGCGATGTCGACTTCGAGGCGGGGGGCGCCATCTACACGGGAGGCACCATCGTCACGCAGGGCGGCGACGCCACGAGCGGCAACGGCGGTGGCGGCGGTAGCGTGGAGTACGAGGCGCGGACGCGCCTGATCTGCAACTCCGCCGACATCACCACGGACGGCGGCGACGCCAACGGGATCGCGGGGACGGGCGGCTACATCAACTTCGGCGACGACTGCGTCTACACCTCGACGGTGGAGCTCCGGAACAGCGGCGACCTGCGCACGCGCGGCGGCAACGAGGCGGGTTCGTGCGACGAGGTGTGCCGCGCCGGCGACGGCGGCCCCATCACCTTCATCGCGGTGCAGTCGGGCTCGGTCTCCTCGAGCGGGTCGATCGACACGCGGGGTGGGTCGTCCGAGAACGCCGCGGGCGGCGACGGCGGGAACGTCGAGGTGCGCCCCGGCGCCTACTTCGAGTCGGTCGAGGCCGTTTCGGTGTACTCGTTCTCGGGCACCATCACGACCTTCGGCGGCGACGGCGAGACGGAAGGCGGCAATGGCGGGAACATCACCGCGTTCAACCAGGGCTCCTTGGGCTCGGGGACGCGCTTCCTCGGCTACGCCTCGGCGTTGCTCGACGGCGGTGACGGCAGCAGCGGCGGTGGCAGCGGCGGCGACATCGACTTCTCGCCCGACATGGACGGCACGAACGGGGGCATGGGTCTCTTCGTGTACACCAACGTCTCTTCCGTCGGCGGAGCCGGCGGGACGGGCAGCGGCGGCCCCGGTGGCAGCATCTACTTCGACCCCGACACCAACTACGTGGTGCGCGGCAGCGCGTCGGAGGAGAGCTTCGTGGTCACGGGCACCATAGACCTCCGTGGCGGAGACGGGGGCAGCGGCGGTCATGGCGGGGACATCGCTGCCAGCGACGGCTGCGGTCCGAACATCGTGACGACCGGCATCCGCGTGGGTGGCACCATCACGCTGAACGGTGGCGACGGAGCGACCGGCTCGGGTGAGCGCTCGGGCGGGCTGTACCTGGCGACGGCGCGCGGCGGCGTGGACGTCTCCGGCACGATTCAAGCCGTCGGCGGCGAAGGCGAGAGCGGCGTGGGCGGTTACTTCCCGGGCTCCAGCTTCTTCGGTGCGCCCGTGCGCTTCGCGGCGGCGTTCACCGCCTCGGGCGGCGTCGGCTCCACGCAGGGCGGCAACGCCGAGGACGTCGCCATCCTGTCCGTCGGCGCAGCGTCGTCGGTCACCGGCGCGGTCACCCTGACGGCGGGCACGGGTCCCACGGCCGCCAGCAACGGGACGGTTGGCGCGGTGCGCGTCGACACCGGCAACGCGTGCGTCTCCCCCCCGTGACGCCGAGCCCCATGGCGCTCGACTGAGCTCAGGCGCCTCTGGACGAACGAGGGACCCCTGCGGGGGTCCCTTTTTCGTGGGCGCAACG
>CAZEAA010000341.1:0-6780 GCA_964510015.1 uncultured Sandaracinaceae bacterium
GGAGCAGCGCACCAGCGTGCAGGGCCTCGCCATCGCGGGCGACTGGACCCGCACGGACTGGACCACGACGATGGAGGGCGCGTGTCAGAGCGCGGCGCAGGCTGTCGAGGCTGTGCTCGGTAGCCGCGGCTGAATGCCGGAAGGTGATGTGGGCACCCACCGCTGAAGCGCTTCAGCGGTGGGTGCCCCACTCACTTAACCAGAACACCGATCGCGCCCACTGGTCGCGCCGAGTATCCTGCCGGCCATGGTGGCCGACACGCAGACATCGACCGACCCCGTGGTCCTCCCGCCACGGACCCCGCTCGAGACCCTGCGCGTGAAGCGGCGCCTCGCGATGTTCGCGGGGTTCTTGTCGTGGACCCTGGGGCGGCTGCAGCTCGAGCTGGCGCTCGCCGGCCCCGATGAGGCGGCACGTGAGAGCGTCCGCGTGCGCACCAAGGCGCGCGTGAGTAGGCGCCTGCTGGCCATCTTCGGCGTGGAGCTGGTGGGCGAGAACCCGCTGCCGCCGGCCACCCGCGCGCGCTTGGTGGTGGCCAACCACCGCACGGCCTTCGACATCGGCGTGATGATGGCGCACTTCGGTGGCCTGATGTTGTCGCGCGGCGACCTCGGCAGCTGGCCCATCATCGGGACGCTGGCGCGCGAGGGCCGCACCATCTTCGTGGACCGTGAGAGCGGGCACAGCGGCGCGCGGGCCATTCGGGCCATCCGCCGCGCGCTCGACGCGGGCGAGACGGTCAGCGTGTACCCCGAGGGCACCACGTACATCGGCGACGAGGTGCGGCCCTTCTCGCCGGGCGCCTTTGCTGCTGCGCGCGGGCTGCCGGTGGACATCGTGCCGGTGGGCCTGGCCTTCGACGCGGACGCGGGGGTGGAGTACTTCCACACGCCGTTCATCGAGCACCTCGAGCGCATCGCCGCGCGGCCGCGCACCCGCGTGGTGGTGTGCGTGGGCGAGCCGTTCCCGGCCGACGGCAAGAGCGCGGACCTCGCCGCGCGGGCCCAGCGCGAGGTGCAGGCCCTGGTCTTGCAAGCGCGTGCCCTGCACGACCAACGACGAGGTGCAGCATGACCGTGGCCGTCGCGCTGTGGGTCTTCGGGGCCCTGATGGCGCTCTTTTTTGCCTGGATCCTGGGCTACATGCAGCGCGGCGATGCGCGCATCCGCACACAGCGCGTGATGGGCCTCGAAGAGCGCTCCGTGGGTCGCTTGGTGACCGGTGAAGTGAATGCCGCTCGCGGGACCCTCGAAGCGGTGGATGAGCCGCTCGCCTCGCCCATCGACGGGAAGCCCGTGCTGTACGTGGAGGCGCAGCTCACGCGCGAGGGCACGGCCGGCGGCAAGGTGCAGCCCATCGAGACCCTGCATCAAGAGCGCAAGCACGTGGCCACGCAGCTGGGCGAGGGAGCCGACAGCGCGAAGCTCGACCTCGCCGGTGCGCTGGTGCATCCACGCGGCCATGCGGTCACACGTGAGGCGGAGTGGCGCGACAGCGAGTGGGGCGCGGACGACTGGACGGCCGCTGGCTGGTCCGATGCCGAGCGGCGCTACGTGGAGGCCCACGGCGCCGAGATCCCGGGGCCGCTCCAGTCGGGCGTGCTGCGCCTGACGTACCAGCAGGTCTCGCCCGGTGACGAAGCGCTGGTGATCGGTGAAGTGAGCGAGAGCGGGGGCAAGCGCACGCTCGGCTCTTCATCCCGCTTCCAGCTGGAGGTCACCAGCGGGTCACTCGCCGACTACCAGCGGGGTCAGGTCGGCGCGAGCCGCACGATGCAGGCCGCCGCGCGAGGGTTCGTGGGCCTGGCCGTGTTGCTGTTGGTGGCGGCTGGGCTGACCTTCGCCGGCGTGCTCTCCTGAGCGCATGACCGACGCTTTCGTGCTCCCCGCGAGCCGCCCGCCCAGTGACTCCTTCACCGAGATGACCGAGATGGTGCTGCCGCAGCACACCAACGTGGTGGGCACCGCGTTCGGCGGCGTGATCATGAGCTGGGTGGACATCTGCGCCGCCATCTCCGCCCAGCGTCACTGCGGCGAGGTGGCCGTGACCGCGCGCATCGACGCGATGGAGTTCCACGCGCCCATCCGGCTGGGCGACGTGGTGCGGCTGACGGCCCGCGTGAACGCGGCGTTCGGCTCGTCCATGGAGGTGGGCGTGCGCGTGGAGCGCGAGGACCGCCGCACGCAGGAGCGCACCGTGTGTGTGGAGTCCTTCCTCACGTTCGTGAACGTGGTGGACGGCCGCACGCAGCCGGTGCCCAAGCTGCTGCTGACCACCGACGAAGAGCGCGCCCTCGAGCAGGCCGCGCGGGAGCGCCGCGAGCAACGGCTGGCCGGCCGCGCCCAATCGGGGCGGAATGTTGCAAGCTAGCTAGCAGCGGGCATATTGCTGGGACACACATGTCGGTGGATGGCCTGCGTCAGGGGTGACGCACGCACCTCCACTCCTCTGCTGGACCGGACCCGATGCGACCCACCCACGTTGCTCTCCTCGCTCTCGCTCTCTCGGGCGCGCTCGTCGTGGACGCCGCCGCGGCCCATGCGCAGGCGCCGCTGCTCCCCGAGCTCCAGCGCGCGGCGCGGCGAGCGCGCACCGAGGCCGCCCCGCACCGCGCCTATGCGCGCGCGCTGCTCCGCGCAGGTCAGTTCCGCAACGCCGAGCGCGAGTTCAAGGTGGCCGCGCGGCTGTCGCGCAACGACCCGAGCGCGCTGCTGGAGGTGGCCGAGGCCACGTTCGCCACGGGTGAGTGGAACGCCGCGCGGCGCGCATGCACGGCCGTCGAGACGGCCACCGAGCAGAACTCGGCGTGGTCGCGCGTCTGCCGCGCGCAGGCGTTCCTGGTGGGGCAGCGCAGCGCGCGCGCCTTCGAGGAGCTGGAGCTCGCGCTCGCCGAGATGCCGAACCTGCCGCAGGCGCACCTGGCGCTGGGCGACGCGCACCGCTTCCGCGCGGACACCGAGCAAGCGCTCCGGGCGTATCGCCGCGCGGCCGAGCTGGACCCCACGTCGGCGGCGCCGCACCTCGGGATGGGCCTGCTCTACGCGGCCACCAACCGACGCGATGAAGCCATCGCGTCCCTGCGCGAGGCCCAACGCCTCGAGGGCAGCTGGCCCGCCGTGCAGCGTGCGCTCGGACAGCTCCTCCCGCCCGCGGAGGGGCTGCCGCTGCTGCGCGCCGCCGCCGAGGGGTACCCCGACTGGGCCGCGGCGCAGGCCGACCTGGGCCGCGCGGAGCAGCTGGCTGGCCACCACGCGGAGGCGCGGGCCGCGCTCACCCGAGCGCTCGCGCTGGACCCCGAGCTGGCGCCTGCGCACGCCGTACTTGGCCTGGTGCAAGTGGCGCAGGGCGAGCGCGAGGCCGCCGAGGCGAGCTTCCGTCGCGCGCTGCAGCTGGTGCCCAACGACGCGCCGACGGCCACGGCGCTCGCGGATCTGTTCGCAGCCACCGAGCGCTACGAGGAGGCCCTCGAGCAGTACCGCGCGGCCGCCGACATGAGCCCCAGCGACCCGACGCCGCTGCTCTCTGGCGCGCGCCTCGCGGTGCGCCTGGGCCGCACGCTGTTCGCCACGGCCTACCTCGACCTCGCGCTCGAGCGGCGTCCGGGGCACTGGGGCGCGCTCGACCTGTACGGCGACGTCATGCTGGCCCGCAACGACCGCACGCGCGCGCGCACCTACTTCACGGAGGCGCTGCGCACGGCGCCGGCCGAGTCGCGGGCTGCGATCGAGGCGAAGCTGCGCGGCCTGTGAGCGCTCACTGTCGCTCGCAGTCGTAGGAGCCGTACTCGGCGTCGAGCGTGCATGTGACGACCACACGCGAGCTCTCCACCTCGGCGCGGCCGGAGGAGTCGGGGTCGCCCGTCTCGGGGTAGAAGGTGTCCGTGCCCGTCACGCGGATGCGCACGCCCGTGGCCACCCGCTCGATCCGGCCCAGTCGCTAGGCGGCGGTCATGCCCGGGACCTCGTACGCCTGGCCGAGGTCCTCGGTGGTGACGTAATCCGCTCCCGCCGTGCGGATGACGAGGAAGGCGGCGACCACCTCCCCGCTCGTGGGATCGAGGTACTCGCACTCGAGCACGTCCGCGCGCGAGTCGTTGGGCAGCGTGACGCCGCCACGCTTGAACTCGCTGCGCCGGAGGGTGTCGGGCTCGCCCACCAGCGAGGCACACAAGGCAGGCGCGGCCGCCGGGGTCATGTCGACCGGCTCGGGGGGCGGCGGCTCCTCTGCGGGCTCGGGGCTCGGTGGGGGCTCCTGTGGCTCCTGCTCCGCGACGGCGGTCGTGGGCTCGACGGGCGCGTCACCGCCGGTCGTGTCGGGCTCGCCGGTGGTGGGCGGCGCCGCCTGCGTGACCGGCGCGGTGCTGGCCGCCGGCACGCTCTCGCGCGTGCAGCCGAGCGCGAGCAGCAGAGCGAGGGACACTCGAACGGTGTGGGAAGCGGAGGCGTGCTGGGCCATGGCAAGCGGCGTAGCACGGCCGGCCGAGGGGGTCCCCCCCGTGGACACGGGGTGATCGTTTCGCGGGCGGACGACACGCACGCGCGCCATGTCACGCGGCCCGGGCCGCCCACGTGGGCGCGACGCCGTCCGGCTCGGAGCGACGTGGTGCTCCCGGCCCGGAACTTGGACTACGCTTCCTGCATGCTCGCACTCTCGCCCGCGTCGCGCCCTCTCCGTCGGCCCCCACGCGCCCTCGCGCCGGTCACCGCCGCGCTCGCTGCGGCCCTGCTCGGCTCGTGCGCCAGCAGCGACGCCCCCTTCGAGTTCGCCGAGGGCGCGCCCGAAGACGTGGGCATGGACTCGGCCGTGCTCGAGGGCGCGCGCACGTATGCCTTCGTCCCGAGCCGCAACACGCAAGCCGTGGTGGTGGTTCGGCGCGGCACCATCGTGGCCGAGTGGTACGACCCGCGGCGCAACGCGAGCAGCCGCGGGGCCAGCTGGTCCATGGCCAAGAGCTTCACGAGCGCTCTCGTGGGCATCGCGCTCGAGCGCGGCGAGATCCCGTCCATCGACGAGCCGATGACCACGTACATCCCCGAGTGGGAGGGCACCGACAAAGAAGACATGGTGCTGCGCGACGTGCTCGAGATGGCCTCGGGCCTCGAGTGGAACGAGGACTACGACTCCGCGTCCACCACGGATTCGGACATCATCGAGATGGTGCTCGACACCAGCGGCTCGCTGCTGAGCGTGGTGCTCGACAACGAGGTCACGTCACCGCCGGGCACGCACTTCAACTACTCGAGCGGCGACACCATGCTGCTCTCGCGCGTCCTCTCGGTGGCCACCGGCATGTCGGCCGGCGAGTACGCGCAAGAGCACCTCTTCGGACCCATGGGCGTGTCCGACGGCGCGTGGTGGCGCGACACCTCGGGCGACACGCTGACCTTCTGCTGCGTGGACATGCCCAGCCGCGACTTCGCGCGCTTCGGTCAGCTGTTCCTGAACGGTGGACGGCTCGGCGGCCGGCGCATCCTGTCCGAAGAGTGGGTGGCCGAGTCCACCTCGCCCTCGCGCTCCTACGAGGGCTACGGCTACCAGTGGTGGCTCGAGGGCCGCACGCAGGCGGGTGTGCCCGAGGACATGTACGCCGCCATCGGCCACGACGGGCAGTACATCTACGTCATCCCCAGCCTCGAGCTGGTGGTGGTGCGCAACGGCTGGTACGCGCCCTACCTGGGTGAGACCGTGGCCGACCCCGCCCTCTTCGGCCGCTACCCGAGCGACATGATCATCCCAAGCCGCGGCACCTGGCCGCCGAGCGACTGGAGCGACGCGGAGTTCTTGGCGCCGATCATCGCGAGCATCACCGACGCGCCGTGAGCCATCGTCCGGCACTTGTGCCAAATCCCGTAGGGCGCTACGAAGCCGGCATGGTTTTGCCCCAGAGCCTCCGCCCCCTCCTCGCGCTCGTCGCGATCGGCATGCTCACGGCGTGCACGGGCGGCAGCACCAGCACCTCGAGCCAGGTCACGCTGGAAGGCGAAGAGAGCAGCGGCGGAGACAGCGCCGACGAGGCGCGCGTGGCCTACGACGAGGCCCTGGCCGAGTTCCGCGACGGGGACTGCCTCGAGGCCGAGCCGCTGTTCACCACGGTGCGCGGTCAGTACCGCTTCAGCCGCTTCGCCGCTCTGGCCGAGCTGCGCATCGCGGACTGCAAGTTCGAGACGAAGGCCTACGCCGAAGCCATCGCGGGCTACCGCGAGTTCGTGCGCTTCCGCCCCTCCCACGTGGAGGTGGTCTACGCGCGCTACCGCATCGCCGAGAGCTACTACGCGCAGATCCCGAGCGACTGGTTCCTGGTGCCGCCCTCGTGGGAGCGCGACCAGGGCGCCACACGAGACGCGCTGAGCCAGCTGCGCCGCTTCATCCTGGACTTCCCGGAAGACGCGCGCGTGCCCGAGGCACGCCGCATGGAGCAGCGCTGCCTGGCGCTCATGGCCGAGCACGAGCTCTACGTCGCCGAGTTCTACCGAACCCGCCGGGCCTACCGCGCCACCATCGCGCGCATCCAGACGCTGCTCGCCACCTACCACGGCAGCGGCGTGGAGCCGCGCGCGCTGCTGCTGCTGGGCCGCACGTTCCTCGACACCGAAGAGCCAGAGCGCGCCCGCCAGGCCTTCGAAGAGCTGGTGGCAGGGTACCCGGAGTCGGAACAGGCGGCGGACGCGCGCAGTGAGCTGAGCGGGTTGCCGGCGGCCGGCGGCCAGTAGGCTATCGCGGGTTCGTCGCCGTCGCGGTCAACGACTACGTCTATCGACTCGTCACAAGTCAGAGGTGGT